>JAMPXO010000003.1 GCA_023701125.1 Vicinamibacteria bacterium | reverse complement strand
GACGAGCTGGTCGGCGAGGCCGCCAAGCTCGGCCAGAAGTCGCTGGCCATCACCGACCACGGCAACATGTTCGGCGCCGTCGCCTTCCACGACGCGGCCCGCAGCAAGGGCGTCAAGCCGATCATCGGCTGCGAGATCTACGTCGCGCCGAAGACCCGCTTCGACCGCAGCGGCGGCGACATCGAGGACGCCTACAACCACCTGACGCTGCTGGCGACCAACGACGCCGGCTACCACAACCTGGTGCGGCTGGTCTCGCTCGGCTACACCGAGGGCTTCTACTACCGGCCGCGGATCGACAAGGACCTGCTGGCCAAGCACTCCGAGGGCCTGGTCGGGCTGTCGGGTTGCCTGTCGTCGGAGATCTCGCGCCAGATCCGCAACGGCAACGAGCCACGGGCGCTGGAGCTGATCGGCCAGTTCGGCGACATCTTCGGCGAGGGCCGCTTCTTCCTCGAGGTGATGGACCACGGCATCGAGGAGCAGCGCCAGGTCAACCGCGCGCTGCTGCGGATGAAGGACCGCACGGGGCTGGGGCTGGTCGCGACCAACGACGCCCACTACCTGCGCAACTCGGATCACCACGCCCACGACGTGCTGGTCTGCATCGGCTCGGGCAAGAAGGTCGCCGACCGCGACCGCCTCCGCTTCGACACCCACGAGTTCTACCTGAAGACCGGCGACGAGATGGCGGCGCTCTTCCCGGACCACCCGGAGGCGATCAGCAACACCGTGAAGATCGCCGAGATGTGCGACTTCACGCTGCAGTCCGTCAACGAGCTGCCGCGCTTCGAGGTGCCGCCCGGGTACACGATCGAGACCTACTTCGAGAAGGTCTGCCGCGACGGCTTCGAGGACCGCTGGAAGACGCTGGGGCCGCTGTCCGACGCGGGCCGGCTGCGCTACGCGCGCGCCGTGTACGACGCACGGCTCGACAAGGAGATCGGCGTCATCCGCCGGGTGGGTTTCTCCGGCTACTTCCTGATCGTGTGGGACTTCATCCGCTACGCGAAGGAGCGCGGGATTCCCGTCGGCCCCGGCCGCGGCTCGGCCGCCGGTTCACTGGTCGCCTACGCGATGCGAATCACGGACCTCGACCCGATCGAATACGACCTGATCTTCGAGCGCTTCCTCAACGAAGAACGGGTCAGCCCGCCCGACATCGACATCGACTTCTGCGAGAACCGCCGCGGCGAGGTGATCGAGTACGTCACCCGCAAGTACGGCCGCGAGAACGTCGCCCAGATCATCACCTTCGGCACGATGAAGGCGAAGGCCGTGGTGCGCGACGTCGCCCGCGTGATGGACCTCTCGTACGCGGACGCCGACAAGATCGCCAAGATGATCCCGGCGGACCTGAAGATGACCCTCGACAAGGCGCTCGAGGAGTCGCCGCCGCTCAAGGCCGCCTACGACAGCGACCCGCGGATCAAGGAGCTGATCGACGTCTCGCGGCGGCTGGAGGGCACCACCCGCCACGCCTCGACCCACGCGGCCGGCGTCGTGATCTCGCCGAAGCCGCTGATGGAGCTGGTGCCGCTCGCCTCGTTCAAGGGCGGCGACCTGACCACCCAGTACGACATGAAGGGGGTCGAACGCATCGGCCTCCTCAAGATGGACTTCCTGGGCCTGCGCACGCTCACGCTGATCGACAACTGCGTGAAGATGATCGAGGCCCAGACCGGCGTCCACGTCGACCCGGACCTGATCCCGCTCGACGACACGAAGACCTACGAGATCTTCGCGGCGGGCAAGACATCGGGCCTGTTCCAGTTCGAGTCGGAGGGCATGCGCGACATCCTCAAGCGCTTCAAGCCCGACCGCCTGGAGCACCTGACGGCGCTCAACGCGCTGTATCGGCCGGGGCCGATGCAGATGATCGACGACTTCATCAAGCGCCGGCACGGGAACACGAAGGTCGTCTACGACCACCCGCTGCTGGAGCCGATCCTGTCCGGGACCTACGGCGTCATGGTCTACCAGGAACAGGTCATGCAGATCGCCTCGGCGCTGGCCGGCTACTCGCTGGGCGAGGCCGACATCCTGCGCAAGGCGATGGGCAAGAAGAAGCTCGACGTGATGGCCGCCCAGATGCAGAAGTTCCTCGAGGGCTGCGCCGCGCGCGGGGTCAACGAGAAGAAGGCGAAGAAGATCTGGGACCACATGGAGCAGTTCGCCGGGTACGGCTTCAACAAGTCGCACTCGGCGGCCTACGCCTGGGTCGCCTACCAGACCGGTTACTTCAAGGCCAACTACCCGGCCTACTTCATGGCCGCGCTGCTGACCTCGGAGCGCGCCAACACCGACAAGCTGGTCGAGTACATCGGCTCGTGCCGGGAGATGGACCTGAAGGTCCTGCCGCCGGACGTCAACGAGTCCGACCTGTACTTCACGGTGGCGAGCGGTGCGATCCGCTTCGGCCTGTCGGCGATCAAGAACGTGGGCGAGGGAGCCGTCGAGGCCCACCTCGTCGCGCGCCGGGCGGGCGGGCGGTTCTCCTCGCTGTTCGACTTCTGCGAGCGGGTCGACCTCAAGGCGATCAACCGGCGGGTGATCGAGAGCTACGTCAAGAGCGGCAGCTTCGACTCGCTCGAGACGCGCCGCGCCGCGCTGTTCACCGCGATCGAGCGCGCGACCGAGGCCGGGCAGAAGAAGCAGCGCGACCGCGAGGCGGGGCAGTCCAGCCTGTTCGGCGCGCTGCTGGCGCCGGCGCCCGGCGCCGCGGCCGCGCCGGAACGGCTGCCCGACGTGCCCGACTGGCCCGAGAGCGAGCGACTCGCGTTCGAGAAGGAGTCGCTCGGTTTCTTCATCAGCGGTCACCCGCTGGAGCGCTTCCAGTCCGAGCTGTCGCAGGTCGCCAATGCCGACTCGGCGTCGCTGGCCCAGCTCAAGGAGACGCGCGAGGTGGCGGTGGGCGGCCTGATCACCGGGCTGCGGCCGCTGAAGACGCGCAAGGGCGACCGCATGGCGGTCTTTCAGCTCGAGGACCTGGGCGGCGCCACCGAGGTGCTGGTGTTCCCCGAGACATACAAGAAGGTGGCCGCCGAGCTGGCCGACGACGCGGTCGTGCTGGTCCGCGGCAAGGCCGAGCCGCAGGACGAGGGCAAGACCCGGCTGATCGCGTCGGAGGTCGTGCCGCTCGAGAAGGCACGGATGACCGAGGCGCGGGCGGTCACGATCCGCGTCCCGGTCACGACCTGGGACCGACAGAAGGGCGAGAGGCTGCGCGATATACTCGACGCGCATCGGGGCGAGTGCCCCGTGACCCTCGAGCTGTTGCGCCCGGGGGGCGTGACCGTCGCGGTGGCGCCCAACGCCTTCTACCGCGTGCGGCCGGACCCGGTTTTGCGTGACGAGATCGAGGGCCTGCTCGGCAAGGGCGCGCTGGTGCTGGCGCGCCGGGCGGAGCGGGCCGAGGGCGCCGCCTGAAGGCGGCGTCGAGAGCTGCGGAGACCACGAACGACATGGCCGAGCAAGACTTCGAGGCCCCGCTCAGCGAGCTGCAGAAGACGCTCGACGAGCTGGCCCGTTTCCCGGGCGACCCCGTCAAGACGCGCGAGGCGACGCGCGTGCGCCAGCAGCTCGACCAGCAGCGGCGCGAGGTGTTCGCGGCGCTGACGCCGTGGCAGAAGACCCAGGTGGCGCGCCACCCGAGCCGGCCGTACCTGCTCGACTACGTGCAGGCGCTGTGCACCGATTGGGTCGAGATCCACGGCGACCGGCTGTTCGGCGACGACCCGGCCCTGATCTGCGGGCTGGCCCGCTTCCGCGGCGAGGCCGTCGTCGTCCTCGGCCACCAGAAGGGCCGCGACACCAAGCAGAAGATCCGCCGCAATTTCGGCATGCCGAAGCCGGAGGGGTACCGCAAGGCGCTGCGCGCGATGCAGATGGCCGAGAAGTTCGGGCGCCCGATCCTGTCCTTCGTCGACACCCCGGGCGCGTACCCGGGCCTCGACGCGGAAGAGCGCGGGCAGGCCGAGGCGATCGCCCGCAACCTGCGCGAGATGGCGCGGCTGCGGGTGCCGATCGTGGTCACCGTGACGGGCGAGGGCGGCAGCGGCGGCGCGCTGGCGATCGCCGTCGGCGACCGCATCAACATGCTCGAGCACTCGGTGTACTCGGTCATCTCGCCGGAGGGCTGCGCCTCGATCCTGTGGCGCGACGCGGGCCGCGCCGAGGACGCGGCGACCGCGATGAAGATCACCGGCCGCGACCTGCTGTCGTTCGGGGTCGTGGACGAGGTCGTGGCCGAGCCGCCGGGCGGCGCGCACGCCGACCCCGAGGCGCTGTTCGAGAGCCTCGGCACGCTGCTCGACCGCCAGCTCGGCGAGCTGCGCAAGCTCTCGCCGGAGGCCCTGATCGAAGCCCGCTACGACAAGTTCCGCCGCATGGGCCAGCTCGGACGCGAGTTCCTCGACCGCGCCGTCTGAAGCTGCGGCCAGGGAGGCCGTTGTGAGCGTCCGTTGCGTGGGAATCGTCGGCGGCGGGACGATGGGCCAGGGCATCGCCATCGCCTGCGCTGCCGCCGGCCTCGACGTGCTGTTGCGGGACCGTGACGAGGAGGGCAACGAGCGCGCGCTGCAGGGCATCGGCGAGACGCTCGACCAGGACATCGCCAAGTGGCGCCGCACGACCGGCGAGCGCAAGGCGATCCTGGCCCGCATCCGCACGGTGACCGCGATCGAACAGCTGGAGGCGGCCCAGTTCGTGATCGAGGCCGTCTCGGAGGACCTCGAGCTGAAGGCGGGGATCTTCCAGCAGCTCGATGCCTGCTGCCCGCCGAACGACATCCTGGCGACCAACGCCTCGGCGCTGTCGGTGACCGAGATCGCCGCCCGCACGATGCGGCCCGATCGAGTGGTCGGCCTCCACTTCCTGCACCCCGTGCCGGTGGTGCCACTGGTGGAGGTCGTGCGCGGCCTGCGCACCTCGGACGAGACGTTCGCCCAGGCGATGGATTTCGTGCGGGTGCTGGGCAAGACCGGAATCGAGGTCTTCGAGTCGCCCGGCTACGTGACGACGCGGGTGATCCTGCCGTTCCTCAACGAGGCCGCCCACGTCGTGATGGAGGGCGTGGCGTCCGCGAAGGACGTCGACGCCTCGGTGCGGCTGGGCTTCGGCCTGCCGTTCGGCCCGCTGACGCTGGCCGACCGCATGGGGCTCGACCAGGTCCTGCGCTGGATGCAGCACCTGTTCCACGAGACCGGCGAGGCCCGCTACCGGCCGTGTCCGGTGATCCGCAAGATGGTCCGCGCGGGCCACCTCGGCGTGAAGACGGGCCGCGGCTTCTTCGAGTACGACGTCGACGGCCTGCCGCGGAGCCCGGGAGCGAGAGCATGAAGGTCCTGGTCCTCAACTGCGGCTCGTCGAGCCTCAAGTTCCAGCTGATCGAGACCGACCAGGAGCGGATCGCCCGCGACGAGGACCTGGCGCTGGCGCGCGGGCTGGTCGACAACATCGGTTCCGACGCCGTGTTCAAGGTCGAGTTGCCGGGCCGCGGGGTCACGTTGCGGGAGACCGCGGAGGTGCTCGATCACAAGGCCGCGGTGGTGCGCGCGCTCGAGCTGCTGATGCGGCCCGACGCGGCGGTGCTGTCGGGCTCGGCCGACATCGGGGCCGTCGGTCACCGCGTGGTCCACGGCGGCGAGCGCTTTTCGGCCAGCGTGCTGATCGACGACGAGGTGCTGCGCGCGATCGAGTCCTGCTTCGACATCGCCCCGCTGCACAACCCGCCCAACGTCAAGGGCTACCGCGCGGCCCGCGAGGCCCTGCCCGGCGTGCCGCAGGCGGCCGTGTTCGACACCGCGTTCCACCAGACGCTGCCCGCGAAGGCCTATCTCTACGGCCTGCCCTACGTGCTCTACGAGCGGCACGGCATCCGCCGCTACGGCTTCCACGGCACGTCCCACCGCTACGTCTCGGCGCGCCTGGCCCGCCACGTCGGCCGCGAGAAGGACCCGTCGCTGCGGGTGATCACCTGCCATCTCGGCAACGGCTGCTCGATCACCGCGGTCCGCGGCGGCCGCTCGATCGACACCTCGATGGGCTTCACGCCCCTCGAGGGCCTGCTGATGGGCACCCGCTCGGGCGACCTCGACCCGGCCGCGGCGCTGCACGTCATGCGCAAGGAGGAGCTCGGCGAGCGCGAGGTGCAGGCGCTGCTCAACAAGCACTCCGGGCTGCTCGGACTGTCGGGCGTCTCCAACGACATGCGTGCGCTGCTCGAAGCCGAGGCCAAGGGCAACCCGCGGGCCAAGGTGGCGATCGACGTCTTCTGCTACCGGCTGCGGAAGTACATCGGGGCCTACATGGCGACGCTGGGCGGCCTCGACGCGCTGGCTTTCGCCGGCGGCATCGGCGAGAACTCGGCGCCGATCCGCGAGCGCACCCTGCACGGCCTGGAGGCGCTGGGCCTCGCCGTGGACCCGGGCCGCAACGCCGGCGCCAACGGCGCGGAGGCGCGCATCTCGCCCGACGGATCGCCCGTCGCGATCGCCGTGATCCCGACCAACGAGGAGCTGCTGATCGCGCGCGACGCGTATCGACTGGTGGCTGGGCTGCCGCTCGCATGAGACGTGGCGGAATCCGCCGCCTGCGCGGCGCGTTCCTGGTGGTGGCCTTCGGCGTCGGCGTGGCCGTCGTGGCCTCGCTGCGCTCGCGCCCGCCGGACGAGCCCAACGCCCCGGTCGCCGGCGCCAGCCCGCGTCCGGCCTCTTCGCCCGGCACCCAGCGCCTGGACCAGGTCCAGCACGAGGTGTTGAAGGGCGAGCAGGCGGGGCTGCAAGTCGAGGCGGGGGAGTGGGTCGGCAAGGAAGGCGAAGACGCGAAGCTCAAGGGGGCCCGCATCTCGTTCGGCTACGTGGCCCGCGGCCAACGCGGCCGGGCCACGATCACGGCCCGCGAGGCGACGCTGACGCCCGAGATGCCGCGCGCCATCTTTCGCGGCGACGTGGTGATGGTCTCGGACGACGGGTTCACGCTCGAGTCCGACGAGCTGATCTATCGCGGCGACAAGCAGATGGCCCGCACCGACGGCCCGGCCCGGTTCCGGCGCAAGGACTTCTCGGGCTCGTCGACGGGCTTCCACTACGACGCCGCCGCCGACCGGCTGGAGCTCGACGCGGACGTGCGGATCAAGATGCACGACCCGGACGTGCCGGGGCTCGACATCCGGGCCGACAAGGGCTCGTACGTGCGCGAGGAAGGCCAGCTCAAGCTGGTCGGCAACGTCGTGCTGGACCGGGCCGATGGCTCGCGGCTGACGGCGGGTGCCATGAAGCTCGACCTTGACGAGCAGATGCAGGTCAAGCGCGCGCAGTTCAACGACGGCTTCGACCTGTTGAGCCGCAGTGCCGGCCTGTTCCCCGGCACCCAGGCCGGCACCACCCCGACCGGCCCGCGCGAGCTGCGCGGCCGCAGGCTCGACCTCTGGTTCGGCGAGAACAAGGCGCTCAAGCAGGCGGTGGCGGGGCCCGACGCGGAGATGGTGCTGCGGCCCGCGCCAGGCGGACGCCAGGAGGTGCGGCGGCTCAAGGCCGAGACGCTGACCCTGGACTTCAGCGAAGACGGCCGCCTGACGGGGCTCTCGGGCCTGCAGGGCAGCTCGCTCGCGCTGGAGCCGGTCGACCGCCGCGGTGTGCCGGTGCTGATCACCTGCCGGCGGTTCGAGGCCCAGGTCTCGCCGGAGACCGGCGACCCGACCTACGCAAAGTTCAACCGCGACGTGGTGTTCACCCGCGGCGTGCAGCGGGCCAGCGCCGAGCGCGCGGAATACTCCGCGGACGACGACCTGCTGTCGCTGCGCGACGAGCCGCGGCTGTGGGACGAGGCCCGCGGCACGGAGCTGCTGGCCCGCGACATCGACGTCGTGGCGCGCACGGGCGACATCGGCGCCCGGGTCAACGTGCGCCACGTGTACAAGCAGCAGGCGGGCGGCCCGGCCGGGCTGCTGGGCGGGCCAGGCGAGGCGACCGTGATCACGGGCCAGCGCTTCGCCTGGAAGTCGCAGGGCCAGGTCGCCCAGTACACGGGCGGCGCGACCCTGCGCGCGGGCCAGGACCTGCTCGAGGCGGAGGAGCTGAACATCGAGCAGCCGGAGGGCGGGTTCCGCAAGCTCAGCGCCAGCGGAAAGGTGCGCTCGCGGATGTCGCCGCGGGGCGCCGACAAGGCCAAGGCCGGCCCGCCGCAGGTCGAGAGCCGCTCCGACGCGATGGTCTACGACGAGAAGAAGCGCGAGGTCGTCTACACGGGCCACGTGGCGCTGACCCAGGGCGAGATCCAGGTCGACAGCGAGCAGGCCACGCTCCATCTCGAGCCGGCCGGCGGCGGCTTCGAGCGGCTGGTGGCAGGCGAGCCGGTACGGGTGCGACAGGGCGCCCGGGTCGCGGACGGCGCCCGCGTCGTCTATACCCCGGCCGACGGCAAGGTGCTGCTGACCGGTCCCGAGGTCGTGCTCAAGGACCCGGACCGCACGGCCCGCGGACGCAGCGTGACCTTCCACCTGGGCGACGACCTGATCCTGATCGACGGCCGCGAGGAGACGCGGACGGAGACCATCTTCCAGGGCCGGCCGCCGGCCGCCAGCCCGGCGCCGACGAAGACGCCATGACCGACGCCGACGCGGCCGCTCGGGCTACCATCGGGACGCCGATGAAAACCCTCGACGCCCGCGGACTGACCAAGAGCTACGGCCGACGCACGGTCGTGCGCGGCGTGGACCTCCACGTCCAGGAGGGCGAGGTGGTCGGCCTGCTCGGGCCCAACGGGGCCGGCAAGACCACGACCTTCTACATGGTCGTCGGCCTGGCCCGGCCGGACGGCGGCACCGTGATGCTGGGCGAGGACGACATCACGGACCTGCCGATGTACGAGCGGGCGCGGGCGGGCATCGGCTACCTGCCGCAGGAGGCCAGCGTCTTCCGCAAGATGTCCGTGCAGGACAACGTGCTGGCCATCCTCGAGGCGCTCGGCGAGCCGCAGGGCGAGAGCCGCCAGCGCACCCGCGAACTGCTCGAGGAACTGGGCATCCACGGCCTCGCCCGGCAGCGGGCCGACACCCTGTCGGGTGGCGAACGGCGCCGGCTGGAGATCGCTCGGGCGCTGGCGACCGAGCCGTCCTTCATCCTGCTGGACGAGCCGTTCGCGGGCATCGACCCGATCGCCGTGATCGACATCCAGAAGATCATCAGTCACCTGAAGGACCGTGGGATCGGCGTGCTGATCACCGACCACAACGTGCGCGAGACGTTGAAGATCACCGACCGCGCCTATATTCTTCGCGACGGCGAGGTGTTCCGCGCGGGCACGCCCGAGGCGCTCGCTGGCGACGAAGAAGTCCGACGGGTCTATCTCGGCGAGGGTTTCCGGCTCGACGCCGAGGCGCCCCGACCGGCGGGAGCGTAGGGACCGATCTTGGCGATTCAACAGAAGCTGGGACTGCAGGCACGCCTCTCGCAGCGGCTCGTCCTCACGCCGTCGCTGCAGCAGGCGATCAAGCTGTTGCCCCTCACCACCCTGGAGCTGGCCGAGGTCCTGGAGCAGGAGGTGATGGAGAACCCCCTGCTGGAGGAGGCGCCGCAGGAGGCGCAGACGGCCGAGGAGACGCAGGAAGAAGCCGCGGCCGAAAAGGCGAAAGCGGACGACCCGCTGGAGCAGATCGACATCGAGAAGTTCTTCGAGGAGTACGCCGAGGCCGACCGCGAGCAGCGCCGCACGCGCGGCACCGAGATCCCCGAGGCGCCGCCGATCGAGAACACGCTGACCGCGGCGACCAACCTCTACGACCACCTCAAGTGGCAGCTGGTGCTGTCGGTCTCCGACGACCTGCTGGTCGAGATCGCGGAGAAGATCATCGACAGCCTCGACGAGGACGGCATGCTGCGGGTGTCGCTCGACGACATCGCCAACATGGGGCCGTACCCGGCCGACGAGGTGACGCGGGCACTCGCCATCGTCCAGCAGCTCGACCCGGCCGGGGTGGCGGCCCGCGACATCGGCGAGTGCCTGCGGCTGCAGCTCCGCGCGCTCCACCTCGACGGCTCGGTCACCGACCTGATCGTCCGCGACCACCTGAAGCAACTGCAGACCCACCAGTACTCCGAGATCGCGCGGGCGATGAACCTGACCCAGGACGAGGTCGCCCACCACCTGGAGATCATCCAGCGCCTCGACCCCAAGCCCGGGATGCGGTACTCGCCGCAGGACGCCGCCTACGTCACGCCCGACGTGTTCGTGATCAAGGACGCCGAGGAGTACCGGATCGAGCTCAACAACGAGGGACTGCCGCGGCTGCGGATCAGCCCGACCTACCGGCGCATGCTCGACGACAAGGAGCCGGGCTCGGAGCAGACCCGGGCCTACGTCAAGGACAAGCTGCGCAGCGCGCTGTGGCTGTTGAAGAGCGTCGACCAGCGCCAGCGCACGATCTTCCGCGTCGCCGAGTCGATCGTGCGCCACCAGCGCGCCTTCCTCGACCGCGGCATCGAGCACCTGCGGCCGCTGGTGCTGCGCGACGTGGCGAACGACATCGGCATGCACGAGTCGACGGTGTCGCGCGTGGTCGCCAACAAGTACATGCACACCCCGCGCGGGGTGTACGAGATGCGCTTCTTCTTCCACAGCGGCATCACCTCCTCGATGGGCGAGTCGGTCAGCTCGGTCACGATCAAGGACCGCATCCGCAAGATGATCGAGGCCGAGGACTCGCAGCACCCGCTGTCCGACTCGCGGATCGCCGAGCTGTTGCAGGCGGAGGGCGTGCCGCTGGCGCGGCGCACGGTCGCCAAGTACCGCGAGGAGCTGCGCATCCCGCCGTCCAACCTTCGCAAGTCGGCGCACTAGGTGGCGGGGAAGGCGGCACCGGAGCCCGCCGTCAGCGTCCGCCGCCTGCTGCGGGAGCGGCGAGCGGAGCTGAAGCTGCGGCTGGTGGCCGGCCGCACCGGCCTCGCCCGCGCCATCCTGCAGTCGCGCGTACAGCGGCCCGGGCTGGCGCTGTCCGGCTACTTCGAGTACCTGCGTTACGGTCGCGTCCAGATCCTCGGCGTCAGCGAGTCGACCTACCTCCAGAAGCTGTCGGCCGTGGCCCGCCGGCGACTGCTGGCCCGGCTGGCGGCCTGCGACGTGACCTGCTTCGTCGTCACCAAGGGCCTGCCGCCGCCACGCGAGCTGGTCCAGGCGGCCGACAGCCGCGGCGTGCCGCTGCTGGTGACGCCGCTGGAGTCGACGCCGTTCATCAAGCGGCTGACGGCGTACCTCGACGAGCAGCTCGCGCGCCGGGCGCAGTTGCACGGCGTGCTGGTCGACGTCTTCGGCCTCGGCGTGCTGATCAGCGGCGAGAGCGGCATCGGCAAGTCGGAGTGCGCGCTCGACCTCGTCGACCGCGGCCACGGGCTGGTCGCGGACGACGTCGTGGAGGTCAAGCGCATCGGCGACACCCTGGTCGGCACCTCGCCGCTGCTGCTGCGCGACCACATGGAGCTGCGCGGCCTCGGCGTGATCAACATCCGCGACCTGTACGGCGTCTCGTCGCTGCGGGTCAGCCAGCGCGTGGAGCTGGTGGTGGACCTCGAGCGCTGGGAGCCGGGCAAGGAGTACGACCGTCTCGGGCTCCAGCAGGAGAGCGTCGACGTGCTGGGCGTCGACGTGCCGCGGCTGCGGATGCCGGTGGCGCCCGGCCGCAGTCTGGCGATCCTGATCGAGGTGGCGGCTCGCAACCACCTGCTCAAGGAGCGGGGCCTCGACGGCGCGCAGCGCTTCGCCCACCGACTGGAGGCGATCATCGCCGGGCCAGCGGCCGACGGGTTCCGACGCCGGGCGGAGCCCGTCGCCGGTCCCATGGGGGCTACGTCGCGAACGGAGCTCCTCCGCCCCCAAGCCCCCACACGGCGGAAGGCGGCGCGGGGGCGGGCATGAAGGCCGAGCAGACCGACAAGCTGGTGATCGTGACCGGGCTCTCGGGCTCCGGCAAGACGCACGTCCTGCGCGCACTGGAGGACCTCGGCTTCTTCTGCGTCGACAACCTGCCGACCGCCCTGATCCCCCGTTTCGCGGAGCTGATCCGCGACACGCCCAGCCTGCGCAGGGCGGCGCTGGTGGTGGACCTGCGCGAGCCCGCCTTCACCCGCCAGTTCCCGACGGCGCTGCGCAGCCTGCGCCAGCGCGGGCTGCCGGTCGAGCTGCTGTTCCTGGAGGCCGACGAGCGCACCCTCGTTCGCCGCTTCAGCGAAACCCGGCGGCCGCACCCGCTGGCGGTGGACGAGCCGGTGGTCGAGGGACTGCGCCAGGAGCGCGAGGCGCTGCGGCCGATCCGCAAGACCGCCGACCGCATCGTCGACACCTCGGCATTCACGGTCCACGAGTTGCGGGCCTGGGTGCGGGAGCGCTTCGGCGCCCGCACGGCGGACGCGCCGATGATGGTCACCGTCACCTCGTTCGGCTACAAGTACGGGGTGCCGGCCGAGGCGGACCTGGTGTTCGACGCCCGCTTCCTGCCCAACCCCAACTTCGTGCCGCGGCTGCGGCGGCTGACAGGCGAGCAGGCCCCCGTGCAGCGCTTCCTCGACGCCCAGCCGGACACGGCGCGGTTCCTGCGCAAGGTGATGGGGCTGCTGGCGTTCGTGCTGCCTCGGCACCGCAAGGAAGGGAGGAGCTACGTGACGATCGCAGTCGGTTGCACCGGCGGCCGCCACCGCTCGGTGATGCTGGCGACCCGCATCGGCGAGGCCCTTCGCAAGGGCCGCTACGGCGTCCAGGTCCGCCATCGCGACGCGAGGCTGTCGTGATCGGGATCGTGGTCGTGACCCACGGCGGGCTGGCCTCCGAGCTGGTGGCGGCGGCCACCCAGATCGTGGGCGAGCTTCCGCTCTCGGCCGCGGTCTCGATCGGCTGGAGCGACGACCCCGTGGCGGCCCGCGAGGCCGTGGAGAAGGCGATCGCAGATGTCGGCGCCGAGGGCGCGCTGGTGCTGACGGACATGTTCGGCGGCACGCCCACCAACCTGGCGCTGCCCTCGATGGGGCCGACCGTCGAGATCGTCACCGGCGTCAACCTGCCGATGCTGATCAAGCTCTCCAGCCTGCGCGACGGCGAGCTCAAGGTCGTCGCGCGGGCGATCCGCGAGTACGGCCAGGCGGCCATCCACGTGGCGTCGGAACTGCTGGAGCCGCGCAAGGCGTGATCTCGCGCGAGGTCAAGATCCCCAACCGGCTGGGCCTGCACGCGCGGGCCGCCGCCCGCTTCGTCCACCGCGCGTCGACCTTCCGGAGCAAGGTGCGGGTCAGTCGCGACGGGCACATGATGGACGGCAAGTCGATCCTCGGCATCCTGCTGCTGGCGGCGTCGCGCGGCACCACGCTGCGGATCGAGACCGACGGCGACGACGAGCAGGCCGCCTCCGACGCGCTGGCCGCGCTGGTCGAGAGCGGCTTCGGGGAGGGCGCCTGAGCGCACTCGTGCAGGCTGCCGCACAACGGGACAGGATGGACGCGTGGAGCTGACCGGCAACGGCGTCTCGCCGGGAATCGCCGTCGGCCAGGCGCTGGTCATGGAGCGCGAGCGGGTGCCGGTGTTCCGGCTGCTGCTCGCGCCGGATGCCGTCGAGCGCGAGGTGCAGCGGCTGCTGCGGGCCGTCGCCGCGTCGCGCAAGCAGCTCGAGGCGATCAAGGCCCGGCTGTCGCGCGAAGTCGGCGCGCTCCACGCCTACATCTTCGACGCCCAGTTGCTGATGCTCGAGGATCCGCTGCTGCGCGATCGCGCCGCGGGCATCGTGCGCCAGGACCACGTCAACGCCGAGTGGGCCCTGCGCCAGGTCTCCGAGCAGTTGCACGCGTTGTTCGACGGCTTCACAGACGAGTACCTGAAGGAGCGCAGCAGCGACCTCGACGACGTGCTCGGGCGCGTGCTGCTCAACCTGGCCGGGGCCGCCGACGGGCCGTCGCTGGCGCGGCTGCCGGGGCCGGTGGTGCTGGTGGCCCAGGACCTGACCCCGTCCGAGGCCGCCGAGCTGGACTGGGCGAAGGTGATGGGGATCGCCCTCGATGGCGGCTCGCGCACCTACCACACGGCGATCCTCGCCCGCTCGCGTGGCATCCCGGCCGTCGCCGGGCTGCGCGACGCGACCCAGCGGGTTCCGCCCGGGGCGCTGGTCGTGCTCGACGGCACCCAGGGCCGCCTCGTCGTGGAGCCGTCCGAACCGGTGGTGGCGGGCTTTCGCGCGCTGCGCGAGCGCCAGCAGCGGCGCGAGATCAGCCTGCAGTCGACCCGCGGCGAGCCCGCGGCCTCGCGCGACGGCGTGCGCGTCGCGCTGCTCGCCAACGCGGAGTTCGCCGAAGAAGCGGCGACCGCAATGCAGTACGGCGCGGAGGGCATCGGCCTGTTCCGCAGCGAGTACCTGCTCGGGCGCGGCAGCCTCGACGAGGAGCGTCAGTACGAGTTGTACCGGCGCCTGCTGGACCAGATGCACCCGCACCCGGTCACGGTCCGGGTCTGGGACCTGGGGCCCGAGGACATCGCACCGGGCGGACCTTCGAGCCCCAACCCGGCGCTCGGGCCGCGCGCACTGCGCATGCTCAGCCGCGCCCCCGGCGCCTTCCGGCCGCAACTGCGGGCGCTGCTGCGGGCTGCCGTGCACGGGCCGCTGCGCATCCTGTTCCCGTTCCTGCGCGGGGCGTCCGACCTCGCGGAGGTGCGGGCGTTCCTGGCGGAGACGGCGCAGGAGCTGGAGTCCGAGGGCCGGGTGTACGCGGCCGAGCTGCCGGTCGGCGTGATGATCGAGATCCCGAGCGCCGCGCTGACGCTCGGCCAGCTCGCCCCGGCGGCGGATTTCTTCAGCATCGGCACCAACGACCTGATCCAGTACCTGCTCGCCGTGGACCGCGCCGACCCGCGGGTGGCGAGCCTCTACGAGCCACTGCACCCCGCGGTGCTGGCGCTGCTCGTCACGGCCTTCGACCAGGCGCGGGCCGCCGGCCGCCCGGTCGGCGTCTGCGGGGAGATGGCGGGCGACCCGCTACAATCGCTGGTGCTGGCCGGCCTTGGCGCGCGCGAGCTGTCGATGAGCCCGACGGCGATCCCGCGCGTCAAGCAGGTCCTGCGGGCCGCGGACCTGGCGCACGTGCGAGAGGCCACGCTGCGCGCCCTGCGGCTGTCGTCCGCGGCTGCGGTCGAATCGCACCTGAGAACGGAACTGCACGAGGCGTTGGCCGCGGCCGACGCCGGGGAGTCCTGAGACGTGACCGAGCACAAGCGGGTCGAAAAGCCCTGGGGGCACGAGGTCTGGTGGGCGCGCACCGAGCGCTACGTGGGCAAGCTGCTGCACGTGAAGAAGGGCGAGAGCCTGTCCCTCCAGTACCACGAGGTCAAGGACGAGACGATCCTGATCCAGAGCGGAAAGCTGCTGTTCGAGGTCAAGGGCAAGGACGAGCCGGGCGAGCTGCGCCGGGTCGAGATGGCCCCGGGCGAGAGCTACCACATCACGCCCGGCACCCTGCACCGCATGACCGGACTCGAGGACACGGACATCCTCGAGGTCTCGACGCCCGAGGTGGACGACGTCGTCCGCCTCGAAGACCGCTACGGCCGAGCCGGCACGAGCAAGCCATAGGGTTCCGGCGCCGGGGTGAACCCGTCGCCGGTCCCGCGGGGGCTACGGCGCGAACGGACGCTCTCCGCCCCCGCACCCCCATAGGGTTCCACCGCCGGGGTGAACCCGTCGCCGGTCCCGCGGGGGCTACGTCGCGAACGGACGCTCCTCCGCCCCCGCACCCCCATAGGGTTCCAGCGCCGGGGTGAACCCGTCGCCGGTCCCGCGGGGGCTACGGCGCGAACGGACGCTCCTCCGCCCCCGCACCCCCACCTAGTCCTAATAGCGGGCGAGCTTGCGGATCTCCGCGGCGATGCCCGGGATCTGGGGCAGGATGAAGTCCTCGAGCGACGGCGCGTAGCCGACGAAGGTGTCGGTGGCGCCGATGCGCTTGACCGGGGCGTCCAGCCACTCGAACAGCTCGTCCGAGATGCGGGCCGCGATCTCCGCGGTGTAGCCCCAGGAGATCTGGTCCTCCTGGGCCACGATCACCTTGCCAGTGCGCTTCACGCTCTCCGCGATCGCGTCCCAGTCGTAGGGCGACAGCGTGCGCAGGTCGATCACCTCGGCCTCGATGCCGTCGCTCTCGGCCACCTGCTTGGCGGCCACCAGGCTGCGCTGCACGAGCGCGCCGAAGGTGACGATCGTCAGGTCCTTGCCGGGCCGCGCCGTGCGCGCCTTGGCGAACGGGATGCAGTAGTCGGGGCCGGGGTTGCGGCCCTTGTTGTAGGTCTGACGGTACAGGTGCTTGTGCTCGAGGAAGAGCACGGGGTCGTCGCAGCGGATCGCGGTGCGCAGCAAGCCGTTCGCATCCTCGGCGTTCGACGGCAGCACGACCCGCAGGCCGGGGATGTGGGTGAACAGCACCTCACCGCACTGGGAGTGATAGACGGCGCCGCCCTGGAGGTAGCCGCCGTAGGTCACGCGCACGACGGCGGGACACTTGAACGCCCCGTTCGAGCGCCAGCGGATCAGCGCCAGCTCGTTGCGCATCTGCATGTACGCGGGCCAGATGTAGTCGAAGAACTGGATCTCGACCACCGGCTTCAGCCCGCGGGTGGCCATGCCGATCGCGCGGCCGACGATGTTGGCCTCGGCCAGCGGCGAGTTGAACACGCGCTCACCGCCGAAGCGCCGCTGCAGGTTGTGGGTGACCTTGAACACGCCGCCCTTGCCCTTGACGTGGGGCAGGTTGTCCTCGCGGCTGCAGTCGGCGACGTCCTGGCCGAAGACGACGACCCGCGGGTCGCGAGCCATCTCCTCGTGCAGGCAGGCGTTGAGCAGGTCGACGACGGTCTTGGGATCGCCCGCGAAGGCCGGCTCGGTGTCGAACGCCTTCGAGGTCGGGTCGACCTCGGGCGAGTAGACGTGGAGCAGGGCTGAAGCCGGCTCGGGCTGGGGCGCGGCACAGGCGAGATCGCCGGCCTCGGCCACCTCGCGGTCGACCTCGGCGCGCAGCGCCTCCAGTTCGGCCTCGGTCGCGTGTCCCTCGCGTAGCAGGAAGGCCGGCCAGGAGACCAGCGGGTCGCGCGCCGCGTCGGCCTCGCGCTCGTGGCCGGGGCGGTACAGGGCCTCGTCATCGGACAACGAGTGCGAGTACGGCCGGATCACCTTGGCGTGGACGAGCGCAGGCCCGCGTCGCTCGCGACACCAGGTCGCCGCCTCGCGCAGGGTGCCGAGGCTCGCCAGCGGGTCGCAACCGTCCACCTCGCGCACCAGCAGGTTGGGGAAGGAAGAGACCAGCTTCGAGATGCTGCCACCGGCCGTCTGGACCTCGACCGGGACCGAGATCGCGTAGCCGTTGTCTTCGACCAGGTAGAGGACGGGCAGCTTGCGATTGCAGGCGGTGTTGAGGCTCTCCCAGAACTCGCCCTCGGACGTCGTGCCGTCGCCGGTCGAGACGTACACGATTTCGTCCGAGCGGAAGGGCAGCCCGAGCTTCGTGCCGGCTCCCTCCTGGGCGGCAGCGTAGATGCCGGCCTCCGCGCAGCCGACCGCCTGCAGGAACTGGGTGCCGGTGGGCGAAGACTTGGTGACGATGTTGAGGCCCGCGTGACCCCAGTGCGAGGGCATCTGGCGGCCGCCGGAGTTCGGGTCGTCCGCGGCGCCGGTCGCGGAGAGCAGCATCTCCAGCGGCGTCATGCCCAGCGCCAGCATCAGCGCGCGGTCGCGGTAGTACGCGTAGAACCAGTCGTGGTTGGGCTTGAGCACGAGGCCCGCCGCCGCCAGCACCGCTTCGTGGCCCGCGCCGCTGATCTGGAAGAAGATCTTGTTCTGGCGCTTGAGCTGGATCTCCTTGTCGTCGACCCGGCGCGACTGGTACATCGTCCGGTAGATCCCCACCAGAGTCTGGCGGTCGAGTCCGGTCTCCTGGCTGAGGGCGGTCGTGGCCACGCGAATTACCTCCGGGAACGGCAGGCTGCCGAGAAAAAGGAATTCTACTGCACCCCCCGCGGAGCCGCCCCCCGGTTTCGGGCCCGCCGTCAGGCGCCGGGCTGGAGCAACTGGAGCAGGAAGCGGGGGCCCAGGGCGCGCCGCGCCGGCACGAAATCGCCGGCGATGCCGACCAGTTCGTCGCACGTGCGCGGGCGCGCGCGCAAGCGGCGGGCGACCGCGTTGGCGACCGCCGGCCAGGCCACGACCCACTGCAGCAGGCGGTTGAGGCGGAACTTGTCGCGAGTGGCGCCAGCATACTCGCGCTCGTAGCGCGCGGCGGCAGCCGCAGACGACACGCGGCCGTGCAGGGCGTCGACCACGGGCCCGACGGCGAGTTCGGCGCTGCGCAGGGCGAGGGTCACGCCTTCGCCGGTGAAGGGATCGTAGAAGCCTGCGGCGTCCCCCAGGAGCAGGAGGCCGGGCAGGGCGCGGCGGGGGACCGAGACCGCGAGCGGCCCGATGGCGCGCGGCGGTCCCAGCCACTTGGCGTCGCGACAGCGGGCCGCGACCGCGGGGAAGCGCTGCGCGAGCGTCTCGCGGGCGAAGTCCTCGAGCCGGCCGGCCGCGGCGGCGAAGGCGGAAGCGTCCAGCACGAAGGCCACGTTGGCCGACGTGTCCGAGAGCGGGGCGATGCCGCAGTACCCGCCGCGGCCCACGTGCATTTCGCCGACGGAGCCAAGGCCCGCCACGCCTTCGAGGTGAAGGCGCAACGCGAAGCGCCGGAAGAAGCGGGATCCGCGCAGGCCGCCCACGGCCCGCGCGCAGGCCCCCCAGCGGCCGTCGCAGCCGAGCACGAAGCGGGCCCGGATCGATTCGCCGTCCTGCATCCGGACGCCGGTGACGCCGCCAGCGGACCGAACGGCCTCGGCAACCCGGGCGCCCTCGCGGACTTCCGCTCCCGCGCGGCGGGCGGCGTCGAGCAGGGTGGCGTCGAGGCGCGTCCGGCGCACCGCGAACCCGGTCAGCGTCTCGCCGCCGCGCCGGTAGACGCCCTCGAAGACCGTTCCGTCGGGCGCGATCACGCGCATGCCGCGCAGCGGCCGCGGCGCGAGTCGGGCGACGTCCTCTGCGGCCCCCATCGCTCGCAACAGCCGCCAGGCCTCGGGCGACACGCCCTCGCCGCAGATCTTGTCGCGGGGAAAACGGGCGGCTTCGAGCAGCAGCACGTCGACGCCCTGCTGCCGCAGGAACAGCGCCGCGGCGGCACCGGCCGGGCCGCCACCCACGATCACGACCTCGCGCTCCGCCTGGCTCACGGCGACTCGCGTCGCACGACGGCGGCGAGGCGGTAGGGGAAGACGCGGGTCACGGTCGGGGCGGGCAAGCCCGCGGCGGCGAAGGCCTCGCGCAACTCGCCGGGCGTGAAGGAGCGGCGGATCGACACCAGGCCGTCATGCACGCTGACCGGGGAGCGGAAGAGGTGGGGGAAGACCAGCCGCGCGAACGCGTGCGGGACCTGGGCACGGCGCAGGTCGTTGACGACCAGCGCCCGGCGGGCCAGGCGCCAGAGGGACGAGAGCACCCGTGGAACGTCGTCGCCGTCGAGGTGATGGAGAAACAACGAGCAGGCCACGACGTCGAAGGAGCGCTCCGCAAAAGGAGGCGCGAACACGTCGCCGGCCACGCGGTGAATCGAGGCGGGGGCCTGGCGCAGGTGCCCGGGCTTGAGGTCGACGCCGAACGCGCGGACCAGCCTCGGCTCGCGCGCCTGCAGGTGGGAGGGCAGGTCGGCCGAACCGCAGCCGACGTCGAGCAGCGTCAGCGGCCCGCCGCGTTTTCGGGCCTCGGCGAGGAAGGGCCGCAGCACCATCGCGAACGTCCGGTGGCCGCCGAGCCAGGTGTTCACGAAGCGGATGTCGGCGAGCGAGGCCGCGACTTCGTGGTCGGGCACCCCGCCGAGGTCCAGCAACTCCGGCTCGCGCGACCGCTCGCGGAGGTCGGGCAGCCGGCTCACGTGAAGCGCAGTAGCGCCAGTTCGGCTCCGAAACCCGGCCCGAACGCGACCAGCAGGCCGCGCTCGCCTGCCGCAGGCCGCTCCGCGAGCACCTCGGCGAGCACGTGGAGAACGGTCACCGAGCTCATGTTGCCGCGCTCGCGCAGCACTCGGCGGGTGGCCTCGAGGTCCGCTGCGGTGAGGCCCCAGGCGGAGGCGAGGCCCTCGATCACCTTGCGCCCCCCGGGGTGGAGCGCGAAGCGCGTCAGCTCGTCGCGGGAGACCTGCGCTTCATCGAGAAATGTGGCCAGCGCCTCGCCCGCGTGGCGGCGCACGAACGGGGCCAGGCCCTTGTCGAGGATGATCTGCAGGCCGGGATTGCGGAGCCGGAAGCCCATCATCGGCAGCGAGTCCGCGAAGAAGCGGCTGGCCGCGTGCTCCCAGTGCACCGGTGCCGAGGCGAAGCGGGGGTGGTCGCGGCCGACCAGCACGCACGCGGCGGCCCCGTCGCCGAACAGCGCGGTGGAGATCACGTTGGTGGCCGACCGATCCCAGCGCTGGAACGTCAGCGACGGGAACTCCGCCGCGATCAGCAGTGCCGCCTGCGCGGGATGCGCCGCCAGGAAGTCGACGGTGCGCGCGAGGCCGACGGCGCCACCCGCGCAGCCGCTCTGCGTGATCGGCAGCCGGGCCAGGCGCGGCCCGAGCCGGAGCGCGTTGGCGACGTGAGCATCGACGGCCGGGATCATGAAGCCCGTGCACGAGACGCTGGTGACGAGGCCGATCGACGTCCCATCCACGCCGGCGAGCGCCAGCGCTTCGCGGGAGGCGGCGGTGGCGGCCTCGATCATCACCGCAGCGTAGCGGTCGTTCCGGGACTCGAAGTCGCTGCCCGCGAAGATCTCGTCGATCGGCAGCGCCGACGAGCGCGCCTCGACGCCGGCCACCGCGTACACCGCCATCAACCGCTGCAGCGAGGGCGGGGTACCCGGTTCGCCGAGCCAAGCGCGCACGCGCTCGGCCACTTGGGCCTGGGAGCAGACGTACGGCGTCGCCCAGCGAGCGATCGGCAGGAGGCCGGCGACCGCTGTCACCGGAGCGCGCCCGTGGGCTAGAACGGGACGTCCTCGTCGCCGGGAACGAAGTCCTCCCCGGCCGGGCCCTCGTCGGGCGAGCCGCCACGCGAGCCGCCACCGCCTGCGCCGCCTTCCCCGCGCGAGCCGAGCAGAACCAGCTTCGAGTTGGGGCCCGAGATCCGGATCTTGGTGCTGTTGCGCTTGTTGCCGTCCTTGTCGGTCCACTCGTCGTAGTAGATGCTGCCCTCGAGGTAGACCGGGCGGCCCTTGGACAGGTAGTCCTTGGCGATCTGCGCGGTCTTGCCGAACACCTCGACCCGGTGCCAGGCCGTGCGCTCCTGCTTCTGGCCGGACTTGTCGGTCCAGCGCTCGCTGGTGGCGACCGAGAAGTTGGCGATCGGCTCGCCGCCCTGCGTGTACCGGATCTCGGGGTCTCGCCCGAGGTTGCCGATCAGGATCACCTTGTTGACGCTGGCCATGCGATCTCCTTCGCGAAAGCCTTACTGCTGGGGGTTGAGCTTCTCGCGCGCGATGCGCGCGGCCTGGGTGTTGGGGAAGCGCTCGACGACGAAGCGGTACTCGAGCTGGGCCTGGGAGCGGCGGCCGAGCTTCTCGAGCGCCATG
The DNA here is from genome assembly GCA_023701125.1 of Vicinamibacteria bacterium. Taxonomy (GTDB): domain Bacteria; phylum Acidobacteriota; class Vicinamibacteria; order Fen-336; family Fen-336; genus WYBL01. The sequence goes on along the minus strand of JAMPXO010000003.1, from coordinate 82,898 downwards.
CCCTTCTTGACCCGCGCGTCGGGCAGCTTGTCGCTGGCGGCGTAGTCGCGCAGCAGCCCGTTCCACGCCTCGATCGCCTCCTCGTACTTGAGCTTCCCGTAGAGGCACTCGCCGATCCAGTACTGCGCGTTGTCGGCGAAGTCGGTGCCGGAGTAGTTGCGCAGGTACTCCTGGAAGCCCTGGATGGCGAGATCGTAGTTGCCGCGCGCGAAGTCGGCGTAGGCCTGGGTGTAGAGCTCGCGCGGGGGCGGGGCCGCGGCGCCCGCGGGCGGCGTGGCGCCGGGAGCCGCGGGGTCGGTTGCCGCACCCGGCGCAGCCGTCGGCGCCGGGGCATAGCCGGCCGGGGGCAGGGCCGAACCCTGCAGGCCCTGGAGGCGTTCGCCCATCTCGGCGAGGCGCTCACCGTTCTCGCGCATCGCGGTCTGCAACGACTCGAGCTGCAGGCGCTGGTCCTGCACGAGCTTGCGGACGAGCTGCGTCTGTTCCGCGAGAGCTTCGTTGAGGCGCTTGATCTCGCGCTGGTTGTCCTGGCCCAGGCGAAGCAGGTCTGAGACCTGGACCTGCAGCGTCGCCACCTGGACCTGGAGGCGCTGGATCTCCTGCTTGTCGTCCGCTCGCGCGGGCACGGCCACGAGGGCGACGAGCAGGGCGAACGCGAGAGTGCGGCGGATCACGGGGACCTCCTCGATCGAGCGCGCCGCAACCGTCATGCGGCGCATGGTAGACAATCGCCAGACCGCGGGAGGACCGCGCCCGGCGCGAAAGTCGTGGTGACCGTCAGCGGCGGACGACGAAGTGCGCGCGCCGGTTCCGGGCCCAGGACGCCTCGCCCGAGCCGCCGTCGAGGGGCCGCTCCTTGCCGTAGGAGACGACGTTCAGCCGCGCCCCGTCGACGCCGAGGCTGACCAGCAGGTCGCGGACGGCCCTGGCCCGCAACTCGCCGAGGGCGAGGTTGTACTCCACGGTGCCGCGCTCGTCGCAGTGGCCCTCGATGATGATCTTGGCCTCGCGACGGGCCTGGAGCCAGACCGCGTGACGCTCCACGAGCGCGCGGCCCTCGTCCGACAGGTTGGCCTGGTCGTAGCCGAACAGCACGTCGGCCAGCGGCCCGCCTTCGCCGTCGGCGCGCGACTCCTCGAAATCGGAAGCGGCCACGCCCTCGCCGTCGAGCGGCACCACGTCGGGACCGGCATCGACGGGCTGCGGCCGCGGGCCGCCGTACGTGGAGCCGGTGCCGGGCGGGGGCGGGGGCGGGGGCTGGGTGAGCGCGGACGGGCGCTTGCCGCCGCCGCAGGCCAGGGCGAAGACGGCCAGCACCACGGCCGCGAGCAGGTTCAGACGTCGGGCGTGCATCTCGGGTTCGCTCCTCAATTGCTCCAGTCGGGCTGGACGTTGCTGCCCGGCCCGGCCTGGAGCGGTTGCACGATGCGCCCCTCGCGGTCCGCGACGTGGATCTGCCACGTCGCGCCGCGCTGGCACGAGAACGCGAGGTGCCGACCCGAGGGCGCCCAGGTCGGGTACTCGCACGAGCCGCGGTTCTCGGTGATCTGACGGACCTGGCCGCTGGCGATGTCGACGATCGCGATCTGGAACTGGCCCTCCAGCCGAGAGGTGTAGGCGACCTCGAGGAACTGCTTGTTCGGGTTCCACGACGGGGCGTCGTTGTAATTGCCGACCGTCGAGAGCCGGCGCACGTTCAGGCCCTCGGCGTCCATCACGTAGATCTGGGGCGTGCCGCCGCGGTTCGAGGTGAAGGCGATCTCGCGGCCGGTGGGGCTCCAGGTCGGGGCCGTGTCCGAGGCCGCGCTCTGGGTCACCGCGTGGGCCCCGGAGCCGTCGGCGTTGGCAACCCACACCTCCATGTTGCCGCTGCGGTTGCTGGCCCAGGCGATGCGCGATCCGTCCGGGCTGAAGGACGGGGCGAAGGCCTGGCTCGACTCTTTCTCGCCGGTCAGGTTCGGGGTGTTGGTCCCCGCGTAGATCCGCGACAGGAAGACCAGCGGCCGGCCCTGGCGGTAGGAGACGTAGGCGAGCCCGGTGGCGTCCGGCGTCCAGTTCGGCAGGATGTTCAGCGAGTTGTTGACCGTGACCCGGCGCGGGTTGAACCCGTCGTAATCCATGATGTAGATCTCCTTCGCGCGGCGCTCCTTGGTCGCGTCGCGGTCGGAGGAAAAGGCGATCTTGGTGCGGGCGACCCCCCGGTTCTGGGTCAGCAGCACGATGTCGTCCGAGGCCTGGTGGGCGAACACGCGCGGGTTCCTGGCCGGGCCGGCGTAGCGCTTGGCCAGCATCACCTGGCCGTTCTCCACGAAGTAGACGCGCAGGTCGACGCCGAGCTCGGCTGCGGTGCCGTCGACGCGGGTCACGACCAGCACCCCGGCGCCGATCGACTTCCAGTCCTCCATGTTGGGGGACTCGGGGTTGAGCGGCGGGATCGCGCGCAGCAGGCTGTCGGGCACGAACTGGAACAGTCCCTCGAAGCGCAGGTCGGCGCGGAGCACCTGGGAGATGGTGCCGCACGCCGCGCGCAGGGCGGGGTCCTCGCGCCGCGGCGCGCAGTCGGCGATCGCCAGCCGCGGACCCTGGGTCCCGCTCGTGATCACGATCTGGGTGTCGGGAGGCGGGGCCTGGGGCGCCGCAAGGACAGGCGTCGCCTCTCGGCCCGTCAGTACGAGCACCAGCGCCGCGACGGCGGCGCCGAGGCTAACCGACCGGCTGGAAGACGGCCTGGAGTGTGAAGGCCTTGGTGTCATAGCTCCTGGGCAGCGGCGAGAATGGCCCGGCGGTGAGCACGGCCCGCTGGGCCGCCTGGTCGAGCAGGTATTGCCCGCTCGACTGGACGATGGCGACGTCGGTGACCTGGCCGTCGCCGAGGATGGTGAAGCGAACAGTCACCGGCGGATACGTGCCGGTCCGGAGCTGCTGATTCCAGATCATCCAGATCTTCTGCTGGACGGCCGCAAGGTACCAGTCGCCGGTCGAGGTCGTGCCGCCAGGCAGCCCGGGTCCGACCGGACCGAGTCCCACCCCCGGGGTCGCGCTGGAGGCGGTCGTGCTCTGCGCCCCGGTGCCGGCCGGTTTCTTGCTCGCGGTGGACTTCGCGGACGTGGTGCTGGACGGCCGCGCGGGCTCGGGCTTCTTCGCCTTCGCCTTCTTCTTGTCCGCCTTCGGGTCGGGCAGGCCCTTGCGCTCGGCTTCCTTCGGGGGCTTCACGACCTTGACAGGCTCGGGCTTGGGCGGTTCCGGCTCCGGGGCCTGGGTGACCGGGGGCTGCTGTGCGGCGCCGCCGTCGGGCGAGCCGGCCGTCGGGCTGCCGCCGCCCCCACGCGGGATCGGGATGGCGATGCCGATCGAGACCTGCAGCTTCGGCTTGGCCGGCATCAGGATCGGCAGCGCGAACGCGGCCCCCGCGATCAGCAGGTGACCGGCCAGCGACATCACGAGCCCGGCCGGGAAGCCCCGGTCGAGCCGTTCGCGCTCGGCGATCACGCTATCGACGGCATCCTTCAACGCGCGGCCTTCTCCTCGGGAAGCTCGTAGACGAACCCGATGTTTTCGACGCCTGCCCTCTTCATTCGGTCGACGACCGCGATCACCCGGCCGTAGGCGATGCGCTCGTCGGCCCGCAGGTAGGCAATGCGCTGGCCGACGCCCTGCAGGCGGCCCCGCAACTCGTCCTCGAGCAGTTCGAGAGCGATCGGCCGGTCGCCGAGGTAGACGCGGCCCTCGGCATTGACCGAGACCGTCAGCCGGTCCTCGGGTTGCGGGTCCTTGAGGCCCGCCACCGGCAGCGACACGTCGATGCCGCGGCTCATCATCGGCGCTGTCACCATGAAGACGAGCAGCAGCACCAGCACCACGTCGACCAGCGGTGTGATGTTGATCTCGCCCATCTGCTGCAGGCCGCGCTTGGAGCGGAACCCGGAGTACAGCGCGCTCGCGCGTCCGCCGCCTCCGCCGCCCGTCCCGATCGCCACCTTAAGTGAAGTTCCGCTCGACGATGTTGAGGAACTCGAGCGCGAAGTCGTCGACCATCGCGGTCAGCACCCGCACGCGGCTGGCGAAGTAGTTGTAGAAGACGGCCGCGGGGATCGCCGCGGCCAGGCCGGTCGCCGTCGTGATCAGCGCCTCGGAGATGCCCGGCGCGACGACGGCCAGGTTGGCCGATCCCTGCGAGCCGATCTCCTGGAAGGCGTTCATGATGCCCCACGTGGTGCCGAAAAGGCCGACGAACGGACACACGGCGGCAGTGGTCGCGAGGAAACTCAGCCGTCGCTCGAGGCGGGTGGACTCGGCGGTGGCGGCGCGGACCAGCGCACGGGTGAGGGACTCCAGGCTCTTCACGACCGGGCGCGCGGCAGCGGCTGCGGCCGGTTGCTGGCCGGCGCGCACCTGCTGGTTGACCTCCTGGTAGCCGGCCTGGAAGACACCGACCAGCGGGCTCGCCTTGAGCTGGACGCAGACGGAGTGCACCTCGGAGAACTTGGAGCTCTTCCGGAAGATCTCCAGGAACGTCTCGGAGTGCTGGTACGCTTGACGCAACGCGAGGCCCTTGTAGACGATGATCGCCCACGAGACGAAGGAGAACACGAGGAGCGTGAACAGGACGGCGATCGCGACCGGGCCGCTGTCGCGGATCAGTCCGAACACGCCTCCGGAAAATGCGGTCCCGCCCGCCTGGGCCAACAGCGTGGAAAAAAGCAGGGTGATCACCTCTAAATTGCGCTGCCGTCAGAGGATGCCACAATCCCTAGGGGGTGTCAACGATTTCGCGGCGCGATCCCGCGCCTCTGCTGGCTATATAAGCTGTTTGGAATCATTGACTTACGAGAGTTGCCGGGAGTTCGGAACCAGGGGGCGGGCGTGATCAAGTTCCTGCGTATCAGCAACATCGCCCTGGCCTCCGGCGTCGAGCTCGAACTGGGCCCCGGGCTGACGGTGCTGACGGGCGAGACGGGCGCGGGCAAGTCGATCCTGCTCGACGCGCTCGGCCTCGTCCTGGGTGGCCGGGCCGGAGCCGATCTGATCCGCACGGGAGAGACGAAGGCCGCCGTCGAGGCGATCGTCGACCTGCCGGCGATCGGCGGCTGGCTGCAGGAGCACGCGATCGACGCGGACGGCGAAGAAGTGATCCTGCGCCGCGAGATCCAGTCCGGCGCCAAGGGCCGGGCGACCGTCAATGGCGTCCTGGTCCCGGTCGCGCTCCTTCGCGAACTGGCTCCCCGGGTCGCGGCAGTCCATGGACAGCACGAGCCCCAGGGCCTGCTCGACCCGGACAGCCATACGCCGCTCGTCGATCAGCACGGCGAACTCGAGGAACTGGCAGTCGAGGTTGCCGCCGCCTGGCAGCGCTGGCAGCGCGCCGAGTCGGAACTGGCGGGCTTCGAGCGCGATCGCCGCGAGCTCGAGCGACACCGCGAGGCCCTCGAGCAACAGGTCGCGGAGATCGAGCGAGCCCACTTGCAGCCTGGCGAGGACACGGCGCTGCTTCGGGAGAAGGCCGTCGTCGCCAACGCCGACCGCCTCGCCGCCCTGTGCGCTGAGGCTTATGCCTCCCTTTATGATGAAGACGCCGCGATCCTCTCCCGGCTTCGCCAGGTCTACCGCAAGGTGGACGACCTGGCGGCGCTCGAACCTCGCTTCACGGCGGCGCTCGAAGCAAGGGCGGCCGTCAACTCGGCGCTCGAGGACCTGGCCTACACGCTTCGCGACTTCTCGGACGACCTGCAGGTCGCCCCGGGCCGGCTCGACGAGATCGAGTCCCGGCTCGCCGCCATCGACCGCCTTCGCCGAAAGTACGGCGCGACCGCCGACGAGGTCCTGACGTTCGCGGAGGACGCACGGCGGCAGCTCGCCACCCTCGAGGCCCCGGAGGCTCGTCGCGAACAGCTGTCTACTGCGGCCACCGAGGCCCGTGCCCGCTATCTGGACACGGGCCGCACCCTATCGGGTCGACGCCGGTCGGCGGCGCGGGATCTCGAGCGGCGGATGCAGAAGGGGCTGCGCGAGCTGGCGCTCGAGGGCACCCGCTTCGAGGTGCGTTTCACGCCGGCGGTGGAAGACCTGTCGGCCGCGGGCGAGCATGGGCTCGAGCGGGGCGAGTTCTTCATCGCCCCGAACCTCGGCGAAGACCTCCGGCCACTGGCGCGGATCGCCTCGGGCGGTGAGTTGTCGCGCCTGCTTCTCGCTCTCAAGTCGGCCGCCATCCGGGAACAGGGGCACACCCTGGTCTTCGACGAGATCGACGCCGGCATTGGCGGTCGCGTTGCCGAAGTCGTCGGGCGGCGGCTCCGGGCGATGGCGGAGCGGCATCAGGTGCTCTGCGTGACTCACCTGGCCCCGATCGCAGCCCAGGCGAACACCCATTGGCGGGTCTCCAAGGAGATCCGAAGCGGTCGCACGTTCACGCGCGTCCACCGCCTCGAACCCGGGGAGCGAGTCGACGAGCTGGCCCGGATGCTGGCCGGCGAACGGGTCACGGACGCCGCTCGCAAGCACGCCCGCGAGCTCGTCGAAGCCGCCGGCGAGTGACGCCTACCTTTTGATCAATTCAGCATTTTTTCGGGAGCGGGCCGGATGACCCAGCGCTATTTCATCGAGACGTTCGGCTGTCAGATGAACGTCAACGACTCCGAAAAGGTGGCTGGCCTGCTCCGCCGCGAGGGCTACGAAGAGGCGACCTCGGTCGACCAGGCCGACGTGGTCTTCGTGAACACCTGCGCGGTCCGAGAAAAGGCGTCCGAGAAGCTCTACCACTCGCTCGGACGCTTCCGCCGGATCAAGAAGCAGCGCCCGGAACTCCGCGTGTCGGTCGGCGGCTGTGTCGCCCAGCTCCAGGGCAAGGAGATTCTCGATCGCGCGCCTGGCGTCGACGTGGTGATCGGCACCCACAATCTGTCGTCGCTGCCGGAACTCCTGGAGCGCTCTCGGGACTCTTCGGAGCCGTTGCTCGAACTCGACCGCAAGGCGGACGCCTTCGCCGTCGAGGCCGTCGACGTCGTGCACTCGAATCGCGTTCGCGCCTTCGTGACGGTGATGGAAGGCTGCAACCACGTGTGCAGCTTCTGTGTCGTGCCGCGGACCCGCGGACCCGAGGTCAACCGGACGCCCGGCGAGATCCTCCGCGAGGTGCGGCACGTCGTCGAGCAGGGCTTTGCAGAGGTCATGCTGCTGGGACAGACCGTCAACGCCTATGCCAGCGACGGGATCGATTTCGCGGAGTTGCTCCACCGGGTCCACGAGGTGTCCGGACTGCGGCGCCTGCGGTTCACGACGTCACATCCCGAGCACGTGAACAAGGACCTCGCTCGGGCGTTCCGCGAGTTGCCCAAGCTGGGCGGCTATCTCCATCTGCCGGTGCAGTCGGGAGCGCCTCGGGTGCTGGCGGACATGCGACGGGGCTACACGCCCGCGGAGTACCTCGAGAAAGTCGCGCTCCTGCGCGCCCACCGGCCCGACCTGGCGCTCTCGACCGACGTGATCGTGGGCTATCCCGGAGAGACCGAAGAGGAGTTCGAGGACACCCTCCGCCTGGTCGGACAAGTGGGCTTCGAGTCCATCTTCTCGTTCATGTACTCACCTCGGCCGGGCACGACCGCGTTCCGGCAGGTGGACGACGTGCCCGAGGAAGAAAAGCGCCATCGGCTGCACACCCTCCAGCGCATGCAGCAGCGATTCCAGGAGGAGCGAAATCGGGGCCGCGTCGGCGAGCAGGAGACGATCCTGGTCGATACCATCGATGGCCCGGGCCGGGTGTCGGGGCGGACCATGCACTTCCGGTTGGTCCATGTCGACGGCGAGGCCGAACTGCTTGGCCGTGAGGTCGCGGTCCGGATCGACTCGGCGGGCCCAAACGCCTTCCGTGGCAGTCGTGTTGAGGACTCTGCGCTCGAAACAAGCGCCTGAGGGCTTCGGCCCGATGTCGGCCGGCCGACATTCCTCTCACGTAACACCTCATGGGTATTTGGCTTAAGCCTTGTCCTGCCTCGATATTCCCGTCATTGTCGGCCGGCCGACAATGACCCGCAAACACTTCATTGACGCTCACTTCCGGCCCGCCTATATTGCCGAGCGGAGGACTGCTTGTTGGTCGAGATGACGATCCGGGGGCTGATGATCGACCCGATCACGAGCATGCCGATCGTGGTCCTCCGTGAGCCGGGCGGGGACCGGATGCTCCCGATTTGGGTTGGCGTCTTCGAGGCCAACGCCATCGCGCTCCAGATCGAAAACGTGCAGACGCCTCGTCCGATGACCCACGACCTCCTGCGGAGCGTGATCGAGAACCTGCGGGGTGCAGTGGCGCGAGTGGTCGTCTGCGACCTGCGTGAGAACACCTTTTACGCCTCGATCCACCTCGACACCCCGGCAGGGCGGGTTCTCGTCGACTCCCGCCCGTCGGACGCGATCGCCCTGGCCCTCCGAGCCGGGGCGCCGATCTTCGTCGAGGACCACGTGATCGAGGCTCCCGAGGTGCCGACCGAGGAGTCCTCACCTCGTTCGGCGGACGTCGAGCGGCTCCAGAGGTGGCTTGAGGGCCTCTCGGACGAGGATCTCGGAAAATACAAGATGTAAGGGTGCCTTCTCCCCTTGACCCCACGGATCGAGTCCCCTACGATCCGCTCCTGCACGTTCTCCAGCCTTGACGAGGTGTCTTTGACGATCATTGCGATCGCGAATCAGAAGGGCGGCGTCGGCAAAACCACGACCGCGATCAACCTCGCGGCAGCCCTGGCGATGAGGGGCAAACGGACCCTGCTGATCGACCTCGATCCCCAGGCCAATTCGTCGATCTCTTATCTGGATGTCCGGTCCCTGGAGCGATCGATGTACGACGTGTTGTCCGGGGACAGCGAACTCAAGGACATCATCCGGCCGACATCGGTGGACAACCTGTTCGTCGCGCCTTCGCGCATCGCGCTTGCCAAGGTCGAGGCCAAGCTGGTCGGGGAGATCGACGGTCACTTCCGCCTGAAGGACCGGATGGCGGCGGTGGCGGACGAGTTCGACTTCGCTGTGATCGACACCCCGCCGGCCCTGGGCCTGATCACGGTCAACGCGCTCGTGGCCGCGACTCATCTGCTGGTTCCCGTGCAGTCGTCCTACTTCGCGCTCGAAGGCACCGACGACCTGCTCGAGACGGTGGAGAAGATCCGCTCGCGGCCCAACCCGCAGCTCAAGCTGCTGGGAGCGGTGATCACGCTCTACGACAAGCGTACGACGCTGGCTCGGGACGTCCAGAAGGCGGTTGCCGACGTGTTCGGCGACCGTGTGTTCCAGACGACGATCTCCAAGAGCATTCGCCTCGAGGAGAGCCCGGCGCACAAGGAGTCCATCTTCACCTTCGCACCCCAGTCCAGCGGCGCCTTCGAGTACTACCGGCTCTGCGAGGAGGTCATCGAACGTGTCTAACACCGCCGCGCGCCGTTTCGGGCTGCCGGGTTCGCTCCGCATGCGCCACGACACGCACTTCGTCGAGCAACTCGGACGGACTCCGGGCGAGCCGATCGGCCGCCTGATCGCGCTCGACCAGATCGACCCGAACCCGGATCAGCCCCGGCGCGAGATCGGAGACCTGGCTGAACTGGTCGCTTCGGTCCGCGAGAAGGGCGTGCTGGAGCCGATCCTGGTTCGGCCCCAAGGCGGGCGCTACCAGATCATCGCGGGTGAGCGGCGCTTTCGCGCGGCTCGCGAGGCCGAACTCGACGAGGTGCCCTGTGTGATCCGGGAGTGCTCGGACGCCGAGGTCACCGAGATCGCGCTGATCGAGAACCTCCAGCGCAAGGACCTGAGCGCCTTCGAGGAGGCAGACGGTCTCAAGCAACTGGCCGAGAGCTACGGCTACACGCACGAGCTGATGGCCGAGCGGCTGGGCAAGAGCCGGACCTCCGTCACCGAGATGCTGTCGCTGACCTCGATGCCGGCCGATATCCGGGAGCTGTGTCGCCTGGCGGACATCCAGTCGAAGTCCCTCCTGCTTCAAGTAGTTCGGCAGGGAGACCCGGGTAAGATGCTGTCCCTCATCAAAAAAATCCAGGAGGGCGGCGGCACTCGCGAGGTCGCACGCCGGGCCGCGAAGGAGGTCTCGAAGAAGCCGGGACGGCCCCGGAACTACGTGTTCCAGTTTCAGCCAGCCGAGAAGACCTTCGCTCTCGACCTGAAGTTCCGCAAGACCGAGGTCTCCCGCGACGAGGTCATCGCGGCCCTGCGCCGCATCCTCGAGGACCTGGAGAAGGCGGCCGACTAGGGCAACGGAGCGGGTGTGATGCGCCCGTAGATCTCGACGACTCGCCAGGCTGCGTAGACGACGAAGGCCATCCATACCGCGCGCCACGCCAGGCGCGAGCGGGGCCCGGAGCCGGCGAGAGAGAGAGAGAGCGCGCAGAGCGGCGCGACGACCTCGACGTCCTTGCTGTGGCGGAAGAGGTTCGGGCCGGGCAGGCTGCCGGATGCGAAGTTCAGCACGATGTAGAGGCTGGCCCACGCGATCAGGAAGCGCCGGCTGGCCGCGGCTTCGCCCGCGGCCAGTAGTCCCACCCCGACCGGTAGCAGGAGCGCGAACGGGCCCCAGAAAATCCACAAGCGCGAGCCCGCCTTGGCCAGCCCCCGGGTGGCCTCGAACGTCGGGGCGGCGTAGGGGTCGTTGGGCTCCTCGGGCTGATCGTCGTCCCCCTGCAGCGCCCGCCGCTCCTGCAACTCCAGCCAGATGCGCTCCTCGGGCTGGGGGATGCCCCGCTGCATGTCCACGAACACCGGCACGTAGCGCGCGTAGAAGAGCCCGGCTGCCAGCGTCACACCGAGGACGCCCGCGGTCAGCAGAGCCCGTTGCCGATCGCGGCCCGTCGGCGTGCGGTCCGCGAAAAAATCCCAGGCCAGCACCAGCGGCAGCAGCAGGCCGAAGTTCAGGACGCCCTGTGTGTACGCCAGCAAGGCCGTCGCCAGCAGCAGGCCCGACACGACCCCGCTGCGGACGCGAGGGCGCGCGGCCTGGAACAGGTCGAGCAGGCAGACCAGCAGCAACGTATCGAGGGCATGGCCGACCAGGGCGGGGAAGAGCGCCAGCGACGCCCGGGCCAGGAAGATCGGTAGCACCACCACGAGCGCCGCGGCGCGCAGCGGCGCGACGGCCGCCAGGCGACGGGCGAGCGCGTAGACGAGCAGCACCTCGAGCGCGTTGACCATCGCCGGCAGCGCCGAGACGGCGAGCTCGGGCGCGAGGCGGAACAATCCGATCAGGGGCTGGGCGAAGACGTAGAACAGCGGCGGGTAGGGGAACGCGTACCAGTGATCGCCCTCGAGCTGGATGCCCAGCGAGTAGCGGAACTGGTTCTCGGTGAAGCCCTGCAAGAAGCGCTCGAGCCCGTGGCGGGCGAGTTGTCCCGCGAAGAGCGCATGGGTGCGCACGTCCGGGTAGTAGAAGCGGGGGTGGAGCACCAGCACGAGCCGCACAGCCAGCGCCACGAGGGCCAGCGCGAGCAGCGCGGGCCGGTGCGCGACTTCGACACGCAGCCAGGCCGAGGACGGCCGCGCCCGGAGCAGCAGGACCGCAGCCGCACCCGTGAGCAGCCACGGCGCCAGGCCGCCCTGGACGATCCGGTCCAGTGCCATCGGGTCCCACCAGCCGCCCAGTCCGATCGCCGCCGCAACCAGCAATCCGGCCGCCGCGGCCGGGAGGGCCGGAGCCCCGGCGGCCGCGACGAGCAACACGGTGCCTGCCGCCAGCAGGGCGACCGCGACGGACAGGCTTCCCGTCGTCTGGTAGCCGCCTCGGCCTTCGACCCGCACCCAGTCGAGAGCGATGCCCAGCGGGCGCTCGTTGGTGACGTGGGACTCGAACACCAGCGTGAGCGGCCCGCGCGTCGCGCCGAGCGGAGCCTCGAGCTCGAGGTAGGGGCTCTTGCGATCGGCCCTGGCCTCGAACTGAACGACCGTGGCGCCCGCGGAGACGATGCGCACCCGAGCGGGGTCGTCGAAGTGGCGCCGATAGCGGAGTACGACGCGGCCCCCGGGCTCGGCGAGCGCGAAGGGGAAGCGCACCTCCGAGCGCAGCGTCGTCCAGCGGAACGCGACCGATCCCTCGCGCTCCCAGTCCTCGCGGAAGCCGGCAAGTTGCGCCGCGTCGTTGGGCCCCAGGTCGAGCACCAGCGGGCGCGCCTGCCGCAACCCCGCAGCGAGGCCGGCGACCGCCAGCACGGCGGCGGCGAGCGCCCAGGCCAGCGTGCCGGCGAGGCGCCGGCCGCTCACACCCTGGGCGTGCGAATCCGCGCGACGTAGTAGTCGCAGACGCCACTGCGCAGTTCTTCTTCGAGTTCGATCGTGCCGGCCTCGGCGTACAGCCCCTTGTAGTCCGCGGTCGGGCGGATGTGCTCGCCGTTCTCGATCGCGTGCAGCAGGTGGCCGATCAGGTTGAGCCGATGCTGGGCCGGGATGTCCTCGATCGCCAGGATCACGCCGCCGGGGACGACCATGCGCCGCGCCTCCGACAACACGGCCCGCGTGTCCTCGTCCGAGAGGTGGTGGAGCAGGCCGAAGATCAGCACCTGGTCGAAGCGGGCGTCCGGCAGGTCCACCTTGCGCGCGTCAGAGGCGATGAACGTGCCGCGGCGGTGCTCGCGGGCGTAGTCGATGTAGCGCTTGTTGAGGTCGGCGCCGACGTAGTCGTGCTTCTCGAACAGGTCCGAGAAGGCGCCGGGCCCGCAGCCGAGGTCCAGGGTCCGCTGGCCGGGGCCGAGGTTCAACTCGCGCCGGATCACCGCACGGATCGCCTTGAAATCGTTCTCCAGGATCGCCCGGAAGAAGATGAACAGCACCGGGTGGTCGGAGACCTTCTCGATCAGGGTATTGAGAAGTTTCATGAGCTGAAAGGGGCCAAGTCCTTTTCGGAGTTACTCGAAATTGAGTGCTTGCACGGGGTCGAGGCGGGCGGCCTTGATCGCAGGGTAGATCGCGCCGAGCAGCCCGCCGACGAGGCCGAGAGCGGCGGCGATCAGCGCCCACTCGCGGCTCAAGGCGATGTTCAGCATCGGGAAAATCTTCGGTAGCAGCCACTGCGCACTGACCGCCAGTGCGTTGCCGAGCAGCACGCCGGCCAGGCAGATCAGGAAACTCTCGGCCACGACGTACTGCACGACCTTGCCCTGGGTCGCGCCGATCGCGCGCAGGATGCCGATCTCGCGGGTGCGCTCGATGATCGTGGTGTACATGGCCAGCAGTACCACCATGAACGAGATGATGACGGCCATCCCGGTCAGCGCTTCCTTGAACTGCTGGAGGCCGATCGCGTTCTCCTGCATCGCCCTCGAAACCTGGGCGACGGGCGTGATCTTGTGGCCCTTGAACTTCTCCTGGAGCGCCTGCGCCAGCGCGTCGGCCTGCTTCGAGTCGGTGCCCTTGACCAGGAAGAACGAGGCCTTGCCCGGCTCCCCGATCGCCTCCTGCACGTCCTCGATGCGGGCGTACAGCCGGCCGCCCGCGCCCGCGCGGCAGATGCCGGCGACGCGGAACTCGCGGTTCATCATCGGCATCGCCTCGCCGACCTGCAGGCCGCTGGCGTTGGCCAGCACGGTGTCGATCACGAGGTCGTGGGGCTGCTCAAGGCCGCGGCCCTCGAGCAGGTCGAAGCCGCCCGAGATGCGGGTGAAGGAGGGGTAGTCGATCGCCCACAGGTTGATCGCCCGGGTCTCGCCCTTGACCTTGGAGACGTGCCAGTTGAGCACGGGGGTGGCCTCGACCACGCCCGGGACGGTCTTCATGATGTCGATGTACTTCACCGGCATCACGGCGGCCGTGGCGCCCAGCAGCAGCGAGGCGTCCGGCGGCTGGAACAGCACGTCGGCCCCCACGTTCTGGAGGCGGTCGGCGATCTCGCCCAGGGTGCCGCTGGCCAGCCCGACCAGCACCATCACCATCGCGACTTCCATCGCCACCGCCAGCACCGAGACGAGGGTCCGGGTCTTGCGGTGCATCACGTTGGCGGCGGCGAGGTTGGCCATTGCGGGTCTTCGAGGTCTCTTCGGTTTCGGGGCGCCCTTGGTACCCGGGCCGACGGCCCGCGGCGGAAGGCGGAGCATAGCCTAAAGCCCGCGGGACCGTCTGCTATTGTCGCCCCGCGACGAGCGCGACGGACCCGCGGTTCCGGGTGGGCGCTCGCCGAAGAGGGACGCGGCATGGCGCGAGGGCGAAACAAGTCGGCGGACGGGCCTTGGGCGCTGGTCACGGGCGCGTCGAGCGGGATCGGCGCCGCCTTCGCGCGCGCCCTGGTCAGCCGCGGCGAGCGGGTCGTGGTGGTGGCCCGGCGGGTCGAACGGCTGAGGGCTCTGCAGGAGGAACTCGGCGGGGCAGACCAGGTGGACGTCATCACCCTGGACCTCGCCCGACCCGAAGGCCCCGCGCGGCTGGAGGCCGAGTTGGGCAAGCGGGGTCGGGAGATCGACCTGCTCGTCAACAACGCGGGGCGCGGCGACACGGGCCGTTTCGTCGAACGTCCCGTCGAAGCGTCGCTGGAGGTGATCGACCTGAACGTGCGGACCACCGTGGAGTTGTGCGCGCGGCTGGTGCCGGCGATGGCCGCCCGCGGTCGCGGCCGGGTGGTCAACGTGGTGTCGATGTCCGCGTTCCAGCCGGTGCCGTTCTTCGCCGTCTACGCCGCCTCCAAGTCGTTTCTGCTCTCGTTCACCGAGTCGCTGGCAGTGGAGCTGGAGGGGACCGGCGTCCGCGTCCAGGCGCTCTGTCCCGGGAACATCAAGACGGAGTTCCAGCAGGTCGCCGGCACCGACAAGGTGCTGTTCGACAAGACCCCGGCCAGTCCTCCCGAGGACGTGGTGGCCGCCTCGCTCGCCGGCCTGGAGCGGGGGACCCTGGTCGTGATCCCCGGCCTGCAGAACCGGCTCACCGTGGCGGCCCAGTCGCTGGTGCCACGCAGCCTGACCCGGCGCCTGGCGGGGGAGTTGTTCCGACCGCGCTGACGCATTCCCTGCGCCGCAAGTCCAAGCCGTCCGGCGATTTGCCGCAGTGGGCGCTTCCGGCCGCTGGCCGGGGCTGGTAGAATCCCGCTGCCGCGTGCCGGTGGTGCGTGGCGCACAAGGAGACCGCCCTATGGATCCGGTCCACGGCAAGGACCCCGGGAAGTCGTCGACGTTCGCCGAGTACGACTACAGCAATTTCTATTACGGCGCGGGCGACGACCCGCTGAACCTGCTCGGTCCGTTCAACGAGTGGTATCGCGAGGCGTTGCCGAACGGCTACTACCTCTACTCCGAGCCGCTGCAGACCGCCCCGGAGTCCCGGGTCAGGGTCCGCAACCGCAAGACCGGCCGCATCCAGGACCTGATCAACCTCGCCTCCTACAACTACCTGGGCATCTCCTACCGGCCCGAGGTCAAGCAGGCGGCGATCGATGCCACCAACCTCTACGGCCTGGGCGCCTCGGGCTCCCCGATGCTGTCCGGGACCCTGCAGGTCCACCTCGACCTGGCCCGCGAGATGGCCGAGTTCAAGGACAAGGAAGCCGCGATCCTGTTCCCGACCGGCTACTCGGCGAACGTGGGCTTCATCGCCGCGCTGATGCGCTCGGGCGACTACATCATCCTCGACCAGTACTCGCACGCGTCGATCGTCGACGGCGCGATCCTGGCCAAGTCGAACACGCTCTGGTTCCGCCACAACAACCCGCTCGACCTCGAGCGCAAGCTGCAGAAGGCCAAGGGCAAGAAGCTGGTCGTGGTCGAGGGCGTCTACTCGATGGACGGCGACGTCTGCGTGCTGCCCGAGATCGTCGAGGTGGCCAAGCGCCACGGCGCTCGCATCCTGATCGACGAGGCGCACTCCACGTTCCTGTTCGGCCCCAACGGCCGCGGCGTGGCGGAGCACTTCGGGCTCGACAACGAGATCGACTTCCACCTCGGCACGTTCTCCAAGAGCCTGGGCGGGCAGGGCGGCTTCGTGTGCGGCAGCCGCGACCTGATCGACTACGTCAACGCCTTCGGCCGCTCGCGCTTCTTCTCCTGCAACCTGGCGCCGCCCGTCGCGGCCGGGCTGCTGGCCGGCCTGCGCATCGCCCAGTCCGAGCCGCAGCTCCGCACCAAGCTGTGGTCGAACGTCGCCTACCTGCGCCGCCGCTTCGCGGAGGAAGGCGTCGACATCGGCAAGTCGACCTCGCAGGTGATGCCGGTGATGGTCAACAACGACGCTCGCGTGTTCGCGGTCGCCGAGAAGGTCCAGGACCGTGGCCTGTTCCTGCAGCCCGTGACCTACCCGGCCGTGCCGAAGCACAAGTCGCGGCTTCGCGTCTCGGTCTCGGCGGCGCACAGCGAGGAGGATCTCGAGACGGCCGTTCACGTCATCGCGGGCGTGCTCCGCGAGGAGGGCATCATCCGTTGAAGACCGTCTACGGCTACGCCGACGTCATCGCCGGTTTCTTCGAGTTTCCGACCGAGAACGCGCGGCGCATCGTGCCCGATCACCTGCAACTGGCCGAGTTGCACCACGGCACGTCGATCTTCGCGATGACCTGCTTCGATTTCGACCAGAGCTCGGTGGGTCCCTACGGCGAGGTCGTGATGTCGGTGATGGTCGCGCCGATCGTCAAGGCCGGCGAGCGGCTGCCCAAGTTCGCGCTGTACCCCTACATGGTCGGCACGACGACCCGGGCCGCGCGCGAGCACGCGATCGAGCGCTGGCACCTGCCGCACTGGATGGAGGACGTCGGCATCGAGTGGGTGCGCGCCGAGCGCGCGCTCGCGGCGAAGGTCACCCTCGACGGCACGCCGCTCGCGGACCTGTCGATCGGCGAGCACTCCTGGCAGCCCGTGGACCAGCTCTACCAGTCCTTCATGAAGGACGACTCCGGGGCCTACCAGGCCAACATCGTGATGCAGGGCGAGCAGAGCGAGCACGAAGAAGAGACCGGGGCGCTGGTCCTGCACGACCATCCCTTCAACCGGGCGCTGTCGATCGGCGAGGTCGCGACGATGCCGTTCCGCGAGATCTGGATGCGGAACGGGAAGCAGACCTTCGACCCGCTGCTCACGCTGCAGACGGCCTGAGCGGGCGGGCGCGTCGACGGACGTTCGCGTGGCCGCGTCCTACTACGTCGTGTTCAACCCGCGCTCCGGCAAGGGGCGCGGCGCCACGCTCATCGAGCCGGTCACCTCGTGGCTGCGCGCGCAGGGCTTCGAGGTCGACCACGGCCTGACCGAGGCGCCGGGCGACGAGCGTCGCCTGGCGCGCGAAGCGGCGTCGCGGGGCTTCGGGACGATCGTCGCGGTCGGCGGCGACGGCACCTGGGGCAATGCGGCGAACGGCGTGCTCGAGGCGGGCAAGCCGACCCGGCTCGGTTTCATCGCCGGCGGCACGGGCTGCGATTTCGTCAAGACGCTGGGCATCCCGGGCAAGGACCTGCGGCAGTGCCTGCACATCCTGGCCGCGGGACGCACGCGACGCGTGGACGTCGGCGTCGTCGAAGGCAAGCGCTTCCTGAACGTGCTCGGGTTCGGCTTCGATGTCGCCGTGCTCGAGGACTCGTGGACGGTGACCCGGCTGCAGGGTGACCTGCTCTACCTGTACTGCGCGCTGCGCCAGTTGCGGAACTTCCCGGGCTTCCGGGTGTGGATCACCGCGGACGACCAGCCCGAGCAGGCCCACGACCTGCTGATGCTGATCGTCGCCAACGCGCGGGTGTTCGGCGGCGCCTTCAAGATTGCGCCCGGGGCCGACCTCGGCGACGGCCGGCTGGACTCGGTCGCCTTCGCCAACATGGGCCTCGGTCGTCGGCTCTCGCTGATGGGCAAGCTGCTGCGCGGGACCCACGAGCAGGCGCCCGACGTGAAGATGGGCCAGCCCGCGCGGCTCAGGCTGCGCTTCGAGACGGCGCCGACCTACGAGACGGACGGCGAGTGGAACCGCGCCCACGCAGACACCCTCGACGTGCATGTCGAGCCGGCCGCGCTGGAGGTGCTGGTCCCGTGACGGCTGGCGTGTCGTTCGTCGAACGCCTGCGTCAGGTCCGCAGCGCGGTCTCGTTCCTGCTCGTGCTGAGCTGGATGGCGTTCCCGTGCGGGCCGATCATGTACCTGCTCGCGATCCCGCTCTGCGCGCTGCTGCCCGGCTGGCGGTCGCGGATCGCGCTCTGGTACTTCCGCATGACGTGCACCGGGATCTTCTTCTTCTTCAAGCTGGGCGGCGCCCGCTTCGTCCGCGTCGGCCAGGTCGACACCCGCGGCCGCGGGTTGGTCGTGATGAACCACCAGTCGCTGCTCGACATCCCCGCGCTGAGCCTGATGGCGAGCCCGGCGATCCCGGCTTTCATCGCCCGCCAGCGCTACGGGCACTGGTACGTCCCGCTGGTCGGCGGCGGCATCTGGCTGATCGACGGGCCCAGGATCGACCCGAAGCGCGACGCGCGCGGCGCGGTCGACCTGCTGACGCGGCTGGCCGCGACCCAGGCCCGCACCTTCGCGCTGTTCCCCGAGGGGCACCGGACGAAGAACGGCGAGCTCGGCGGCTTCCGCACGGGCGGGTTGCTGGCGATCCTGCGCGAGCAGCCCGGCGCCCCGGTCACGCTGGTCGTCACCGACGGCTTCTGGAAGGCGCGCACCTTCGTCGACTTCGTCACCAACGTCCACCACCTGCGCGGCCGGACCGAGGTCGCGGCGGTGCTCGAGGCGCCGACGGACCCCGCGGTGCTGCCGGCGTTCGTGGAGCAGATCGAGGCCCGCATGCGGGCGCACCTGGCGCAGATGCGCGGCCGCGAGCCCGAGGGCGGCGCGGCGGCGGGTCAGCCCGCGCTTCCGGCCTGAGCGCGATGGTGGGCGAGGTGGCCCCGGACGCGCGCGACCTCGCCGCGGCGGTCGCCCGGGTCGGCGGGGAGGCCGTGCGGGCGATCGTGTTCTTCGGCTCGCGTCGCACGGGCACGCCGACGGATCCCCACAGCGGCTACGACTTCTTCGTCGCGGTCTCCGACTACGCCCCGTTCTACGAGGCGCTGGTTCGAGCCGGGGCCTACCGGCGCTCGCCCGGGCTGGCGGCTTCGATCAACGCGGTACTGGCGCCCAACCAGGTCCGGGTCCGCGCGGGCGAGCGCACGGCGAAGTGCGCGGTGATCCAGTTGGCGACGCTCGTGCGCGAGACCGGGCCACGCCGCCACGACCACTTCTGCGCGGGGCGGCTGTTCCAGCCCGCGTCGATCGTCTATGCCGCCGACGAGCAGGCCCGGACCGCGGCGGACACGGCGCTGGCCGAGGCACGGCGGGTGACCCTGGACTGGGCGCGGCCGTGGCTGCCGGAGAGCTTCGACGCCGAGCAGTTCTGCCATCGTGCGCTGCAGGTCTCGATGCGGCACGAGATCCGGCCCGAGCCCGCCGGGCGCGCCGAGGCACTGTGGAACGCGCAGCGGGTGCAGCAGGTGCCCGCGTTCGCCCCGGTGCTGGCCGAGGCGGCGGCGCGGGGGGCACTGCGCGAGGTCGCGCCGGGCCGCTTCGCGCTCGTGCGGCGGGTCGGCTCGGCCGAGCGGGCCCGGCTGTGGATCTTCTTCCAGCGCTCGCGCCTGCGCGCGACGCTGCGCTGGGCCAAGTACGTCGTCACCTTCGACGACTGGCTCGATTACATCGTGCGCAAGGCGGAGCGCCACACGGGGCAGCGGATCGAGCTGACCCCGCGCGAGCGCCGCTGGCCGCTCGTGTTCCTGTGGCCGCGGGTCGTGCGCTACTTCGCCACCAAGGACTCCAGGGGGAAACGGTAGATGAGCAGCTTGCAGATCCTTCTCGCCATCTTCGGCACCGCGTTCGCCTCGATGGCCGTGTTCGCCCTGACCGGCGCAGGTCGCGACGCCGACGCCACGAAGAAGAACACCCAGTTCGCGGGCGGCGCGGGCAACTTCCTGGTTCACTGGTTCATGTGGGTGATCGGGCCGGTCGAGCGGCTCTTCCTCGCGATGGGGGCGACGCCCGACGTGTTCAACTTCGCCGGCCTGTTCTTCGGCGCGGTGTCGGGCGTCTGCATCGGGCTCGGTCACCTCGAGGCCGGCGGCTGGGCGATCGCGGCCGGCGGCGTTTGCGACATCCTCGACGGCCGCATCGCGCGCGCGCGCAAGCTCGACTCGGACTACGGCAAGTTCATCGACAGCACGCTGGACCGCTTCGTCGAGGTGTTCTGCCTGCTCGGCTTCGTCTACTTCCTGCGCGACCGCGAGCACGGTGCGCTGGTGGCCGCCGCGGCGCTGTCCGGCTCGCTGCTGGTCAGCTACGCGCGGGCCCGCGGCGAGTCGCTCGGCGTGCTGTGCAAGGAGGGCCTGATGCAGCGCGCGGAGCGACTCGTGCTCACCTGTCTCGTCTGCCTGTCCGACACGGCGCTGTGCGAGCGCTTCGGCTGGCAGAGCGGGACGCCGTCGCTGTTCGTGCTCGGCGCGATCGCGGTCGGCACCTTCTGGACCGCGACCCATCGCACGATCTGGATCTCGAGGCGCTTGATCGAGCGCTCCCGCTAGCCTCGGGCCGGGCCGTCCGGTTCCGGACGGCCGTTCGTCCGAAGGCGCACGGAATCAGCCACAAGTGCCCCTGAAACAGGGGTTTCTGGCTGGCATCGCGGTTGCTCTACGTCGGCTCGGAACCGACATGGACCGCCCCCTCGACGCCGAATTCGTCGCTGACCAGCGCCGCCGCCGCATCCGCCTCGCAGCGGCTGTGGTCGTGGCCAGCCTGACCGCCTGGTTCGCGTTTCCGTACTGGTTCGGACCGAGTATCGCCCGCGACCGCGTCCGGCTCGCGCGGGTGGAGCGTGGCGATCTCGCGGCCTCGCTCTCCGCCAGCGGGACGGTGCTGCCCGAGTCGGAGCAGGCCCTGACCAGCCCTGTCGAGGCGCGTGTGCTCCGCGTCCTGAAGCGCCCGGGCGCGACCCTCGCGGCGGGCGAGCCGATCCTGGAACTGGACGTGGCCCCGGCGCGGCTGGCGGTGGAGCGGCTCGACCAGCAGATTTCGCTGCGCGAGACCGACGAGGAGCGCGAGCGACTGGCCCTCGAGCGCACCCAGTCCGACCTCGAGGCCCGGCGCAACGTGCGCGGCCTGCAGCTCGCCAGCCTGGAATCCCAGCTCTCCCGCAACCGCAAGCTGCACGCCGAGGGCCTGATCGCGGAAGAAGTGCTGCAGCAGAGCGAGCTGGCGACCGCCCAGGCCCGGATCGAGGTGGCGCAGCTCGAGTTCGAGCAGAAGAACGCGGCGGCCAGCACCGCGGCCCGGCTGCGCCAGATCGCGCTCGAGGGCGGCACCCTGCGCCAGGAGCGGGCCGAGGCGTGGCGGACGCTGCAGCGGGCGACCGCCCGCGCCGAGCGGGCGGGGGTGCTGACGTTCGTGATCACCGACGAGGGCTCCACGGTGCGGCCGGGCGACGTGCTGGCCCGGGTCGCCGACCTGACCCGGTTCCGCGTGCAGGCCACGTTGTCGGACGTGCACGCGAACGTCCTCCGGCCCGGGATGCCCGTCCGCGTGCGGCTCGGCGAGCGGGCGCTGCCCGGCACGGTGGCCGCGGTCGAGCCCTCGGTGCAGGGCGGGGCGGTCAGCTTCCGGGTGGCCCTGGAGGACGCCAGCGACGCGGCGCTGCGGCCGAATCTGCGGGTCGACGTCGAGGTGCTCACCGAGCAGCGAGCCGGCGTGCTGCGGGTCGCGCGCGGTCCGGGCCTGACCGGGCTCGGCGTGCAGGACGTGTTCGTGGTCGAAGGCGGGGAAGCCCGCCGCCGCAGCGTGCGGCTGGGCGTCGCGAGCTACGAGCACATCGAGGTGCTCGAAGGACTGCAGGAGGGGGAGGAGGTGCTCGTCTCCGACACGAGCGCCTTCGGGACCGCGCGCCGGTTGCGGCTGCGCTGACGGAGGAGCAGGGATGATCCGGCTGGCGAACGTGGAAAAGGTGTACCGCACCGATCGCATCGAGACGGTCGCGCTGTCGCAGATCGACCTCACGGTCGCCGCGGGCGAATTCGTGGCGGTGATGGGCCCGTCGGGCTGCGGCAAGAGCACGCTGCTGAACCTGATCGGCCTGCTCGACGCGCCGTCGTCGGGCACCATCGAGCTGGCCGGCAAACCGGTCGCGAGCTACCGCGACCGCGAGGTCTCGCGGCTGCGCAACCAGACGATCGGCTTCGTGTTCCAGACCTTCCACCTGATCCCGGACCTGCGCGTGCTCGACAACGTCGAACTGCCGCTGCTGTACCGCAAGATGTCGGGAGCCGAGCGCCGGGCGCGGGCGACCCGGGCGCTCGAGCGGGTAGGGCTGTCCTCGCGCCTGCAGCACTTCCCGAGCCAGCTCTCGGGCGGGCAGCAGCAGCGGGTCGCGATCGCTCGCGCCATGGCGGGCGAGCCGCGCATCCTGCTCGCCGACGAGCCGACCGGCAACCTCGACAGCCAGATGGGCGACGAGGTGATGGGCCTGCTCGAGGACTTGAACCAGAAGGAGGGCACCACCATCGTGATGGTGACCCACGACCAGCGGCAGGCCGACAAGGCGCACCGCACGATCCGCATCTTCGACGGGAGGCAGGTCGCGTGCTGAAGAGCCACCTGCGCCTGGCCCTGGCCGTGCTCCAGCGCCGCAAGGTGTTCACGGCCATCAGCCTGTTCGGCATCGCGCTGACCCTGCTCGTCCTGATCGTGGCCGGGGCGCTGCTCGACAACGTGTTCGGGGCGTTCCCGCCGGAGGTCCACCACGATCGCACGCTGCTGATCTTCAACGTCCGGATGGAGGGCAAGAACGCGCAGTCGACTTCGCCGGCCGGCTTCGGCCTGCTCGACCGCTACGCGCGCGACCTGCCCGGGGTCGAGCGGATGGCGATCACCTCGACGATGCGCGAGGCGTTTTCCTACCAGGGCGGCCAGAAGCACCGGCTCTACATGAAGCGCACCGACGCCGAGTACTGGCGGGTCCTCCAGTTCGAGTTCCTGGAGGGCGCTCCGTTCGCCGAGGCCGAGGTCGAGGCGGGCTCGCGGGTGGCGGTGCTGAACCGTTCCACACGCGAGCGGATCTTCGGCGACGCTCCAGCGCTGGGCCGCGACGTCGAGGTGGACGGGGTGAACTACCGCGTGATGGGCGTCGTCGCGGACGTCTCGATGCTGCGGGCCCTGCCGTTCTCCGACGTCTGGGTCCCGCACTCCGCGGCCAAGGACCAGGCCTACCGCAAGGAACTCGGCGGCGATTTCTGGGGGCTCCTGCTGGCCCGCGACGCGGCGGCCTTCCCGCAGATCCAGGCCGAGTTCCGATCGCGCCTGCAGCGGATCGACCTGTCGGCGGAGCCCGGGTTCGAGCGCATCCTGGCGCTGCCCGAGACCCTGTTCGCCAGCACCTCGCGGATGCTCTTCGACACCCATGACGAAGCGGAGAGCCGGCCCGAGCGGCTGGTCGGCGTTCTGGGCCTGCTGACCCTGCTGTTCCTGGGACTGCCGACGATCAACCTGGTCAACCTCTCGGTCAGCCGCATCCTGGAGCGAGCCCCGGAGATCGGCGTACGCAAGGCGTTCGGCGCGTCGGCGTTGAGCCTGGTCGGCCAGTTCGTACTGGAGAACGTCGTGCTCACGCTGCTGGGTGGCGCTCTCGCCCTGCTGGCCGCGCCGCTGGTGCTGGCCGCGATCAATCACAGCGGCCTGATCCCCTACGCGCAACTGGGCCTCAACCTGCGCACGTTCGGCCTCGGCCTCGGCCTGGCCGTCTTCTTCGGCGTGCTGTCGGGGGCCTACCCGGCGTGGCGCCTGGCCCGCCTCCATCCCGTGCAGGCGCTGAAGGGAGCCGCGCGATGATCCTCCACCTGCTGCGTCTCGTGTGGCACCGCAAGCGCCAGTCGGCGCTGTTGCTGGCCGAGCTGTTCGCCTCGTTCCTGGTCCTGTTCGGCGTCACGCTCGGCTCCGTCGTCGCAGCGGACAACTGGCGACGGCCGCTGGGCTTCGAGTGGGAGAACGCCTGGTTCGTGCAGATCCGCCCGTCCACCGGCGAACGCCGCGACGAGGTGATGGCGAGCGCAGACCTGATCGCCCTGCGCGCTGCCGTGCGCGAGTTTCCCGAGGTGCAGGCCGCGGCATTCATCGACCCCGCCCCGTTCCAGCAGTCGCAGTGGATGGACGCCGGACGCATCGCCGGCCGGCGGGTCAGGTTCCGGATCGCGAGCGCGGACGACGGGCTGCCCGAAGCGCTGGGGATCAAACTGCTTGCCGGCCGCTGGTTCTCCCGCGAAGACGACGGCGCCGCGGCCGAGCCGATCGTCGTCACGGAGTCGTTCGCCCGCCACGTGTTCGACACCGCGGACGTGGTCGGGCGCGATGCGACCGCGGAGCAGGAGGGGCGCGACTCGGCGCCGCCCCCGGCCCGGCGCATCGTCGGCGTGCTCGCCGACTACCGCCAGGACGGCGAACTGATGGGGCCGGAGCACTACGTCTTCCGGCGAGCGGAGCCCGCGAGCGGCGCGATCCGGCGGCTGCCGCGGGTGATGCTGGTCCGGGTGGCGCCGGACAGCGGGGTGGCGCTCGAGGAGCGCCTGCTCCGGCGGCTCGAGCGGGAGCGCCCGGGCTACACGTTTCAGATCGAGCCGCTGTCCCAGATGCGGTCCACGCGTAACTCGATCAGCCTGGTGCCGCTGGCGACGGGCGGGGTGATCGGGTTGTTCCTGCTGGTCATGGTGGCGCTCGGCCTGTCGGGCGTGCTGTGGCAGAACGTCACCCAGCGTACCCGCGAGATCGGTCTGCGTCGCGCCCACGGCGCCGCGGCGGCCGATGTGTTCCGCCAGGTGCTGGCCGAGGTGGCGCTGCTGGTCACGATCGCGGTGCTGGCTGGCGTCGCGCTCGTGGTCCAGGTACCGCTGATGGACATCGTCAGCGGCATCCGTCCGGAGGTCTTCGCCCGCTCTCTTGCGCTCTCGGTCCTCGGCCTCTATGGTCTGGCTCTCGCCGCTGCCGCCTACCCGGCGCGCCTTGCGGCCTCGCTGGAACCGGCCGAGGCCCTGCGCTACGAGTAGCCCGCAGGCCTGGCCCCCGGAGCGCGCGTGATCCTGATCGTCGACGACGACCCGTCCGTGACCGCGTCGCTGAGCCTGCTGCTGAAACAGGCCGGCCACGCGTCCACGTCGTCGGCCTCGCCGGAGGAGGCACTCCACGCCCTTGCCGAGCGCCCCATTGCCCTCGTCCTGCAGGACATGAACTTCTCGCGGCGGACCTCGGGCGAGGAGGGCCTCGCGCTGCTTGCCCGCATCCGCGAGTTGCGCCCCGGCCTGCCGGTGATCCTGATGACCGCCTGGGGTTCGATCCCGCTCGCGGTCGAGGGCATCAAGCGCGGCGCCTCCGACTTCGTCACCAAGCCGTGGACCCGCGAGCAGTTGCTGCTGTCGATCCGCACGGCGCTCGGTCTCGCCCAGGCCGGCGGCAGCGCCGCGGCCTCCGACCTGCCGAGCCGCGAGGACCTCGACGCGTCGTGGGACTTCGGCCCGCTGGTCGGCGAGGACCCGGGCCTGCTGCGGGTGCTCGAGATCGCGGGGCGGGTGGCCGCGACGGACGCGTCCGTGCTGGTGACGGGGGAGAGCGGCACCGGCAAGGAGCTGGTCGCGGAGGCGATCCACCGCAACTCCGCGCGGCGAGCCGGGCCCTTCGTCAAGGTCAACCTCGGCGGCATCGCGGCCACGCTGTTCGAGAGCGAGATGTTCGGCCACGTCCGCGGCGCCTTCACCGACGCCCGCCAGGACCGCAAGGGCCGCTTCGAGCTGGCGGACGGCGGCACCATCTTCCTCGACGAGATCGGCGAGCTCGATGCCGGCTCGCAGGTCAAGCTGCTGCGGGTGTTGCAGGACCGAACCTACGAGGTGCTCGGCTCCAGCGTGACCCGCAGCGTCGACGTGCGGGTGATCTCGGCCACCAACCGCGACCTGGCCGAGCAGGTGGAGAAGGGGGCCTTTCGCGAGGACCTGCTCTACCGCGTCAACCTGATCGTGCTGCGGCTGCCGCCGCTGCGCGCGCGGCCGGCGGACATCGCCCTGCTCGCACGCCACTTCTTGCGCCGGCTGGGGCAGACCTACGGGCGCGACGAACTGCAGCTGACGCCGCGGGCCGTGTCGTGGCTGCAGTCGCTGCCGTGGCCCGGCAACGTGCGCCAGCTCGGCCAGGCGCTCGAGCGCACCGTGCTGATGACGCCGCGGCCGGCCCTCGACGTGGAGGACTTCGCGGCGGCGACGGCGCTCGACGCCCGGGCCCGCGAGCGCGACCCGCTGCCGGCCGTGGGTGCGATGACGCTGGACGAGATCGAGAGCGGGATGGTCCGCAAGGCACTGCGACACCACGCGGGCAACCTGACCCGCGCGGCCGAGTCGCTCGGCCTGTCCCGCGCGGCGCTCTACCGCCGGCTCGAGAAATACGGGCTCGACTCGTGAGCGACTTGCGCGGCCCAGGCGGCGCAGGCGATCAGCGCCGGGGTGATCGGCAGGGCGTAGCGGGGGCTCACGTAGGTGGCGGCGTAGACCAGCACGTGGCCCAACACGAGCACCGGACCGACGGCCAGCGCGGGGTCGCGCCTTCGCCAGGCCAGCCCGCCGACGAACAGCGTGAGCGCGAAGAGCGCCACGCTGACCAGGCTGGCGACCACGTACAGGGGGCCGAAGCTGCCGGTCCGCGAGAGCCCCGCCTGCACGAAGAAGACCCGCGAGGGAAGCATGAAGCGGCCCACGCGCTCGAGGCAGAGCCGGGCCCAGCGGGCCGGGTCCTGCGCGATCCGGTGGAGCGCGACCCGGGTCAGGTGACGGTCGAGGGTGTCGGCGCCCGCAGCACTCGCGGCCCAGTCGCGAGCGGCGCTCTCGTACTCGTCGAAGCCGTACCAGTCGTCGATCTGGTTGGAGACGGTGCCTCCCAGGAGCGTGTGCCCGGTGTTGCCCGGCGCCAGCTCGATGCGGCCCAGCACCACCGCGTTGCGGATGGCCCAGGGCGCGACCACGAGGGCGGCCAGCAGGCAGAACGCGGCGACCCGCTTGCGAACATTGCGCTGCGTCGCAGCCAGCAGCAGCAGCAGCAGCGGCGCCGTCGGAGCGATCACGGGCTTGGTCAGCAGCGTGAGGCCGAGCGCGGCTCCGGCGAGGCCCGCTGGCCCCCAGCTGTCCTCCTTCGTCGCCGTCACCAGGCAGGAGAAGAGCAGCGTCACGAACAACGTGAGCAGGGTCTCCTGCAGCACGAGGGCCGTGGAGGTCAGCAGCGGCGGGTACAGGAGGCACACGGCCCCGCCGAGATCGGCGAGGTCGGGCGCCCCGAGACTCCGGATCGCGCGTCGGGTCAGCAGCGCGGTGAGCAGCAGGCAGACGAAGTTCGTCAGGCTGACGGAGGCCAGGTTCCCGGGATCGCCGGAGAGCCGGATCCCGATGCCGACGACCAGCGGGAAGGCCGGCATCCGGTAGGACATCGGCGATCCGTCCGCCTCCAGCAGCCCGTCGCCACGCGCCCATGAACGGGCCGGCGCGAGGTACGACGCGCTGTCAGGCACTTCGAGTACCGGGGCCAGAACGTGGAACCCGAGGGCCAGGAGAATGGCGGTGATCCACAGCAGGACCGGGTGCCAGGACCCGTCAGGACGCATGCCGGATTGTGACACCGCGGGAGGACTGGCGACGTGAAGCTGCTGAGCCCACGAGGGCGGGTGCTCGTGTACCTGGCCGCCATCCACGGCGTGTTCGCCGCCCTGGCCTTCGTGCTGCTCGTCGAGAACCGCTCGGCGCTGATCGTGGTCGAGACGCTGTTCGTGGCCAGCCTGCTGCTCGGCTTCCGTCTGACGGCCGCGCTGTTCGAGCCGCTGGAGCTGGCGCGCGACAGCGCGCGGCTGCTGGAGGAGGGCGACTTCACGACCCGCTTCGTGGCCACGGGCCAGCCGCAGGTCGACGAACTGGTCCACGTCTACAACCGGATGGCCGACCAGTTGCGCTCGGAACGGGTCCACGCGGAGGAGCGGCACCACTTCCTGAGCCGCATCCTGGAGGTCTCGGCCACGGGCGTCCTGGTCCTGGACTTCGACGAGCGGGTCGACGTCGCCAACCCGGCGGCCGCCCGCCTGCTCGACAGCGAGCCTGCGGCGCTGCGCGGGGTCGCCCTCCTGTCGCTACCGGGCCCGCTCGGCGAGGCGGTGGCGGGCCTCGCGGATGGCGAGGCCCGGGTCGCGACCCTCAGCGCGGGGCGGCGCGTCCGCGCGCAATGTGGGCACTTCCTCGATCGCGGATTCCGAAGGCGCTTCTTCGTGCTCGACGAGCTGACCGAAGAACTGCGGCGCTCCGAGCGCGCGGCCTACGAGAAGCTGATCCGCACGATGTCGCACGAGGTCAACACCACCGTCGCCGCCTCGGGCTCGCTGCTGCAGTCCTGCCTCGCCTACGCGCCGCAGTTGCGCGACGAGGACCGTGGCGACTACGAAAACGCGCTGGGCGTCGTGATCGAACGCACCCGCGCGCTGGCCGACTTCCTGGGCCGCTTCGCCGCGCTGTTCCGGTTGCCACCTCCGCGCCGGGAGCGCCTGGACGTGGGGGAGTTGCTGGGCGATCTCGCCCGCCTGCTGGCGGCCCACGCCCGGGCCCGAGGCGTCGCCATCGCCTGGGAGCTGGCGCCGGCGCCGGTCATCGTGGACGCGGACCGGGCGCTGCTGGAGCAGGCACTCGCCAACGTGATCAAGAACGCCATCGAAGCGGCGGGCCGCGGCGGCACCGTCACGCTGGTGACCGGGCGGCGCGAGGGTCGCGGCCTGATCGAGGTCCGCGACACGGGACCCGGGTTGAGCGAAGAGGTCCGCGCGAACCTGTTCACCCCCTTCTTCAGCACGAAGGAGGGCGGCCAGGGCATCGGGCTCACGCTCGTCCAGGAAATCCTGGCCCAGCACCGCTGCGCGTTCTCGCTGGAGGCCGCGCCCGGAGGGCCGACCCGCTTCACGGTGCTGTTCTAGTCGGACGGCCTACGACGACTTCGTCGCCAGGACGGCCTCGAGCTGGGCCTTCGCGCGGGCCGCGAGCGCCTCCGCTTCCGTGCGCGCGGCCGTGCGGAAGCCGTCGTCCTTCACGTCCGCGAGGTTGATCAGCACGTTCTGACCGCAGCCCCAGATGCCGGCCTCCAGCGCCTTGGCGCCGACGTCGAGGTCGGAGCGCGAGGCCGGGTTGCCGTACCGGGCGAGTTCGATCATCGGCTCCCAGCAACGGTCGGCGATCCGCATCACGGACAGCGGCACCTCGATCGCCCGGCGCAGGCCCGCCTGCATCGCGGCCGTGCGCGCCGCGGCCTTTTCGGGCGTGTCCTTCGGCAACCCCATCGCCCCCATGTAGGCGTCGAACGCCGCCGTGTCCGCGTCGACCAGCGGAATCAGGGCGGTCATCGCCTCGTGCATGGGCGGGATCAGTTGCCGCATGCGCGCGTCGTGCGCCTCGAACTTGCGCTTGCCGTAGGTCATCCAGCCCATCATCGCGCCCAGCCCGGCGCCCATCGCGGCGACCGCGGCGGACACGGAGCCGCCGCCCGGCGCGGGTGTGCGAGCGCCGACCTGCTCGATGAAGCCGCGCAGCGTGAGGCCCGTGAGCGTGGGTGTCGTGGCGGCCGGGATCATGTACTCGATGACCCGCTTCTCGGGCACGAAGGGCTGGCAGGAGGAGAGGCCGAGGCGCTCGACGGCGAGGCGGATCTTCTGCCGCTCGTCGAGGACGAAAAGGTTCTCGCGGGCGATGTAGTGGTCGGCCGCCATCAGGAGCGCCTGCTTCGGGACGAGGCCCACCATTTCCGAGCCCACCACGCCGAGGTTGAGCGCCCGCGCCCGCTCGGCGCAGGCCTCGAACGCGACGTGGGGCGGGGTGGTCGTGAAGTCGTCGAGGTTCATCGAGACCTGAGCCATCTGGTACTCGTCGACGAACCAGCCGATCGCCTTGACCGCCTTGAGTGCGCCCGGCTCGCCTGGCCCGCGGCCCTGCTCGCGCACGTCGAGCGCGATGCGGTGGGCCTGCTCCTTGGTGCCGAGGATGTTGACGTTGTAGGCGATCAGGAAGAAGCGGGCGCCAGTCGCGGTCGCGCCCCACTCGGCCACGAAGGCCTGCGGCCCGAAGTCCGGCTTCCACTCGGGCTTCGGCAGTCGGGCCGCGAGCCCCTCGTACTCGCCGGCGCGAATCTGCGAGAGCGCCTTGCGGTGGGCTTGCGTGGCAGCAGCCTCGTACAGGAACACCGGCACGCCCAACTCCTCGCCGAGGCGCTGGCCGAACTGCTTCGAGAGAGCGACGCAGTCCTCCATCGTGACACCCGAGATCGGCACGAAAGGGCACACGTCGAGCGCGCCCATCCGCGGGTGCTCGCCCTGGTGGCGGCGCATGTCGATCTTCTGGCGGGCGACGCGGGCCGCGGCCAGCGCGCCTTCGACCACCGCCTCGGGCTCGCCGACGAAAGTGTAGACGGTGCGGTTCGTGGAGGCGCCCGGGTCGACGTCGAGCAGCGCGCAGCCCGGAGTCTGGCGCACGGCCTCGGCGATCGCGTCGATCACCGCCCGGTCGCGGCCCTCGGAGAAGTTGGGGACGCACTCGACGAGCTTCATCTCATTCTCCCTTGGGCTTGAAGAGCGGGATCGGGAAGGAGGCCACGTTGTCGCCCTTGCCGGCCTCGGAGATCCGCGACGGGCCCTGCTTCTCGACCTCGTCGATGCGGACGATCGCCTGCATCGGCAGGAAGCAGCGCTTGACGCCCTCGAATTCGCGCTGCAGCCGTTCTTCGGCGGGGTCGACCACGACCGTGGTCCGCTGGCCGAACACCAGGTGCTCGACCTGCACGAACCCCATCAGGTTCGCCTGGCTCACGTTGCGGGCGTAGATCTCGTAGACCTGGCCCTGGTTCAGGAAGGTGACCTTGTAGAGTCGCTTGGCTGCTGCCACGGGGCCGGATCTTACGCGAACCCCGCCCCGCGGGCAGTCGGGCGGCTCGCGGCAGGCAGAGCCTGCCGCTCGTCAGGCCTTCGCCATCTCCGCCGGATGCGCGACCTCGGCCGCGGCGGCCAGGCCGGTCTCCAGGTCGTGCCACAGGTCCTCGACGTCCTCGAGGCCGACCGAGAGGCGGAGCAGGCCACCGGTGATGCCCTCGGCGCGCCGCGCCGCCTCGGACACCGAGCGGTGGGTGAGCGCCGCCGGGTGCTGGATCAGCGTGTCGGTCGAGCCGAGGCTGACCGCGGGGGTGACGATCTGCAGCGTCTTCATCATCCGCGCGGCCGCTTCGATCCCGCCTTCGACCTCGAAGGCCATGATCGAGCCGGGGCCGCGCATCTGGCGACCGAGCAACCCGTTCGGGTCCGCGCCACGCAGGCCGGGGAACAGCACGCGGGAGATCCCCGGGTGGGCCGCGAGGCGCTCGGCCAGCACCTGGGCCGTCGCCTGCATCGCGCGCACGCGCAGCGGCAGCGTCGGCAGGCCGCGGTGGAGCAGGTAGGCCGCCAGCGGGTGCAGCACCGCTCCGGTCAGCACCCGCACCTTGCGCAGCCGCTCGGCCCACGCCTCCGAGCAGGCGATCACGCCGGCCAGCACGTCGCCGTGGCCGCCGATCGCCTTGGTGGCGGAGTGGAGAGCGAGCGCAGCGCCGAATGCCAGCGGGTTCTGCAGGATCGGCGTCGAGAACGTGT
Source organism: Vicinamibacteria bacterium (assembly GCA_023701125.1). Classification (GTDB taxonomy): domain Bacteria; phylum Acidobacteriota; class Vicinamibacteria; order Fen-336; family Fen-336; genus WYBL01. Next base: position 51,290 of record JAMPXO010000003.1, on the reverse strand, counting down.
TGTCGAGCATCAGCGGCACGTCGCCCAGGCGGGTCGCCAGCGCGCGGATGTCGACCAGGTCGAGGGTCGGGTTGCCCGGCGTCTCGGCGATGGCGAGCCCCGTGTCCGGCCGGATGTGCTCGGCAGCATGCGCTGCGTCCGTGAAGGTCACGTCGAGGCCGAGCGTGCCGGCCTCGAGCAGATGGTCGGTGCCGCCGTACAGCGGGCGCACCGCCAGCACGTGGCGCCGCTTGCCGTTGTCGGCCGCGGCCAGCAGCGCGGCCGTGATCGCCGCCATGCCCGAGCCGAACGCGACCGCGGCCTCGGCGCCTTCCAGCTCCGCGATGCCGTCCTCGAAGCGGGCAACCGTGGGGTTGTGCATGCGCGAGTAGATGAAGCTGCCCTTCGGCCGGCCGCCAGCGCCCAGCGAACCCATGCTGAGCCCCGCGGCCTCGAGGTCGGGAGTCGGGTAGGTGCTGGAGAGGTCGATCGGCGGCGCGTGCAGGCCCAACTCGGCGAGGTCGTGGCGCCCGGCGTGGACGGCGCGGGTCGTGTCGGCGAGTGGGCGGCGGGTGTCAGGCTTCATGACCGAATGATGACGTTCGGCGGCGAGGCCCCGCAATCGAATACACTTCGATTCATGGCGGAAAACACGTCACTGGATCGAATCGACTTCGAAATCGTGCGCCTTCTTCAGAACGATGCTCGATTGTCGAACAAGGAGGTCGCGGCCCGGGTCGGGCTCGCGCCGTCCACGTGCCTCGGCCGCGTGCGGCGGCTGACCGACGACCGCGTGCTGCGCGGCTTCCACGCGGAGGCCGATCCGCGGGCCCTCGGCATCGGCCTGCAAGCGTTGCTGTTCGTGCGGCTGGCGCGCCACTCGCGCAAGCAGGTGGAGGCCTTCCGCGCCCACGCCCTGTCGCTGCCCGAGACCGTCGCGCTCTACCACGTGGGCGGGCGCCACGACTTCCTCGTCCACCTGGCCGTGCGAGACGCCGACCATCTGCGGGACATTGCGCTCGAGGGCTTCACCACCCGGCGCGAGGTCGCCCACCTCGAGACCCACCTGCTGTTCGAGAGGATTTCGAAGCCGGAACTGCCACAATGGGCAGCGTCCGCGTCCCGCGCGCGGGCGACCGCGCCGCGCGACCCGTCGCGCCGGCGGGGAGGAGTCCGGGGGCGCTAGGCGCGGGTCTTGGTGCCAGGCGTGAGACATCGTTCGACGTCGCTCTTCGGCTTCCTGCTCGCCGTGTCCACCGCAGCGCAGACCCCGCCGCCACCCCCTCCGCCGACCGCCGCCGCGAGCCCGACGGCCGCGCCGCTTTCGGTCGTGCGCGGCGCGATCACGCCGAAGGTCGAGTGCGCCGCGGAGCCGCGCTTCAGCTACGCGCTGTACCTGCCTGCCGACTACGACCCGGCCAGGAAGTGGCCGGCGCTGTTCCTGTTCGACCCGCGCGAGCGCGGCCCGCTGGCCGCGGCACTCTTCAAGGAAGCCGCTGCGCTGCACGGCATGATCCTCGTGTCTTCCAACGACACCCGCAGCGACGACCCCAGGGCGCCCAACAACGAGGCGGTGATGGCGACCTGGGCGGACGCCTACTCGCGGCTCAGCCTGGACCCGCGCCGGCTCTACGCCGGCGGCTTCTCCGGCGGCGCTCGGCTCTCGGCCCGCGTCGGCGCAGTGCTCAAGGGCGGCCTGGCCGGGGTGATCGCGGTCGGCGCGGGCCTGCCGCCCGAGGCCGACGCCCGGCTCAAGCAGCCCTTCGCGTTGTACGGGGCGATGGGGGAGACGGACTTCAACTACACCGAGATGCGACAACTGGAGCAGCAGCTCCGGGCTTCGCACACGCCGTCCCGGATCGTCTCGTTCGAAGGTGGTCACCAATGGCTGCCTTCCGGGCTGGCCCTGGAGGCGCTCGACTGGATGGCCCTCCAGGCGATGGCCGAGGACCGCACGCCGACCGATCCGAAGGTGGCCGATCGCTACCGGGCGTCCGTGTCGGCGCGGGCTGCGCGATACGAGCAGGAGGGGCGGGTCGGCGAGGCGCTGCGGACGTGGGAAGCGCTGGCCGACGACCTGGCCGGCTTCGGCGGCTCGACCGCGGCCGTCAAGGAGGCCGAGCGGCTCGGGACCGCGGCGCGCAAGGAGCTGGAGCGCGAGCGGGCGCAGGTGAAGCGCGACCAGGAGTGGACCGAGAAGGCGATGCGCACGATCGCCAGCCTGGGCCAGACCCCGCCGCCCCCGCTCGCCCAGCTCGTGCAGCAGCTCGACGTCGTCCAGCTCCGGCAGCAACTGGAGGCGGCCGATCGCATCACGGCGCTGTCCGCGACCCGGCGCCTGAGCGCGATCATGGCCCAGGCGAACTCCTACGTCCCGCGCACCCTGCGCGAGCGCGGCCTGCTGGTCAACGCCATGGTGTCGGCGGAGCTGGCCGCGGTGATCGACCCGGAGTCGCCCGGGCCGCTGGTCAACCAGGCTCGAGCTCACGCTCTCGCCGGCCGCAAGGCCGAGGCGATCGCGGCGCTGCGCAAGGCGCTGGAGAAGGGCGTCCCGCGTCCGATGGTACCCCTGGCCGAGGACCCCGAGCTCGCGTCGCTGCGCGGCGACGCGGAGTTCGAGGCGATCCTCGAGGAGCTGCGAAAGCGCGCGGCAGCACCGGGCGCATGAACGCGGAGCGCTGGATCGGGGCGTTGCTGTTCCTGCCGGTCCCGCTGGTCCTCGTGTTGTTCGTGCGGGCCTCGCTGGGCCTCGGCCTTTCGCTCGGCCTGGGCGTCGCGGTGATGGCGAGCCACCGTTCGTACGCTCGGCCCTGGGTCATCGCGCGGGCGGCGAAGCGCTGCCTGTGGTGCGGCGCCAACTCCGCCGTCGAGCGGGTCGCGGTCTCCGACCCCCTCGGCGCGGCGGCCTGGAGCGCATGCCCGCTTCACGCCACGCCGCTGCTGGCCTTCGTCGGCTGGGCGGAGCGCCGGGCTGCCTTGCTGAAGGCCGGAATCCTCGGCTCGCTGCTCGTCCTGCTGGCCGTGGGCGTGGCCGTCGTTGCGGGCGCTCTCCCGTCGGAGCGCTACTCCGACGCCGTCGCCCTGTTCCAGGGCAGTGTCGCGCTCAGCGTGCTCCCGCTCTCGCTCTTCGGCCCGGGCTGTCCGGCGCCGACCCACGCCCGCTCGCCGCTCCCGCTCCACATCCAGGCCCTGGTCGGCAGCCTCACGGTGGTCTGGCTGTTCCGCGTCGTCGGCGTGGTCTGGCTCGTGCAGGCGGTCCGCCACGTGCTCGGCTCCTGACGTGGAAAGGCCGTAACCTATAGCCGCGTGAGCGACGAGTTCTTCGACGACCAGTTCCTCACCGAACTCGAGGAACTGGCCGAGGGCCAGGGGCCGGGCGGCTTCGGGGCCGAGACCAGCGGGCTGCAGGTTCGCTGGCAGGCCTTTCTCGGCGGCCCGGGCGAGACGCCGCTCGACGAGGAGGCGTTCGTCGCGCTGCCCGCGACGAGCTTCGCCGAGCGCACCAACCTGCTGATCGAGATCTGCCGCGAGGCCCGGGGCAGCGGCGCCGCCCAGGCCGTCGAAGCCTTCGTCGTCTTCGTCCAGACCCTGGTCCCGGCCCTCTCCGTCGAAGGCGCCGGCCTGATCAAGCGCTTCTTCTTCCGCCTGGCGCCGACCCTGTTGCACGTGGCCTGGAACGACTTCGGCGCGAGCGACACCCAGCGCGCCGACGGTCGGATGGCGCTGCGCGAGATGGAGAAGGTGCTGATCGAGATCTCCGACGTCAAGCTCGCCCCGTCGGAGAGCGACCTCGTGTTCCGCAGCATCGACCAGATGGCGGGCTTCATCGTGGTCGGCGACTACGCGATGGCCGCGGGCATCATCTCGACACAACTGCTCTCGATCATCCAGCGCAACAAGATCGCGCGCGCCCTGTACCGGCTGATGGAGGTCGAGGTCAGCGTCCAGAACTACCTGAAGGACAAGCTCGGCTACTCGACGCCGCGGCTGCGCGTGCCGGGCGACCTGCCGCACCTGGGCGACTACGGTCCGTTGCGTTGCCTGCGCGAGCAGATGCTGGGCGACGAGAGCTGGATCATCCAGGTTCACATCCCGGGCCTGACCCACCTGCGCGACGTCGTGTTGCGGCTGGTCCCGCAGGAATCGTCGACGACCCTCTTCGATCTCCGGCTCGATGCGCTCGGCGGGGCCGTGCTGGACGTGCCGGACGGGACGTACCACATCGGCCTGATCTACGCGCCCGAGGGCCGCCCGGGCGGAGCGTGAACCGCACGGCTGACGTCGAGGCCTTCCACGCCGCGGTGGACGCCGCCGCGAATCGGGTCGCTGCCGCGCACGGATCGCGGCTGCGCTGCGGTCGCGGCTGTTCGTCGTGTTGCGTCGACGGCATCACGGTCTTCGCCGTCGAGGCCGAGCGCATCCGCGCCGGCGCGCCGGAGCTGCTGGCGGAAGGCGAGCCGGGGCCCGAGGGCACCTGTGCTTTCCTCGACGCCGACGGCGCCTGCCGCGTCTACGCGCTGCGCCCCTACGTCTGCCGCACCCAGGGGCTGCCGCTGCGCTGGGTCGAGGAAGACGAGGCGGACCCCGGCACCGTGGTCGAGCAGCGGGACATCTGCCCGCTCAACGACGAGACCGGGCCCCCGTTGACGGAGTTGCCGCCGGATCGCTGCTGGACCCTCGGCCCGTGGGAGGAGCGACTGCGCGCCCTGCAGGAGGCCTTCGACGGGCCGCTGGCCCGCGTGCCCCTGCGCTCGTTATTCGCGCGGTCGCGGAGGTAGCGCGGCAGCGATTCGCCCGGCGAGGCGCGCGTTGTTCCGCAGCAGCGCCACGTTGCTGACGACGCTGCGCCCCGCGGTCGCCACGCGCAAGCGATCGAGCAGGAACGGGGTGAGGTCGCGCCCGGCCACGGCCGAGGCTTCCGCGTCGGCCAGCGCTGCGGCGATCGCCTCGCGCTCGACCTCGGCGGGGAGCTCGTGCTCCATCGGGATCGGGTTGCCGACCAGCACGCCACCGCCGCCGAGTTCGAAGTGGGCGGCGGCCGCGGCCGCGAGGGCCGTGGGGTCGTCGAAGCGGGCGTCGACGGCCAGCGCGCTGCCACGGCGGTAGAACGCGGGCCAGGTGTCGGTGCCGAAGCCGTAGACGGGCACGCCGAGCGTCTCCAGCAGCTCGCGGGTGCGGGGGAGGTCGAGCACGGCCTTGGCCCCGGCCGAGACCACGACCACGGCGAAGCGGGCCAGCGCCTCGAGGTCCGCAGAGACGTCTCCGCGATCGGCGAATCCACGATGAACGCCGCCGATGCCGCCGGTCGCGAAGACCCGGATGCCGGCGAGCGACGCGCACCACGCCGTGGCCGCCACGGTCGTGGACCCGCGCTGACCGCGGGCGAGGGCCGCCGCCAGGTTCGAGAGGTTGAGCTTGACGGCCCCCGGGGCGGAGAGCGCATCGAGCTGCACGTCCTCGAGGCCGACCACGATCGCGCCGTCCAGGACGCCGATGGTCGCGGGCACGGCGCCCGCGTCGCGGACCTCGGCCTCCATCTGCCGGGCCGTGGCGACCCCCTCCGGAGCGGGCAGCCCGTGGGTGACGAGGGTGGTCTCCAGCGCGACCACGGGACGGTCGGCGCGCAGGGCCGCCGCGATCGCGGGCGCGATCCGGAGGCGGCCGCGAATCACGCCTCCGCCCACGCTCCGCCCTGCGCGAACCAGTTCGCGAGCCGGCCTTCGGCCTCCTCTGCGCCAGTCTCCAGCAGGCCGTCGATGCCCCAGCTCGAGATCGCGAAGCTCGCGCCCACGATGCCGCGGGCCACGGCCCGCGCGGTCGGTTCGCCGCGGAGCAGGCCGCTGATCACACCCGAGGCGAAGGCGTCGCCGGCACCGGTGGCGTCCGCGTACTCCGGCGCGCGGCCCCCCCACGCGTCGATCCGGTCGCGCGCCACGTCGTAGGCCAGGCCGCCCTGCGCGCCACGCTTGTAGAACACGTGGCGCAGGCGACCGCCGCGCAGCGAGCGCAGCACGTCCTCGGGCCGCTGGACCGCCCCCGGCAACTGCATCTCGTCCTCGCTGAGGAACAGCATGTCGATGCGGGCGAAGATCGGCTGCCAGGCGTCGAGCGTATCCGGCCGCAGCGGCCGGAACGGGTCGAGCGAGAGCATCGCCCCCGGCAGCGTGGACAGCTCGAGCACCAGCTCGCGCTGGACCTCGAACGGCATCGGCCCGAGGTGGAAGGCGCGCGAGTGTTGGTAGCGCTCGGGCAGCGAGCCCGGGGTGGGCGAGACCTCGGCGTGGGTGGGGCGGTCGAGGCGGTGCAGCACCTGGCGGCGCTTGCCCTCGTAGAGCAGCCAGGTGCGGAGGCCCTCGCGGCCGAGCTCGCGCACGCCTTCGAAATCCACGCCGCGCGAGCGCAGCGCGTCCAGCACGGGCTGCGGGTAGTCGCTGCCGCGCACGGTCGCGAGGCCGACCGGGGTCTGCCACAGGCGAGCGGCGAGCGCACCGTAGAGGACGGAGCCGCCGGCTTCGGCCATCCGCGTGCGACCGTCCGGCAGCACGACGTCGTCGACCAGCAGGTTGCCGAGCAGGACGAGGTCCGGAGCGGTCACGGGGAGTTCCTAGCTGGCCCGGAAGGCGCGGGAGACGGCGACACAGCGCGCCTCGTCCAGCGACCCGGTCCAGTGGCCGCCCTTCTTCAGGGAGGAGCCGACGATCAGCGCGTCCGCCGCCCGGTAACTGGCGACGTTGTGAGGGTCCACGCCGGAGCCGACCAGCGTGGGCAGGCCGGTGGCGGCGGCGACCTCGGCCACCGCGCGGGCGTCGGCCGGGTCGCCGGTGGCGCTGCCGGTCACGATCACGCCGTCGGCGAGGAAGAACTCCGCGGCGCGGGCGGTCTCGACCAGCGACACGTCCGCGGTGATGGCGTGTGCGGAGTGCTTCTTCTTGATGTCCGCGAAGACGCGGACCTCGCCGGCGCCGATCGCCCGCCTGTGGCGCAACAGGGCGGCCGCATCCGACTCGTGCACGCCCTCGTCGCCGACGTGGGCGAAGACGAAGCCCTCGACGCGCACGAAACAGGCCCCGCTCGCGTGGGCGATCGCGATCGCCTCACGGTTGGCGCCGGCCAGCACCTGCAGGCCCAGCGGCAGCGCCACCTCGCGCCGGACCTCGCGCGCGATCACGGCCATCGCGGCGACCGTCTCGGCCGCGGCCTGGCCACGCACGTAGGGTCGGTCGTGCATGTTTTCGAGCAGCAGGCCGTGGAAGCCGGCCGCGGCCAGCACCCGCGCCTCGGCCACGGCGTGGGCGCAGAGGGCGTCGACGGGATCGGCGGAGAGGGGAGAGCCGGGCAGAGCGCCCGCGTGGATCATGCCGATCAGGGCGCGAGGCACGCCGAAGAGCGCTGGAACGACGCCGCGCTGGTCCATCCGCGGCGGAAGTTAGCACAGCGCCCGAGACGAAAGAGGCCCGGCAGCGACGTCAGCTGCCGGGCCAGCGAGGCTTCCTTCTCGCGCCCCACCCGGGTGGTGGGGGTTTTGAAGTGACCGAAACACCGGGTGAGGACGAAACCCAACGAACCCGGTCTGCTACGCCTCTTTACCGGCCCCGCCGTCCTCCGCGGGGCCCATCGTGGTCGGGGGGACCCTCCATGGTCACTTGACCTCCGAGCATCTACCCTCGTGTCCTACACCTTCAAGATGGGCCCGCGGCGGCTGGAATGCAAGCTCTTTCGGGCGGCGGTAGCATGAGCGCCATCATGGCCCGGGTAGGAGCGACGGCCCCCTCGGAAGCGCTGATCTGTCTGCGTGGCGTCGCCAAGAACTACAGGCGCGGCAGCGAAGACCTGCACGTCCTCACGGACGTCAACCTCGACGTCGACCGCGGCGAGTTCGTCGCCCTGATGGGGCCCTCCGGCTCCGGCAAGAGCACGCTGCTGAACCTGATCGGCGGGCTCGACGTGCCGTCGGCCGGGATCATCCGCGTGGCCGGCGACCCGATCACGTCGCTCTCGCGGTCGAAGCTGACGACGTGGCGGGCGCGCCACGTCGGCTTCGTGTTCCAGATGTACAACCTGATCCCGGTGCTGTCGGCCTTCCGCAACGTCGAGCTGCCGCTGCTGCTGCTGCCGCTGTCGAAGGCCGAGCGGCGCGAGCGGGTGGCGACCGCGCTGCGGGTCGTCGGTCTCGACGACCGCATGGACCACAAGCCACGCGAGCTCTCCGGCGGCCAGCAGCAGCGGGTCGCCATCGCGCGTGCGATCGTCGGCGACCCGACCTTCCTGCTGTGCGACGAGCCGACGGGTGACCTCGACCGCCACAGCGCGGACGAGATCCTCGACATGCTCCACCACCTGGTGGGCGATTTCGGCAAGACGGTGCTGATGGTGACCCACGACCCACGGGCCGCCGCCCGCGCCCAGGTCACCTTCCACCTCGACAAGGGGGAGCTTTCGTAGCGCCGTGCGCTTCCTGCCCCTGGTCCTGGCCAACCTGCTGCGCAAGAAAGCGCGCACCGCGCTCACGGCGGCCTCGTTCGCGATCGCGCTGTTCCTGTTCTGCATCCTGGTCACGATCCGCGCCTCGTTCAACCAGGGCGTGGACGCCGCCGGTGCCGACCGCATCTTCGTCACCAACCGCACGTCGCTGATCCAGCCGTTGCCGCTCGCCTACCGCGACCAGATCCTGAAGGTCCCCGGCGTGCAGGCGGTCAGCTACGCGAACTGGTTCGGCGGCGTCTACCAGGACCCGAAGAACTTCTTCCCGCAGTTCGCGGTCGACAAGGACACCTACCGCGAGATGTACAGGGAGTTCCGGATCGACGACGCGGCCTGGCAGTCCTTCCAGTCCGACCGCACGGCCGCGATCGCGGGCGCGGCGCTCGCGAGACGCTTCGGCTGGAAGGTCGGCGACCGGATCCCGATCCAGGGCGCGATCTTCGCGGGCGAGTGGAATTTCCTGCTGGTCGGCATCTACGAGGGCACCAAGGCCAACGACGACCTGACCCAGTTCTGGTTCCGCTGGGACTACCTGAACGAGAACCTGCCGGACGGCTACCCCGAGGGGTACGTCGGCTGGTACTCCGTGCGGATGGCGGCCGGCGCCGACATGGTCGAGATCTGCCGCCGCATCGACGAGCGCTTCGCGAACTCGGCGTGGGAGACGCGGGCCCAGAGCGAGAAGGCGATGGCCGCCTCGTTCGTCAAGCAGATGGGCAACATCGAGACGCTGATGCTGGCGGTGGGCTCGGTCGTGGTCTTCACATTGCTGCTGGTCACCGGCAACACGATGGCCGGCGCCGTGCGCGAGCGCACGTCCGAGCTCGCGGTGCTGAAGGCGATCGGCTACGGCGACCGCTTCGTGCTGGGCCTGGTGCTGGCCGAGTCGCTGGCGATCGCCGTGATGGGCGGGGCGCTGGGCGCGGGGCTGGCCAAGGCGTTCACGCTGGCGGGCGATCCCACCGGCGGCATGTTGCCCGTGTTCTACCTGCCCGACGCCGGCCTGCTGGCCGCGCTCGGCCTGTCCGTCGCCGTCGGGCTGTTCGCCGGCTTCGCGCCGGCCCTGGCCGCGATGCGCCTCGAGGTCGCGACGGCGCTGCGGCGCCTGTAGTCCCGATGGCGCTCCCGCTCGTCTACTCCGTCGAGAGCCTGCGCGCCCGCTGGCGCTCGTCGCTGGTGGCCGTCGCCGGCATCGCCGGCTCCGTGGCCGTCTTCGTCGCGATGCTGGCGCTGGCTCGCGGCTTCGAGCAGGCGCTCGTGTCCACGGGCTCGCCGGACAACGCGATGATCCGCCGCGCCGGCGCCACCTCGGAGATGGACAGCGTGATCGACATGGAGGAGCTGCGGGTGATCGAGGACGCGCCCGAGGTGGCGCGCGACGCCCGCGGCCCGCTGGTCAGCGCGGAGATCGTCGTGATCGTCGCCCTCCCGCTGCGCGCCCTTCGCGCGGAAGGGGCCGAGGCCAACGTCCAGGTGCGCGGGATCGGCGCCCGCGCCCTGGACGTCCACCAGGGCGTGCGGGTCGCCCAGGGCCGGATGCTGACGCCCGGCACGGCCGAGATCGTGGTCGGCCGCTACGCCCGGGAGAGCTACGCCGGCCTCGAGCCCGGCGCCACGGTGCGCCTCGGCGGCACGCCGTTCCAGGTCGTGGGCGTGCTCGACGGCGGCGGCAGCGCCTTCGACTCCGAGATCTGGGCCGACGCCGCGGTGCTCGGCCCCGCCTACCAGCGACCGCGGGGGTACTATCAATCGGCGGCGGCGCGGCTCGCCTCACGTGAGACCCTCGACCTGCTGCGGCAACGACTGACGTCCGACCCCCGGATGCGACACCAGGTGGACCGCGAGACCGACTACTACGCGAAGGCGTCCGAGGCCATGCGCGGCCTGATCCTGTCGCTGGGCGCGCTGGTCGCCGCGGTGATGGGCATCGGCGCCGTGTGCGGCGCGCTCAACACCCTCTACTCGGCGGTGGCCGAGCGGGCCCGCGAACTGGCGACGATCCGCGCACTCGGCTTCGGCAGCGGCGCCGTGCTGATCGCGATCGTGGCCGAGTCGCTGCTGCTGTCGGCCGTCGGCGGCCTGGTCGGAGTCGCGGCGGCGCTGCCGCTGGACGGCCTGACCACCTCGACCCTGAACTTCCAGACCTTCTCCCACGTCTCGTTCGCCTTCCGCGTGACCCCCGACCTGCTCGGCCTGGGCGTAGCATTCGCGCTCGCCATGGGCCTGGTCGGGGGCCTGCCTCCTGCGCTACGCGCGGTACGGGTCCCGGTCGCCGTGGCGCTGCGCGATCTCTGAAGAAGAACTTCGACCTCCTGGAGGCCTCACCTCGATGATCCTCGTGACCGGTGGAACCGGGACGATCGGCACAGAACTCGTGCGCCTGCTCCGCGACCGTGGAGTCGCCTTCCGCGTGCTCGCCCGCAACCCCGCCAAGGCCAGGGTCCTGCGCGCCGCCGGCGTGGAAGTCGTGGAGGGCAACCTCGAGCAGCCGCAGCAGGTCGAGGTCGCCTGCGCGGGTATCGACACCCTGTTCCTGCTCTCGCCCGTGGACCCGCGGCAGGACGAGATCCAGGGCCGGGCGATCGGCGCCGCACGCCGCGCCGGGGTCCCGCGCGTGGTCCGCGTGTCGGGCGCGGGCGCGCGCGCCGGGGCGCCCGTCAGCCTCTCGCGCTGGCACGCCGCCACGGACACGCGGCTGGAGGAGTCGGGGCTGGCCTTCACGCTGCTGCGCCCGTCGTACTTCATGCAGAACCTGCTGATGTTCGCGTCGACGATCGTCGGCCAGGGCGCCTTCTCGATCCCCGCGGGAGCCGCGGCCGTCGCTGCCATCGACGCCCGCGACGTGGCGGCCGTCGCCGCGGCGGTGCTGCTGGCCCCCGCGGCCCACGAGAACCGGGCGTACGAGCTGACCGGCTCGGCCGCGCTGCGCTTCGACGAGATGGCCGAGCAGATCTCCGCGACCAGCGGGCGCGCCGTGCGCTACGTGCCCGCGGACCCGCACGCTGCGGGCGCGTCGATGCGGGCGGCAGGCCTGCCGGACTGGCTGGCCGACGGCATGCTCGAGCTGTACGCGTCGTTCCGCGAGGGCGCGGGCGCGCGGGTCACCGCCGACGTGCACAAGGTGCTGGGGCGAGCCCCGCTGGCCTTCGAGACCTTCGCCCAGGACTACGCGAACGTCTTCGCGCCGCCGCGCAAGGCCTGAGCTTCAGACGACGGCGGGCTGCTCGGGGCTGAGCGTCCACTTCGGGGACAGGTTGCGCGCCCCGCCCTCGGTGATCACGATCGCGTCCTCGTGGCGCACGCCCAGCTCGCCAGGCACGTAGATCCCCGGCTCGTCGCTGAAGCACATGCCCGGCTGCAGCGGCGTGGCGTTGCCCTCGACGAGGTACGTCCACTCGTGGCCGTCCATGCCGATGCCGTGGCCGACGCGGTGGGTGAAGTAGCGGTAGCCCGGCCCGAAGCCGGCCTCCTCGATCACCTTGCGGGCGGCGCGGTCGACGTCCTGGCACGCCGCCCCGGGCCGCGCGGCGGCGAAGGCCGCTTCCTGGGCCTTCTTCACCACGTCCCAGACCTTGCGCTGGCGGTCCGTCGGGGCCGCGCCGAACACGCCGGTGCGGGTGATGTCGCTAGCGTAGCCGTGCAGGCGCCCGCCGCCGTCGATCAGCACGACGTCGCCGGCGCGCAGCGGCTGGGGCTTCGTGGTCCCGTGCGGGAAGGCCGCGTCGGCTCCGAACAGGACGAGCGCGCCGCCGCGCATGCCGAGCCGGCGGTGGGCTTCGGCGCACAGCTCGCCGACCTCGGCCTGGCTCAGGCCCTCCTTCAGCGAGGCGAACACGGCGCGATGGGCCGTCAGCGTGATCTCGGCCGCGCGCTGCATCAGCGCCAGCTCGTGGGCGTCCTTGATCATCCGACAGCCGGCCGTCACCGGCGTGGCGCTGACGACCCTGGCGGCGGGTAGCGCCTGGCCGATGCCGTCCGCGAACACGAAGGCCACGGTCTCCTCGATGCCAGTGCGACCGGATGCGGCGCCGCGGTCGCGCAGGATGCCGGCGACGAGCGCGTAGGGAGATTCGTGCTCCTCCCATGCCCGGACGTCGTCTCCGGGCTGGACCTGCTCCAGCGCCCGGCCCTTCTCGAACGCCGGCGTGACCCACGCGACGTCGCCCGCGCGAGGGATCACGACGCCGAAGAAGCGCTCCGAGTTGCCCCAGCGCGCGCCCGTGAAGTAGTCGAGCGTCGTGCCGGAGGCGATCACGATCGCGTCGAGTCCGTGCTCGGCCATCCGCTGCCGGGCGCGGGCGATGCGGGCCTGGCGCTCTTCGACAGTGATCGGCGAGACCCCGTCCAGCATCGGCTTCAGGGCGGCGATCGCCGCCGGCCACTCGCGCCCCGCGTCGGCGGCTTCGGCGCCGGAGGGCAGGGCCGCACCGAGCGTCGCCAGTCCGGTCGCTTCCAGCCAGTGTCGTCGCGAGAGGGTCATCGGGGCTCCTGGTCTTCAGTGGGTGGCGCGGCGTGCGAATGATGCGCCCTTCGGGCGTGCACGGGAAGGGCATGCTGCCCGGCGACGCGCGAAGGCGGTAGGCTCCGGATGTGCCTGAACTCCCCGAGGTCGAGGTCACGCGGCGGCAGGTCGTGCCACTGCTGGTGGGGCGGCGGATCGCCGCCGTGCACACCACGCGGCCGAGCTACTTCTTCGTCACCCCGCCCGCGACGTTGAAACGGCGACTGACGGGAAGGGTGACGACCGCCGTCGCGCGGCACGGGAAGTACCTGCTCGCCGCGCTCGACGACGGCGCGCGGGTGCTGTTGCACCTGGGCATGACCGGGCAGCTCTACGGCTCGGGGGTGAGCAGCGTGCGGCTGCTCTCGTCGACGGCGGGCGCCACGCTGTCGCCCGAGGAGCAGGAGAGCGCACCGGGCCCGGACCGGCACACGCACCTGCGGCTGGCCTTCGACGACGGCGGGCGCGACCTGCTCTTCCGTGACACCCGCAAGTTCGGCAAGGTCGCGTGGCTGGCGCCGGGAGCTTCCGATCCGCGGCTCGACAAGCTCGGGCCCGACGCCCTCGGCGTCGACGGGGCGCTGCTGTGGACGGCCTCGCGGCGGCGCACGGCGCCGGTCAAGACGCTGCTGCTCGACCAGGGCGTACTGGCCGGCGTGGGCAACATCTACGCGGACGAGGCGCTGTTCGGGGCCCACGTGCGGCCGACGCGGAGCGCGCGGCGCCTGACTCGCGCGGAGTGCGACCTGGTCGCCGTCGAGATCCGGCGCGTGCTGCTGCGCTCGATCGAGACCGGCGGCTCGAGCATCAGCGACTACGTGCGGCCCGACGGCAGCGACGGCGGCTACCAGGACGAGCGCCAGGCTTACGCGCGCACGGGCGAGCGCTGCCTGCGCTGCGCCGAGGGCGTCATCGCGCGGCGGGTGATCGGCGGTCGCTCCTCCCACTACTGCCCGCGCTGTCAGCACTGAATTTTCGTATCCTCGCCGCCATGAGCGAACTTGTGCCGACCCGGGCCGAGGCCGAAGCCCTGCTGTTCGAGTTCACCCAGTCGGACGCCTTGCGCAAGCACGGCCGCGGCGTCGAGCAGGCCATGCGCGCCTACGCCGGCTGGTTCGGCATCACCGATCCCGCCGAGGTGGAGAAGTGGGGGATCGTCGGCCTGCTGCACGACTTCGACTACGAGCAGAACCCGACCGAGGAGACCCACCTCCACGTCGGCGCCCGCATCCTGCGCGAGCGGGGCTACCCGGAGGAGATCGTCGAGGCGATCTGCTCCCACGCCGACTACATGAAGATCCCGCGCGACACGCCGCTCAAGAAGGCGATCTACGCCTGCGACGAGCTGGTCGGCTTCATCGGCGCGGCGGTCAAGGTGCGGCCGACGAAGAAGATCGCCGACCTGCCGGTCGAGTCGGTCACGAAGAAGCTGAAGGACAAGGCCTTCGCGCGCTCGGTCGACCGCACCTACGTCTACGGCGGCGCCGAGGTCCTCGGCCGCCCGCTCGACGAGCACGTCGGCTTCCTGATCGAAGCGCTCAAGCCGATCGCGGACGAGATCGGCCTGTAGCAGGCGTTCAGCGCGATTCGTCGGTTTCCGACACCGGGCGGAGCCCGGCGCCGGTCCCATGGGGGCTCAGTCGCGAACGCAGCTCCTCCGCCCCCAAGCCCCCGTCCGGGACAAAGACCGGCTGGGTCCAGGCCCGGCGGCCCATCGAGTCGGTGACGCGGGCGCGAACGTAGCCCTCGTCGCCCCTGAAGCGCCAGGAGGCGGACTCGCCCTCGATCGAGGCCAGCACGCGGCCACCGGAGCCCACGAACTCCGTGCGATAACGGAAGCTCTTCTGCGGTTCGATCGTCAGCTCGAGGCTGGCCTCGGTCGCCCGCACGTCGCGCAGGGCGACACCGTTCGAGGCGTAGAAGTCGCCGCGCTCGAGTGCCGCCAGCACGGCCGCGGGTGTGCGCTCGGCAACCCGGACGACCACCCAACCGCGGCCCGGGCAGGCGCGGGCCGGCGTGCACTCGCCCGCGAAGTGGTGCGAGTCGTCGACGGCGGCGCCGTGGACGCGGTGGCCGGCCGTGAGCAACGCATCCCACAGCGCCTCCGCCGAGAGCGCGCCGCCGCCGCCCAGGAAGTGGACGAGCGGATGGCCGCTGAAGATCTCGAGCAGGCGGAAGCCCGGGGCCGCGGCCTTCAGGTCGTCCGCCGTCAGCGCCCAGCCGAAGTTGGGGTGATTGACGAGGACCAGGGCCCCCGCCGCCCGCGCCCGCGCCACGTTCTGCGCGAGCGCCTCCGCTGGCGTGCCCCCCTTGAACGGTGGGATCACCTCTCGCGGAACGAAGGCGTTGACGTGGACCGGGACCTTGCGCCCGTCGGAAGGAAGGGCGAGGCCGGTCACTTCTTCGGCCGGGACTAGCAGCAGGTCGGGACCCGCGGCTTCCGCGAGTGGCGCCGGTTCGGTGATCCGGTCGTGATCCGTGATCGCGAGGAAGCCGTAGCCGTGCTCCCGGTACCAGCGCACGACCACTTCCGGCGCGGTGTCGCCGTCGCTGCGATCGGTGTGGGTGTGCAGGCTGCCCTTGAGCCAGACGGGCCCGCTCGCGGGCTGGGCGGCGCCGATGGAGGGGACGACGGCACAGAACGCCAGGGCGGGCAGGAAGCCTCTCGCAACCCTCATAGGGCGCGAGCATAGCCCCGCGACGGGCGCCTCAGGCCGCCGGGGCCCACCGCGCGTGGGGATCGAACAGGAAGGCGTCGAGCGCGCAGCGCTCGCAGCGCACACCGGGTTGCGTCGCGACATCGAGGCAGCCCGGCGTCACGCAGCCGCGGACCGGGTGGCCGAGGGCCGCAGCCACGAAGCGACAGGCGGCGGCGACGACGTGGGGGTCGCGCAGGATGCGGCGGTGGCCGAGGCCGGCCGTCGTCAGCAGTTCCGCGCCGCGCCAGGCGTGGGCGATCGCCTCGGCGTCGGCGTGCGGGACCTCGCGGTCGGCGCGGTCGTGGATGACCAGGGCGCCGCCGCTCAGGGTGGGACCGAGCGACGTGATGTCGATGTCCGCCAGGGTCAGCCCGGTGCGGATCGCCAGCCGGCGCAGCAGGGCCGCCTCGATGCCCGCGGGCAGGGCGACGGCGTCGACGAAGTCGCGCAGGAAACGGCTCGGCGTCGCAGGCGAACCGATCAGCACCGCCGCGTCGAGGGCGAGGCCGTGGCGGCCGACCGCGACGCCCGTGGCCGCGCCGCCCATGGAGTGCGCGACGACCGCCCGGAACCTGAGTACGGCATGCGCCGCGAGGAGAGCGCGTGCGAACCCGGGTACGGTGGCGAGCCGCCCCGCCGACGCCCCATGGGCCGGGCCGTCGAGCGCTGCGACCCCCAGGCCGGCCGCACGCAGGGGTGCGACGAAAGCGCTCATCTGGCTCGACCGGCCGCCCCAGCCGTGCAGCAGCAGCACGTCCACGGGGCGCTCGTCGAAGCGCCACAGTCGCAGCCGGCCTTCCGGGCTGTCGATCGCCGTGGGTCGGGCCTGCGCAAAGGCGGCCCGCTCGCGGGCGGGCGCCGGGAAGCGGGGCGGCGAGAGGAAGAGGTGCTCCGCAAGAACAGCCGCCGCCGAGCGCGAGACGGCACCGAGCGTGCGGATCGATCCGCCAGCGAGTCGCAACGCCAGAGGCGCCTTTCTAGAGCGAACGTTCGTGCTATTAACGGACGGGGGAGGGGGAGTCGGCAAGCGGGACCTCCGGGTCTCAGTGCGGCTCGACCGCGTGACGAGCGATCAGGTCTTCGAGCGCACGGCGGGCGCGGGTGGTGGCCTTCGGGTCGCCGAGCAGGCGATGGGCGTGGTGGGTGGACAGCATCACGCCGTACAGCTCGAAGGCGAACTGCACGGGGTCGGTCCGCGGCTTCAGGTGGCCCTCTGCCACGGCGATCCGCACCGCCCCGGCCAGGAAGTCCATCCAGTCGCGCTGGACGCGGACCAGGGTGTCGCGGGCGGGGCCTGGACGATCGTCCAGTTCCACGGCGGCAGCGACGAACAGGCAGCCGCCTTCCTGCGGCACGACCCGCGGCCACGTCAGCCAGCGTTCGCACAGCTCGCGCAGCCGGGGGATGCCGCGGGGCGCCGCCAGGGCCGGCCGGATCACGGCCTCCGTGAAGCGCTCGGCGGCGGCCTCCAGGGTCTGGACCTGGAGCGCCTCCTTCGACTGGAAGTGAGCGAAGAGCCCGCTCTTGGACAGGCCCAGTTCGTCCGCGAGGTTGCCGATGGTGAGGCCCTCGAGGCCGAGCCGGGAGGCGAGGCCCACCGAGGCCTCGAGCACCTTCTGCCGGGTCAGCTCTCCCTTGCGCACGAACTTAAAATAGTACGCTCGTGCTCTTCTGTCAAGATCATCTACGCGCCGAACTGGCGCAGGTGGTGGTCCAGGTGTTTCGCGACCAGCGCACCCCACTCGGCCTGGTCGAGCTTTCCGAACAGCGGGTGGGTGGCGCCGGGGCCCGTCTGCGGCATCGCTGCGAAGCGGTGGACGAGGTCGACCAGCCGCGAGCGGTCGGCGTCGAAGCTCGGCGCCGGCGCCGTCGACAGCAGCTCGGGCGCCGTCGGAGCGCCCTTGGGGAAGGGGAGCACGTACAGCACGAGGTGCTTGAGCGGGAAGTGCCGCATGGGCCACAGCGGCTTCAGCCGGACCGATCGCTGACCGTTCGCCATCTCCAGCGCGTCGATCAGGTGGCACACCATGCGCGAGGCGTCGAAGCGGCCCCAGAGCGCCTTGCCGTCCGCCCTGAGGCGCGCGACCCGGGCCAGCACTTCCGCCCGCGTCGCTTCGTCGTGAATGGTCTTCATCCCTTCCCCTTGCCTTCGCCCGTCAGAACAGCCCCTGCATCGGCGCGTGGTAGCCGGACAGCTCGACGAAGCCGCGCCCCTGCACCGGGCTCTCCCCGGCCGTGCCGCTGACTCGCACCGCCCCTTCCCAGTACACGATCGAGGTCCGCATCTCCTGGTCCGCGACGATCGGCTCGAGCCGCAGGCGGAGGGCGGGCGACTGCAGGTGAAGCTCCCACGCGGCGGGGTAGCGTGCGCCGGTCCGCGGGCTCGTCCAGTGGTCGCCGACTTCGATCCGCAGCTCGTCGGCCCCGAGTCGCCGGGTGGTGCCGTCGCGCTCCACGAGGGTGCCGCCCGAGGCCGGTTCGAAGCCGCCGTCGCGGCGGCGAATGCGGAAGAACATCAGCTCCCGGCCGTCGTCCAGTTGCAGGCTGAACCAGTCCCAGCCCTCCGCCTCGGGCCCCAGCGCGCTCGTGCTCCACTCGTGGTCGAACCAGCTCTCGCCCGTGACCTCGAACTCGTGCCCGCCGAGCACGACACGGCCGCGGGTCGCGAGCCGGGTCAGGCTCACGTAGTACGAGGCATTGCCCGGCTCGTCGCTCTTCGGCGACAGGCCGCGGTCGCCGTGCAGCACGGGTGGCTTGCGCGGCTCGAGCTCGAGGGCGAGGCCGAACCCCTCGTGGCGGGCGTCTATCCGGACGCCCCCTCCGGCGTTGCCGTGCGCCTGCCAGTGATCGACGTGGACCCGATACGGCTCGGCCGCAGCACCCGCCAGATCGGCGGCGCCGCGCCCCCAGCGCTCGGCGAACACGTGGCGCTGCCCCTGCTCGTCGGTCAGCGCGAGATGCGCGAAGTACACCTGGTTCGTGCGCAGGCCAGGCTCGGCGGGCGGGTCTCCCGGTGAGAGGCCGCGCCGGAAGACCGTGAACTGATACGCGAACGCCCGCCCGTCCCCGGCCGCCAGATTGCCCGTGTAGTACCACCACTCCGTCTGGTACTCGAAGTGCGGGCCGTGGTCCTCGGGCAGCCGCAGCGGTCGCGGCTCCGTGGCGCGGGCGAACCCGGAAACGTCGTCCGGGCCGCCCAGGTCCAGCCGCGCCGAGTCGTCGACAGGGGCGGCGGGCCGCGGCCGCACGGCCGCAAGGGTGAGCGCCAGCATCGCAGCGGCGACCAGGGTCCGCTTCATTCGTGCCTCAGCGCGGCGGCGATCTCGCGGCGACCCAGCCGCCACAGTGGGTAGACCGTGGCGAGCAGCGACGCGGCCAGCGAGAGCGCCAGGGCCTGCACGAACAGCCACGGCTCGTAGTGGAGTTCCATGGTCCAGCCGAACGAGCGCACGTTGATCACGTCGACGAGGATCCAGGCGAGCAGCGCGCCCAGCGGCAGGGACAGCAGGCCGGCGAGGGCGCCCATCAGACCGCTCTCCAGCAGCCCCAGCTTGCGCAACAGTCCGGGCGTGAGGCCGAGCGCCTGCAGCGTCGCCAGCTCGCGGGTGCGTTCTGCGTGCAGCGCCATCAACGCGCTCCACACGCCCACGAATGCCACCGCGACCGCCAGCAGCCGCAGCGCGTCGGTGACCGCGAACGTGCGGTCGAAGATGCGCAGCGCCTCGCGCTTGAGGCTGCGGTTGTCGGTCACGAACAGCGCCCGCCCGGCGGCCGCCTCGCGGACCCGCGCCGCGAGTCCGGCGAGGTCGGTGCCGGACGCGGCGTGGACGGCGATCGAGGACACCGCGCGATCGTCGAAATGGCGCTCGTACACCGCGCGCGCCATCAGCACCTGGCCCTCCTCCGTCGAGTAGTCGTAGAAGACGCCGGCCACGGGGAAGACGACGGGGCCGCGGTCGGTGTGGATCTCGAGGCGCGCCCCGGCGGCGAGCCGGTGACGGTGGGCGAACGGCTCGCTGACGATGATCGAACCCGCCTGCACCCGCGCCCACGGGTCCGGCTCCGAGCCGGGCGCGAAGCGGTACAGCCCGCCGCCCGTGGCGCCCAGCTCCGAGGCGCCCAGCGCGATCTCGCCGACGCCGGACGCGACCCGGACGCGGCGGATCGTCTCCAGGTCGGCGACGCCAGGCAGCGCGCGCAGCCGCGCGGGCAACGCGGGATCGATCGCGGGCGTGGCGCGCACGCCGCCACCCGACGGCGCCCCGACGTACAGGTCCGCGCGGATCGTGAGCTCGAGCCAGTTGACGACGGTCGCGCGGAAGCTCGCGATCATCAGGCTGACGCCGACGGTCACCGACACGGCCGTCATCAGCGCCGCGACCGCGACGCCGGTGCGGCTGACGGAGCGCTCGACCGTGCGGGCGGCGATGCGGCCGAGCGATCCCGCGACCCGTCCCAGCGGGGCGGCCGCCCAGCCCGAGAGCGTGGCGGTCAGCAGCGGCACGGCGAGCGCTGTGCCGAGCACGATCGCGAACAACGATGCGAACGCGGCGGTGACGCCATCGCTGACCCCGAGGCCCGCCGCGCCGCAGAGAGCGAGCGCCAGGCCGACGGTCGCGATCCGCGGCAGCAGCACTCGAGCGCGGCCCTCGTAGGTCGAGGGCCGCAGTGCGGCGACGGGCTCCACCCGCGACGCCTCGAGCGCGGGCGGCAGCGCGGCCAGCAGTCCCGCGCCCATGCCGAGCAGGGCCCCGCGCAGCGCGACCGCGGCGGTCATCGGCACGTCGCCGACGGCGAGCACGAAGTAGAGGTCGTTGATCGTGCGCGTCACCAGACGAACCGCGCCCTGACCGAGCGCGTAGCCCAGGACCTCGCCGGCGAGCGTGCCGACCGCCGAGGCCAGCGCGGCTTCGGCCAGGATCAGGCCGAAGACCTGGCCCGGGGTGGCGCCCAGCAGCCGCAGCGTGCCGAACACCGTCCGCCGCTGCACGACGCTGAACGTGATCGTGTTGTAGATCAGGAACATCCCGACCACGAGCGCCAGCAGCGACAGGGCGCCCAGGTTCAGGTGGAAGGCCTCGGTGAGTTGCACCGCCGTCTGCGCCTGCTCGCTCGCCGGGGCCAGCCGCAGCCCGGGCGGCAGGGTCGCCGCCAGCCCGCTCGGGTCGGCATCGGAGGCCAGGATCAGGTCGACGCGGGTCAGGCGATCGCCGAGTCCCAGCAGCGACTGGGCGACGCCGACATCCAGCAGGACCAGCGCTTCCAGCGCCGCCGCGCGGTCGGGCGACGCCTCGATCAGGCCCAGCACCCGCAGCTCGAGCGCGCGGTCGTCGACCCGCAACCGTAGTGGGCCGCCGAGGGCGAGGCCATGGCGGCGGGCGGCCGCTGCGGAGATCACACAGCCCGCCGGCTCCGTGAACAGCCGCGAGAAGCCGGGCGCACGCAGAGAGCCGCCGCCGAGGTGGTCGCGGAAGGGGCTCTCGGCGATCGGGTCGATCCCGAGCACGCGCACCGAGGTACGGCCCAGGCTCTCGGAGAACGCGGTGGCTTCGACGACCGGCGCCGCGGCCGACACCTCGGGGCGGCGGCGCAGGTCGCGATAGACGGCGACGGGCACTCCCGACGGCCCACCGTGGACCGCGTGTGTCGCGCGGCCGATGACGGCATCGGTGGAGCGCACGAAAGCCCGCCGCGCGCTGTCCCCGGCCAGGTCGATGGCGACGACCACCGCGACGCCGAGCGCGACCCCCAGCACCAGCAGCGCGGTGTGCAGCGGGCGCCGCAGCAGGTCGCGCAGCCCGGTCGCCAGCAGGGTGCGGGGGAGCACGCGGCTCAGGTCGTCAATGCGGGACGACCAGGTGGCCGTCCTCGATCGTCATCACCCGATCGGCGCGGGCCGCGACCTCGCGCGAGTGGGTGACGAGCAGCAGCGTCTTGCCCGCCGCCCGCGTCATCTCCTCCAGCAGCTCCATCACCACCGCGCCGGCGTGGTCGTCGAGGTTGCCGGTCGGCTCGTCGGCCAGCACCAGCGGCGGGTCCTGGATCAGGGCACGCGCGATCGCAACCCGCTGCTGCTCGCCGCCGGAGAGGCGGTCGGGGAAGGCCTCCGCGCGGGCCAGCAGGCCGACGCGGTCGAGCAGGGCCGACGCCCGCTCGTGGGCGTCGCGCGGGTCGCGCCCCGCCAGCTCGGCGGGCAGCACCACGTTCTCGAGCACGCGCAGGGTCGGGATCAGGTTGAAGAACTGGAACACGAAGCCCATCCGGTCCCGGCGCAGCAGCGTGCGCGCGCGGGGCGAGAGGCGGTTGACCGCCTCCGTCCCCAGCCAGACGTCGCCCGAGGTCGGCGAGTCGATGCCCGCCACCAGGTTGAGCAGCGTGCTCTTGCCGCTGCCGCTGCGGCCGCGGATGGCGACCACCTCGCCGGCGGCGATCTCCGCCGAGGCCTCGCGCAGCACGACGCGCGGCGCGTCGCCCTCGGGATAGGACTTGCTCACCTTGTCGAAGCGGATCAGCGGCGGCATGGCAAGCGGGATCAGCGGGCGCGCAGGCGGGCGGTGACGAGTTGGGCGAGGGCCAGCGCCAGCCCCGGCTCGTGCGCCAGCAGCCGCGTGTAGTCGGCGGCCGCGAGGGTCAGCAACTCCGAGTCCTCGTCCGCGTGCACGTCGGCGCTGCGCTCGCCGCCTTTCATCACGGCCATCTCGCCGACGGTCTCTCCCGGGCCGATCGAGCCGATCGTGGAGGACTCGCGTCCGCGGCGCACGGAGACGCGCAGCCGCCCGCGCACGACCACGTACAGGGCATCGCCCGGGTCACCCTGGGAGAACAGCCGCTCGCCGGCGAGGAGGGTGCGTCGGCCGAGAACTTCGGCCACGCGGACCCGGATCCGCTCGGGCAGCTCCCTAAACAGGTCGGTCCTGGCCAGCTGTTCGGCCAGTTGCGCGGTCGCCGGGTCGGTGATGGTCATCGCCGGCAGGAGATTACTCCCGAAACGCACCGCCCGGCGAGGCTCCCAATCTCGCGGCTTTGGACGGTGACGGGGAGGGGCGGCGGCGCTGGGGGCCTGTCCAGTGACGCGCACCGCTGGGGCGGCCCGTGTTACATTCGCGGCCGTTCATGCCCATCACCGTCCTCATCTGCGGCAAGGGCCCGCTGGCCGACGCGCTGAGCCGCACCCCGCTCGGCCGCGAGGACATCCAGCGGCACCGCGCCGAGACGCCAGCCGCAGCCATGGCCGCGGCGCCGAAGATCGCACCCCGACTGGTGCTGATCGACCGCGATCTGTCCGGCGTGTCGGGCCTGATCCGCCAGTTGCGGACCACCCCGCCCACGGTGCTGGCCTCGATCGTCGTGGTCGCCGGCAGCGACTTCGACCCGACGGAGATCGAGTTGCTCGAGCAGGGCGCCAATGCCGTGCTGCGCTTCCCGCCCGACGCCGAGTGGGAGCAGCGGCTCGAGCGGTTGTTGAGCGTCCCGGTCCGCAAGCAGTTGCGGATCAAGGCCGACCTGACGTTCCAGGGCCTGTTCGGGGACAGCGAGATGACGGGGCGGACCCTGAACGTGAGTCGCACCGGGATGCTGATCGAGTGCCACGCCGACGCCCAGATCGGCGAGCGCTTCGGCTTCAAGCTGCACTTCGGCTTCGACGACGTCGTCGAGGGGCAGGCCCGGGTGGTCCGCTTCGCGGGCCCCAACCAGTTCGGCTGCGAGTTCTTCGACCTCGAGCCGTGGGCCCAGCGCAAGGTCGAACTCTACATCGAGAAGGGCTGAGTCCGCGCCCAGCCTGTTGAAGGTCCGGCTCCTGCGTCTACGCGCTTCCCTGTAGACTGCCGGCCGCAATCCCCCCGTTGCAGAAAACAGAAGGGAGACCTGCATGCAGGTCGTCTGTCGGGTGGCGCTCGGCGCCCTGATCGTGTTGTCGGGCACGGCCTCGCAGGCCGAGGACTGGGCGGGCTTCCGCGGCCCGGACCGCGCCGCGAGCGCCGAGGCCGCGAAACACTTCTCGGGCTCCGTCAAGCCGGCGCTGGTCGAGGCCTGGAGCGCGCCGATCGGCTCCGGCTACTCGGGGGCGACCGTGCTGGACGGCCGCGTCTTCACGGCCTTCGCCGCCGGCTCGGGGCAGGACGTGGTCGCGGCCTTCGACGATCGCAACGGCAAGGAGCTCTGGCGCCAGCCGCTGGACGCCACCTACAAGGGGCACGACGGATCGCACGACGGGCCGATCGCCACGCCGGCGGCGGATGCCCGGGCGGTCTACGCGCTCAGCCCGCGCGGCATCCTGGCGGCGTTCGCCGCGAAGGACGGCGCGGCGCTGTGGCGGGTTGACCTGGCGACCCTGCCCGGGACCGAGAAGCCGCTGTACGGCCACGGCAGTTCTCCGCTGCTCGTGGGCGAGTGCGTGGTGCTCCACGTCGGGGTCAAGGAGAAGCAGTCGATCAGTTGCTTCGAGCGGGCCACGGGCCAGGTGCGGTGGACGGCCGGGCGCAACGAGGTCGGATACCAGTCCCCTGTGCTCACCCGCTTCCAGGGCGTCGAGCAGGTCGTCGCTGCGGACGCCAAGACCCTCTACGGCC
The DNA here is from genome assembly GCA_023701125.1 of Vicinamibacteria bacterium. GTDB lineage: Bacteria > Acidobacteriota > Vicinamibacteria > Fen-336 > Fen-336 > WYBL01. Next base: position 27,060 of record JAMPXO010000003.1, on the reverse strand, counting down.
TCGCGCCGCAGGAGGGGCGCGTGTTGTGGGAGGTGACCTTCGACGCCGACCAGAGCGGAGTCGGCGCGGCCTCAGCCGTGCCGCTGCCGGTCGAGGGCGACCGCGTGCTGCTGACCCACCGCGGCGACTCCTCGGCGCTCTACCAGGTCCAGCGCGAGGGCGAGACCTGGAGCGCCAGCCAGGTGTGGGTGACCAAGGGCCTGCGCGGCAGCTACAACCGGCCCGTGTACGTCGACGGCCAGTTCTGCGGCTACGCCGGCGCGCTGCTCGCCTGCGTGCGGGCGAGCGACGGCGAGCCGCTCTGGCGCTCCCGGGCCCCCGGGGACGGCTTCCTCACGGTCGTCGGCGGCAAGCTGGTGGTCCAGACCAAGCTCGGTGCGCTGCACGTGGGCGCCGTGAGCGCCACCGGCTACGAGGAGATCGCCCACCTGCAGGCGATGCCCGACCACTCCTGGACGGCGGCCGCCTATGCCGGCGGCCACCTGTACGCGCGCGGCATGAGCCGGCTGGTCAAGGTCGGAGTGGCGGCGACCTCCGCTCCGCGCACCGCGTCGGTCGCGGTCGACGAGTTGCCGATGGGCCCACGGGTCGCGGCTGCGCTGGCGGCGATCGACAAGGCAACGGACAAGGGCCTCGCGGTCGACTCCTTCCTGGCGGCCGTGACGAGCTACCCGCTGATCGAGGGCGACATCGTGCACTTCCTGTACCGGGGCCCCGGCAAGGACCTCGGCATCACGGGCGAGATGATCGGCGCCCGCCAGCAGCGGGCGATGGCCCAGGTCGCGGGCACCGACCTCTTCTACTGGTCGGCGCGGGTGCTGCCGCAGGCGCGGCTGACCTACCGCTTCGTGAAGGACTTCGACGAGAACCTGCCCGACCCGAAGAACCCGCGCCGCGAGGGCGCCGCGGCGGCGGAGATGTCGTGGTTCGCGATGCCCGGCTGGCGCGAGCCGTCGCACTTCGCGGATGTCGTGGAGCCGCAGCGGGGACGCCTGGTGCGCCACGAAGTCGAGGGCGCGAAGACGGAGGGCAAGCGCGTCGTCGACGTGTACCTGCCGGCGGGTTACGACGCCTCGTCCTCTCGATACCCTGTCGCCTACGTGCACGGCGGCGCCGATGCGCTGGAGCAGGGGCAGCTCGTGCGCGCGCTCGACAATCTGGTCGCGGCCGGGCGCGTGAAGCCGCTGATCGCCGTCTTCGTCACCACCCAGGGCACGCCGCAGCAGGCGGGAGCCGAACTGCTGGGCGACAAGAAGGACGCCTACGCCGACAGCGTGGCGGAGGACGTCGTGCGCGTCGTCGACGCCACGTATCGCACGCGGGCCGAGCGGTCCGCTCGCGCGAACGTCGGCGGCGGCGGCGGCGCGTATGCCGCGGCCTACGCGACGTTCAAGCGTGGCGACGTGTTCGGTCGCCTGTCGACGCAGTCGATCATGGGCATCACGGTCCACCTCGATGCGCTGCTCGAGAAGCTGCGCAAGGCGGACCCGTTGCCGGTCGTCGCCTCGCTCGAGTGGAGCCAGTACGACCTGCGCGCCGTGCACGAGGGCTGGAACATGGCCGACAACAGCAAGGCCGTCGTCGAAGAGCTGGGCAAGCGCGGGGTCAAGCCGACCACCCGCGAGGTCGTGGAGGGCCACTCCTGGGGCTCGTGGCGCAACCGCGCGGACCTCGTGTTCGGGGAGCTCTTCGCCGACCTGACCTGAGCCGTGCGCACGGGCCTCGACGCCTGGTTCCAGCGGGCGTTCGACGACGACGCGCCGGCGCACGCGGGCACGGGCTGGATCTCCGGCACCGTGTCCGTGTTCGTCGGCGCCGTCGTGGCGCTGGCGGCGCTGGTGCTGCGTTTCCCCGACGCGCTCTCGGCGCCGCTGTTCCGCGAGCTCTACCCGATGCCCCTGGTGCGCGCGGCGATCGAGGGCCTGGTCGTCCTCGGCTTCGGGCTGGGCGTGCTCAGCCTGCTGCTGCGGCGGCGCAAGGTGCTGGGGCTGACCGGCTGCGCCCTCGCGGTGCTGGCCTCCGTGCTGGGCGGTGGCGAAGCCGCCGCGCATGGCGCTCCGGCGCTGGGCCTCGGGCTCGACTGGTTCCTGCTCAACCTGTTCCTGCTGGCCCTCGTCTTCGCACCGCTGGAGCGGCTGTGGCCGCTGCGGGCCGCGCAGGGCCCGTTTCGCGACGGCTGGACCACCGACGGCCTTCACTTCTTCGTCAGCCACGTGCTGGTCCAGGCGCTGAGCTTCCTGATCCTGTGGCCGGCGACGCGGCTGGCTCGCGCCGTCCCCGACGGAGCTGTCGTGCCGATCGTGCAGGAACTGCCGCTCTGGGCGCAGTGGGCGCTGGCCGTGCTCGTGGCGGACCTCGCCCAGTACGCCGTCCACCGCGCCTTCCACGTCGTGCCGCTGCTCTGGCGCTTCCACGCCATCCACCACTCGAGTCGGGCGCTCGACTGGCTGGCGGGCTCGCGGCTGCACCTCGTCGACGTGCTGGCGACGCGTTCGCTGGTGCTGGCCGCGCTGCTGTCGGCGGGCTTCGAGCAGCGCGCGATCGAGGGCTATCTCGCCTTCGTCTCGCTGCACGCGGTGCTGATCCACTCCAACCTGCGCTGGGACTTCGGGCGGCTGGAGCGGGTGCTGGTCAGTCCGCGCTTCCACCACTGGCACCACTCCGACGCCCTCGAGGCCCACGATCACAACTTCGCGGTTCACCTGCCGTGGATCGACGCGCTGTTCGGCACCCGCAACCTGCCGCCCGGCCAGTGGCCGGCGAGCTACGGGGTGGCGGGGGAGCCCGTCGCGGCGACGTACCTCGGCCAGCTCGCGCAGCCGTTCCGGCGGCGCTGACCTACCTCAGGCGGCCCGCGGCTCTCAGCGCGGCGAGCAGGCGGTCGTGGGGCAGCGCGTGGACCCGCACTCCGTCCGCGCCCTCCATCGTCTCGGCCGCCAGCAGCGCGTTGAGGATCGCCTCCTCGGTGGCCTGCACCGTCGCGTGGAAGAGCGGGTTGATCTCGCCGTTGGGGACCATCTGCACGGCCGTCGCCTTGTCGGCGAGCGCGGCCCCCGGGTTCGCCGTCGAGAACGCCACGAAGATGTCGCCCGAGCTGTTGGCGCCCATGCCGCCCATGCGGCCGATGCCGAGCGACACGCGGGTCGCAATCCGCTTGAGCTGGTGGGGCAGCAGCGGCGCGTCGGTGGCCACCACCGCGATGATCGAGCCTGTGTCCTCGCCGGCGGGTGAGGACGAAGGCGCGGTTGGCACGGGTGGCGTGTCGCACGCGACGGCTTCGGGCATCCCGCTCGACTTCGCGCCCCCGACCGTACACGGCAGCAGGTCGGGAATCGCCTCGCCGACGGGCACGCCCGCGACCCGGAAGTCGGGGCGGCGGCCGTAGTTGCACTGCACCAGCACGCCCAGCGTGTAGCGCGCGCCGGCGACCTCGACCACCCGCGACGCGGTGCCGATGCCGCCCTTGAAGCGGTGGCAGACCATGCCGGTGCCGCCGCCGACGTTGCCTTCGGCCACGGGCCCCGCCGTGGCGCCGTCGAGCGCCGCCAGCGCGTGTGCGGTCTTGACGTGGAAGCCGTCGATGTCGTTCAGCGTGCCGTCCCAGGTTTCGCCGACGACGGGCAGCCCCCACGGCTGCAGCCCGGGCCGCGTCACCTGCCACTCGACGATCGCGTCGCGCACGACGCCGACGCTGTTGGTGTTGGTGATCGCGATCGGGCCCTCGAGGAACCCGCTCTCCTGCACCCAGGTCGTGCCGGTCAGCTCGCCGTTGCCGTTGAGCGTGAACCACGCCGCGAACACCGGGTCGATGGCCTGCCTCCCGCGTGGATGGACGACCGTGACACCGGTGCGCGCCGGGCCGACTCCACGCTCACGGGCGCCGCTGCCGTGGATCACGGTCGCGTGCCCGACCTCGACGCCCGGCACGTCGGTGATCGCATCCAGCGCGCCAGGCGTCCCGCCGAGCAACGCGGCGATGCCCAGTTCCCGGGCGCGCGGCTTCGGCGCAGGCTGGCCCGCAGCACCCAGGGCGGTTGCGGCAACGAGGACGAAGGCGAGTCCGGTGCGCGGCATGGTGACCTCCCGTCGAGAGCGGGCAGGATAGCGCGGAGGCGACGGGCCTCGCGTGCGATACTGGCCGAGCTTGTCCGCCCCCACCTCTCCCGCGCCCGCCGCCGCGGCTGCCGAACACCGATCCGGCCTGATCTACGGCCTCTCCGCCTACGGCTGGTGGGGCGTGATGCCGATCTACTTCAAGGTGCTCTCGGCGGTGCCGCCGCTGGAGATGTTGTCCCATCGCGTGATCTGGGCGATGGGCCTGTTGCTGCTGCTGGCGCGACAGCAGAAGGCGCTCGGCCAGGTGCGCGAAGCCCTGCGCACCCCGCGCACGCTGCTGCTGCTCACCTCGTCGACCGCCCTGATCGCCGTCAACTGGGGCCTCTACATCTGGGCGATCGTCAGCGGCCGCATCCTCGAGGGCAGCCTCGGCTACTTCATCAACCCGCTGGTCAACGTCGCGCTCGGCGTGCTGGTGCTGCGCGAGCGGCTGCCGCGCGCGCTGGTGATCGCCATCGGCCTGGCCGGCTGCGGCGTGGTGTGGCTGACCGTCGCCGCTGGGCAGCCGCCGTGGATCGCCCTGGCGCTGGCGTTCTCGTTCGCGCTGTACGGCCTGTTGCGCAAGACCGCCCCGGTCGGCGCCGTCACGGGTCTCGCGGTCGAAACCCTGTTGCTGACCCCGCTCGCGCTCGGCTACGTTCTGTTCATGCACGACGCGGGCCGCCTGGCCTTCACGAGCGGCGGAACGGGGCAGATGCTGCTGCTGGTGGCCGCGGGTCCGATCACCGCGATCCCGCTCCTGTTCTTCACCGGCGCCGCCCGTCGGCTGCCGCTGTCGACGCTGGGCTTCCTCCAGTACATCGCGCCTTCGCTGCAGTTGCTGCTCGGCGTCTTCATCTACGGCGAGCCGTTCCCGCTGTGGCGCATCGTCGGCTTCGGCTTCATCTGGTCCGGGCTCGCGGTGTTCGTCGCCTACAGCCTGCGCAAGGCGCACCGGCGGTCGGCGTGAGCGCTTCGCCCGCGAACGTCGCCGCCTCTCCGGCCGTGCGCTGCCGCGGCCTGGTCAAGCGCTACGGCAGCGTGGTTGCCGTCGACGGGCTCGACCTCGAGGTCCACCTGGGCGAGTGCTTCGGCATGCTCGGGCCCAACGGCGCGGGCAAGACGACCACGATCGAGATCCTGGAGGGACTGAACGCGCCGGATGCGGGCGAGGTGCTGGTGCTGGGCGAGCAGTGGCTGGGCGACGGGCTCGCGCTGCGGGCGCGGCTCGGCATCCAGCTCCAGGAGACCAAGTACCCGGAGAAGCTCAAGGTGGGCGAGACCCTGGCCCTGTTCCGGAGCTTCTACCCGCGCGGCCTGAGCGTCGACGAGGCGCTCGCGATCGTCGCGCTGCAGGAGAAAGCGGGGGCGTACGTGCGCAACCTCTCCGGCGGGCAGCGCCAGCGCCTGTCGCTGGCGTGCGCGCTGGTCGGCGACCCGGAGCTCGTGTTCCTCGACGAGCCCACGACCGGCCTCGATCCCCAGTCCCGCCGCCAGGCCTGGGAGATCGTGGAGGACCTCAAGCGCCGCGGCCGCACGATCCTGCTCACCACCCATTACATGGAAGAGGCCGCGCGGCTGTGCGACCGGGTCGCGATCGTCGACCGCGGCAAGGTGATCGCCATCGGGTCGCCGCGTGAGCTGATCGCGTCGCTCGGTGCGGAGCACGTGGTCGAGTTCGCGGTGGACGCCACGGACTGGGCGCCGGAGGACGGCGCGCTCGCCGCCTTGCCGAGCGTGCTCGGCGTGGCCCGCGAGGACGGCGCGTGGCGGCTCAGCGTGCGCGAGGTGCACCGCGCGGTGCCCGCGCTGTTGGCGGCGCTGGCCGAGCACGGCCACGAGCCGAGCCAGCTCAACGTGCACAGCGCGACGCTCGAGGACGTGTTCGTCCACCTCACCGGCAGGACGCTGCGCGATGCCTGAAAACCGCGTGCACCACCCGCTCGTCGAGCTGACGCTGGCCCGCGTGCGCGAGCTGCTCCGCGAGCCGGAGGCCGTGTTCTGGGTCTTCCTGTTCCCGGTGCTGATGGTCGGCGTGCTCGGCATCGCCTTCCGCAGCCGGCCGCCGGAACCGCTGCCGGTGGCGGTCGTCGAAGGCGCCCAGGCCAGGACCCGGCTCGCAGCCCTGGTGGCGGAGCCGGACCTGGCGCCTCGCCAGATGGGCGCCGAGGCGGCCCGCCAGGCGCTGCGACGCGGACGGGTCGTGCTGGTGGTCGAGGCGGGGGAGCCGCCGACCTACGCCTACGACCCGACCCAGCCCGAGAGCCGGGCGGCGCGACTCGCCGTCGACGCCGCGCTGCAACGGGCGGCAGGTCGCGCGGACGCCTTCACGGCCGAGCGTCGCGAGTCGACCGAGCCCGGCACCCGCTACGTGGACTTCCTCGTGCCGGGCCTGCTCGGCATGAACCTGATGGGCACCGGCATGTGGGGCATCGCCTTCTCGCTGGTGGTGGCCCGCAACGGCAACCTGCTCAAGCGGCTGGTCGCGGCGCCGGCGCGCAAGAGCCACCTGCTCGGCGCACAGGTGCTGTCGCGGTTGATCTTCCTCGTGCCCGAGGCCGGCGTACTGCTGCTGTTCGCCGCGCTGGTGATGGACGTGCCCCTGCGCGGCTCGTTCGGGCTGCTGGCGGCGGTGTCCCTGCTCGGCGCGATCTCCTTTGCCGGGATCGGCCTGCTCACGGCCGCGCGCCCGCGCACGATCGAGGGCGTCGGCGGCGTGATGAACCTGGTGATGGTCCCGATGTGGATCTTCTCCGGCATCTTCTTCTCGACCGAACGCTTCCCGGACGCGCTGCAGCCGTTCGTCCAGGCCCTGCCGCTGACGGCCCTCAACGACGCCCTGCGCGGGGTGATGCTGGAAGGCGCCTCGTTCGCCGCGCTGTCTCCGGAGCTGGCGATCCTCGCGGCCTGGGGCGCGGTCAGCTTCGGGCTGGCCCTGAAGTACTTCCGCTGGCAGTAGCGCGCCGCCAGCGCGTCTCCTAGTCGACGAACGGGAGCGCGCCGTCGGCGCCGTCGGCGAGGTCGGTCAGCCGGGCAAGCGCCGCCGCCCGTACCCGCTCCGGGGCGCCGCTCTCGGGCACCGCGAGTTCCGCCAGGGCATCCGGGTCGCGCAGGGCCATCAGCGCGATCAACTGTTCGTCTTCGTCGCTCGCCGTGCGCGCCATCAGCGCGAGCAGGGCCGCGTCTTCGATCCGCGGCAGGGCGAGGCAGCGGATCGCCTTCACCGGTTCGGTGCGGACGACCTCGGCCAGCGCCGGCAGGTCGGTCAGCCGTTCGACGGCCGCCAGCCGCACCGCCTCGGCCGCGTCGGACAGGGCGACGCGGCTGATCACCCGCTGGTCGACCAGGCGCGGGACCGCGGTCTCCCGCACGTGGGGGCTGGGGTCCTCCAGCGCGGCCTGGTGCAGCGCGGGCCCGTCCTCGAGCAGCGAGACCGCGATCAGTCTCACGCCTTCGTCCTTGTCCGCGCGTGCGGCGGTCGCGACGACGGCAGCGCTGGCGCGGCACAGGGCGGCCGCGCGCAGGTCGGGCTCGGGGTCCGCGAGCGCCACGCGCTCGACGAGCGCCAGATCGACGACGCGCTGGAGCGCGCCCCGCCGGACCCGCGCGAGCGCCGCGGAGCGCATCAACTCGGCGAGGGAGGCGGGATCGACGAGGCGCGCGCCGGCGGCGAGGGCGACGTCAGGCGGGAACTCGACACAGGCCAGCTTCAGCAACGACGGCCGATCGGAGAGGTGGGCGACAGCCGCCTCGCGCACAGCCGCGTCGGAGTCGCCGAGAGCGATCTCGACCAGCAGCCCCGGAGCGTCGAGGCGGGCGACGGCGGCCACGCGCACCTGCTCGTTCGCATCTTCCCGGGCGAGCTCCGCGAGGGTCGCGGCGTCGGGCACGTCGCCGACGGCGGCCAGGCGCACCTGCCAGTCCGAGTGGCGCCATTTCGGTCGGAAGAGGTCTGAGAAAGCCATGGCCCCGGGGCCGGGGGGAGAGGAGGGACCGGCGTCGTGAAGAGATTAGGCCGGCACACGACCGCGGGCAAGCGGACCCGACGTGGCGGGATGGTGTAGAAACGGGCCATCCGGCCGGTCGCCCAATTGATGTCGACCCGAGGAGGACTCTTGGACCCTGCGCTCCAGCGGATCGTGATCGAGAAGCTCGAGGCCGAGGAGAAGGCCGCGGCCGAAGCCGCAGCCGCGCCCAGGAAGAAGGGTCGCCCGGCGACGCCGCGCCCGAGCGGATGGGACTACCTGGTCCTCGCTGCGCTCGAGGGCAAGGAAACACTGGCGAAGATGCTCGAGACGCCGGCAGCGGGCAGCGGGCGCGCGCCGCTGCCGCCTCCGCCCGAGCCGCCGGAGGTGCCGGGCATCTTCGCTCGCCAGATCCGGGTGCGCGGCTTTCGTGGCATCGGGCCCGAGGCCCGGCTCGACCTCAACCCGGGCCCGGGCCTGACGCTGATCGTCGGCCGCAACGGCTCCGGCAAGTCCAGCTTCGCCGAGGCGCTCGAGTTGCTGCTCACGGGCAACACGTTCCGCTGGGTCCAGCGCACCGCGGTCTGGCGTGAGGGCTGGCGCAACCTGCACCAGGGGACGGGCGCCTGCATCGCCGCCGACTTCGCGGTCGAAGGCGAAGCGGCCGGCCTCACGGTGAGCCGCGCCTTCCCCGACAGCGCGCGGCTGACCGACGAGGGCGAGACGCGCGTGACGCGCCCCGGACGGCAGGCCCAATCGTTCGAGGAACTCGGCTGGAGTTCGGCCCTTGCGGCCTGGCGTCCCTTCCTCTCCTACTCGGAACTCGGCTCCACCTTCGATGCCCCCTCGGAGCTGCACGACCGTCTGGCCCAGATCCTCGGCCTGGAGGAGTTGGCGGAAGCGCAGAAGCTGTTGGCCACGGAGCGCCTCGCCCGACGCAAGGCGCTCGACGAGGCCGAGCGGGGCCGCAAGGCGCTGCTGGAAGCGCTGGCGGGGCATCCCGACCTGCGCGCGACGCGCGTGCGCGTGGAGCTGGAAGGGGAGAGCTGGGGGCTCGAGGAAATCGAGAGCCTGCTGGGCAGCGCAGCCTCACGACTGCAGACGGATCTCTCCGCTCTCCACCAACTGGCCGCGGTTCGCGGGCCCTCGGCGGAAGCGGTGGCCGCGGCCGTGGCGGGGCTGTGCGACGCGGATGAGCGCCTGCGCAACGCGGCAGGCACTCTCGCGGCGCGCTCTCTGGCGCTCGCCGAGTTGCTCGACGGCGCGCTCCGTTTCCACGAAACGCAGGGCGACGGGCCGTGCCCGGTCTGTGGCCGCGACGGCGCGTTGGACGCCGAGTGGCATCGGGCGAAGGCCGTGGAAGCGGCGGGCCTCCGCGAGGCCGCGCGGGGCGCCTCCGAGGCGCGGGATGCCGGCCGGCGAGCGCTGGCGACCGCGCGGGGCCTGCTGGCCGGCCTGCCGGTCGCGGCGTTCGCCAGCGCGTCGCAGTTCGGCCTGGACGTCGCGCCGCTGATGGCCCGCTTCGAGGAGTGGAACGCTGCGCTCGCGCTCGGGGAGCCGGGCGCGAGTGCGGACCCTCTCGGACAGCTCTCGACCTGTGCGCAGGCGCTGGAGTCGGCGGCAGGCCCGTTGCGTGAGGCCTTCCTGGCGCTGTCCTCCGCCGCGAGCGCGCACCTGAGTCAGGCCGAGGATGCCTGGCGGCCGATGGCCCAGCGCCTCTTCGAGTGGCTGCCCGTGGCGCGCCGCGCCCGCGAGACGGCCGCGCCGCTGGCTTCGATCGAGACGGCGGAGGGCTGGCTCGGCGAGCAGGGCAAGGCGCTGCGCAGCGAGCGCTTCGCGCCGATCGCGCAGCGGGCGATCGCGATCTGGGCGCAGTTGCGGCTGCAGAGCAACGTGGAGCTGAAGGACGTCGTGCTCGAGGGCAGCGCGACCAAGCGCCGGGTCGAGCTCAAGGTCGCGGTCGACGGCGCCGACTCGGTCGCCCTCGGCGTGATGAGCCAGGGCGAGATCCACGCCCTGGCCCTCAGCCTGTTCCTGCCGCGGGCGACGCAACCGGAGAGCCCGTTCCGCTTCCTGGTCATCGACGACCCGGTGCAGTCGATGGACCCGGCCCGCGTCGACGGCCTCGCCCGCGTCCTCGCCGAGACGGCGCGCGACCGGCAGGTGATCGTCTTCACCCACGACGACCGCCTGGCCGAGTCGGTCCGCCGGCTCAACCTCGACGCCTCGATCTACGCGGTGACCCGGCAGGAGAACTCCCGGATCGAGGTCCAGCCCAACCCCGACCCCATCGACCGCGTGATCGCGGATGCGCGCGCGCTGGCCCGCACGGAGGGCCTGCCGCCCGCGGCGTCGCGGCGGGTGGTCCCGGGCCTGTGTCGCCACGCGCTCGAAGCGGCCTGCCAGAAGGCGGTGCGCGCGCGCCGCATCGGCCGCGGCGATCGCCACGACGACGTGCAGGTTCTCCTGGAGTCGAACTCGAAGTTGAGCAAGCTGGTGGCGCTGGCGCTCTTCGACGACGCCGAGAAGGCGGGCGAGGTCCTGCCGCACCTCAACCGGGCCTCGCGCGACTTCGCGGACGTCTTCAAGTGGTGCAACAGCGGCGCCCACGAAGAGGTGGGCGGCGACCTGATGGATCGCATCGGCTCCTCGCAGAAGCTGGCGAAGTGGCTCGCGGGGCAGGCGTGAGCGGGGAGCAAGATCGCGCGCAGCAGGGCCCCGCGGACCTGCTCGCGGCAGCCCGGCAGTTGATGTCGCGCCCCGCAAGAGGGGCGGAAGCCGGGGCCTGGCCGCGTGCCGCAGCGCTGCTGATCCGGCAGGCCCTGGAAGAGTCGCTCGACCAGTACTGGCAGAGTCGCGGCCTTGCGCTCGACCAGTGCAGCGCGCGCGCCCAGTTCATCTGTCTCGCGGAGTACGCGGAACCCGAAAGCGCAGCGGCCGTCTCGTCGGCCTGGAGCGCCCTCTCCCGCGCGTGCCACCACCACGTCTACGAACTCCCCCCGACGGCCGCGGAACTCAAGGGCTGGCTGGACGTCGTCGAGCACTGGCACTCGACCCTCGACACGTGACCCCGCCAGGGTCCGACACTCCCGCGTCCGGATGACCCGCGCCGAGCCTGACACTCGTTGGCAGGGGTGGGGTTCTACCGTGCCTGTGGTTCGTGCATCGGCATGGGAGGAACGGCATGAAGGGGATCTGGTTCGGCGTCGTGTTCGGTCTCGGGGCGTTCGTGGGCATCGCGCAGGAGGCGCCCGCAGTTCTCGGGGAGTCGGCGGTGCCGTCCGACATCCGGCGGATCTCGTACTCCGAGGCGGAGGTGTCGGCCGCGATCGAGAAGGGGCGGATCGCCAAGGGACGATCGGCGGCGCTCAGCATCAGCGATGCCGGGCGGGGGTTCATGAACGCGATGGCCTCCCTGAACGGCCCTGCCGCCGTGACCGCGGGCACCGGGTTCCGGCTCGCGATGTACACGCCGCTGACGTGGGTGCAGCAGCAGGCCAGCGACGCCGCCAAGGTCTACAAGCCGTTCCGGCCCGAGGACGTCACGGACGACATGCTGCGGCCGATCCTCCGCATCGTGGTCTATCCCGACAAGGCCACGGACTTCCGGAATCAGTCGCAGACCTCCTCCGTGGAGCACGTGGTCGTGCGCGACGAGGCCAAGCGCCAGGTCGTGCAGCCGCTGTCGATGGAGCCCTTCGCCGAGTCGACGCAGACGTCGGGCGGCGCGCAGCTCCACTACAACGGCCTGATGGCGACTTTCGACCTCGACCAGGTGAAGGCCCTGATCGCGACGCCGGGGCTCGACGAGTTCTTCGTCACGGTCGTCGGCGAGGGCAGCAAGGAGAAGGACTTCAAGATCAAGAACAAGCGTTTCAAGGACCTGCCGGGCCTGCGCTGACCAGGGGCGCTGTTAGAGTCGGCAGGCGATGAAGCTCCGCGAGGCCGTCGAAGTCGCTGTGCTCCAGGTGCGGGCCGGGGATGGGCTCTGGCCCGTGAGCGTGGTCGTGCCGAGCCCGCTGCTCGGGACCTGGCTCGCGCGCGAGGTGTTCGCCGAACGCGGGCACGTGGGGATCGACTTCGTCGCGGTGCACGAGTTGGCGTGGCGGATCGCGATGCCCGCGTTGCTCGCTGGCGGCCGGGCCCGGGTGCCCGAGAACGCCGACCTGGCGTTGCTGCTGGAGACGATCCCCGGGGCGATCGCGGTCGGTGGGACGCCTTCGTACCTCCGCGACGCGGCCGAGACGTCCGGGTTCGCGCCGGCCGTGTTGCGGACGCTCGTGGATCTGGCTGGGGCGGGCGTGACGCCCGACGCCCTGGAGGGCGCCGCGGCGGAGGCTGCCGATCCCGGGCGACTGCGCTTGCTCGGCCGCCTGGCGCGCGGGTATGCGGCTCGACTGGATAAAGCCGGGCTCGTCGATCGCGCGGACCTGCTCCAGGCGGCAGCCGCGGCGCTGCCTGCGCCCACCGTCGGTGGCGTCGTGTTGTGCGCCCTGGCGGACCCTTCGGCCGCCGAGCGCCGCTTCTTCGAGGCGCTGAGCCGGCACCAGCCCTTCGCCTGCATCGCGCCGCCCCTGCCGCCAGCGGGAGCGCCGCGCCACGCCGCCCGGCGTGCGTTCCTGAACGCACTCACCGCGCCGGCCGTGGCCGCGTCCGGCGAGGGTGGAGACGCTTGTTCCGCGCTGGCGCGGCTCCAGGAGCGGCTGTTCGCCGACGCGCCGGGGACCGTTCCGAGCGGCGGCGGGGAACTCGACGCCAGCCTGACGGTGCTCGCGGCGGCCGGGGAGTCCATGGAGGCGGTCGAGATCGCGCGGGCCATCCAGGCCCTGGCCGTCGAAGGCGTGGCTTTCGACGAGATCGCGGTGCTGCTGCGGCAGCCGTCCGCGTACGGCCCCGTGCTCGCGGCCGCGTTCGACCGCGGCGGAATCGACGCGTACTTCCTCGAAGGCGGCCCGCGGCTCGACCCCGCCGCGCGCGGGCTGTCGCTGCTGCTCGGGCTCGTCGACGCAGATCTCGACCGGGCGCGGGTGATGGAGTTCGTCACCGGCGCTCGCCTGCACTTCGACAACGTGCTGGCGCCCGGGACGGAGATCAGCCCGTCGCGCTGGGACCGCCTGTCGGCCGAGGCGGGGATCGTCGCGGGCCTCGACAACTGGCGGCGGCGGCTCGGGCAGGCGAGCCAGCGGCGGGCCGAACGCGAGTACACCGAGGACCGGGACCTGAAGCTCTACGAGAGCCTCGGCCGCCTGATCGAGCGGCTGGCCTCCGATCTCGCGCGGCTGCCCTCGCTGGGCACGTGGCGCGAGATGCTGGCCGTCACCCTCGACCTGCTCGAGACCTGGATCGTCGACGGCGAGCTGACGCGGGATCGCCTGCTGCGCGTGCTGGGGCCGATGGCGGACCACGCGCCGTCACTGAACGCGAGCCGGGCAGCCTTCCTTGCCCGCGTGCAGGAGGTGCTCGCCACTCAGGTGTACCGCGAGGGCGAGTTCGGCGAGGGCCGCGTCTTCGTCGGCTCGATCAGCGCCGCCCGTGGCATGCGCTTCCGCGCCGTGTTCGTGCCCGGGCTCGTCGAGCGCGCGTTCCCGACACCGGTGCGGCCCGATCCGCTGCTGCTCGACGACGAGCGCGAGCGACTGTCGCCCGACCTGCGTACGACGCGCGACGGGATGGAAGCCGAGCGCCTGCTCTTCCTCGCTGCCGTGCGCTGCGCGGGCGAGCGGCTGGTCCTGTCCTATCCGCGCTTCGACACCGCCGGCGGTCGCGAGCGCATCCCCTCCTCCTTCCTGTTGCACGCGATCGAGGCCGCGCTCGGGCGCCGGGTCACGGCAGCCCAGCTCGCGGCCTTCGCTCGCCCCGGCGAGACCGAGCTGGGCCGTCCGCATCCTTCCGGCCCGGCCACCGCGATCGATCGCGTCGAGCGCGACCTCGCCCTGGTCAGCGCCGGCGCGCGAGCCGCCGCCCGCCATCTCGCGGGCGTGGACACGCTCGTCTCGCGCGCGCTCGAGCAGGCAGCCGCGGCGTGGGAACCGCGCTGGACGGTGTGGGAAGGCGCGCTCGACGCGCCGACGCCCGAGGCCCTCGCCCGACTACGCCTCGCGGATCAGGACACCTCGGCGACGCGCGTGCAGGCGCTCGCCGCGTGTCCCTACCGGCACTTCCTGGCGACCGGTCTGCGGCTCCGGCGCTGGGAGGAGCCCGCGCGCGAGTACCGGATGCTCCCGGTCGACTACGGCTCGGTCTTCCACGAGATCGTGCACCGCCTGTTCGCCGGCCTGGCCGAGAAGGGCGCGCTGCCGCCGCGACCGGCCGACGTGCCGCGGCTGGCCTCGCGCGTGGCGGAACTGGTCGACGAAGAGCTGGCGCAATACGCGGCGGAGAACGGCGTGCGCAACCCGGCGCTGCTCGACCCCGCGCGGCTGCGGCTGCGCGCCGACGTCGAGGGCCTGCTGCGCGACGAGGCCCGGGCGCTCGCCGAGGACGGGTTCGTGCCCGCCGAGTTCGAGCGCGAGTTCGAGGGCGTCGAGATCCCGCTCGGCGACGGCGCCGCGGTGCGCTTCCACGGCAGGATCGACCGCCTCGACACCGCGAAGAAGGGGCGCGGCGTGCGGGTCGTGGACTACAAGACGGGCGGCCACTTCTGGAAGAAGGACGAGCAGTGGAAGGGCGGCACCGAGCTGCAGCTCGCGGTCTACAACGCCGCGGCGCGAGCACTGGCCCCGGGCCGTCCGGTCGCCGAGGCGATCTACTACTACTCGACCGAGAAGGGCGGCTACAAGCGCAAGGGGCTGCCCGCCGAGCCCGAGCAGGACGACACGCTGCAGTGGGTGCTGTCGACCCTCGACGCGCAGGCCGCGTCGGGAGTGTTCCCGGCGGTTGCCGACAACTGCACGTACTGCGACTTCCAGCTCGTCTGCGGCGAGGGGCGTGAGGCTCGCGCCGCGCGCAAGGTCAATGACCCGCGGGTCGCGGCCTTCCTGAAGCTGCGGGAGATCCCGTGAGCCGCCCGCCGTCGGACCAGGACGTCCGCGACCGCATCCTGAACGACTTCGACACGACGTTCCTGCTCGAGGCCGGCGCAGGCACGGGCAAGACGACCGTGCTCGTCGGCCGCATCCTGGCGCTGGTGCGGGCCGGCCGCGCGCCGATCGATCGGATCGTCGCGATCACGTTCACCGAGAAGGCCGCAGCCGAGCTGAAGACTCGCCTGCGCGAGGGACTCGACGAGGCCGTCGCGTCGGCTCACGACGAGCGCGAACGCACGCGGCTCGCCGCGGCCGCGGCGGACCTCGAGCGAGCGCCGATCTCCACGATCCACGCGTTCGCCTCGGCACTGCTGCGCGAGCGGCCGTTCGAGGCCGGCCTCGACCCGCAATTCCAGGTGGCCGCGGAGATCGCGGGCGAACGGCTGCGCGAGGACGTGTGGGAGCGGTGGCTGGAAGCGCGGATGACCGCGGGAGATCCCACGTTCGTGCGGACGCTGGCATTCGACGTCGGCCTCGAGGGCGTCCGCGCCGCCGCCTGGCGTATGGTGGCCGAGCGCGACATCGCCGCTCGGCCCGAGCCGCGCGCTCCGTTCGCGATCGAGAGCCTGCGCGAGCGCATCGCACAGGCGCTCCAGGTGCTGCGGCCACTGAAGTCGCGCTGCCTGGACACGGCGGACAAGGCCTACGAGAGCCTGGAGCGGCTGGAGGCGTTCCACGAGCGAGCGGCGCGGTCGGAGGGCGTCGGTCTCGAGTTGTGGCTGCGCGGCCTGCAGGTCATTGGCCACCTGGGCCAGCAGGGGAACTGGAAGCCGAAGGAGACGTGCGGCCAGGTCAAGGTCGAGCTGAAGGCGGTGAAGGAGGCCCACGAGACCTGGCGCGCGGCGTCGGACGCCGACCTCGCCTGGGCGCTACGCGAGAGCCTGCGCGGCTTCCTCGCCACCTTCGACCAGGCCCGCCACGAGCACGCCGTCGCCGACTTCACCGACCTGCTGCTGCTCACCCGCGACGTGCTCGCGCAGTCGCTGCCCGTGCGCCGCTACTTCCAGCGCCGCTTCGACTACGTCCTGATCGACGAGTTCCAGGACACGGACCCGCTGCAGGCGCAGATCGCGTTCTTCCTGGCCGAGGACCCCGAGGCGCCGCCGGCGTCCGACTGGAGCCAGGTGCGGCTCGCGCCGGGCAAGCTGTTCGTGGTCGGCGACCCCAAGCAGAGCATCTACCGCTTCCGCCGCGCCGACATCGCGGTCTACGAGCAGGCGCGGCGACGGATCGAGGCCTGCGGCGGCTTGAGGCTCGCCCTGGACGCCAACTTCCGCACGGTGCCCTCGATCGTCGCGTTCGTGAACGAGCAGTTCACGGATATCCTCTCGAACGAGGGCGATCCGGAGCCGCGGCCGCTGATGCCCTTCCGCGACGAGGTCGCGCGCGACGGCGCACGCACGATCGCGCTGCCCGTCAGCCTCGAGGGGATCGAGGGCAAGCCGAGAGTGGGCGACGTGCTGCCGCGGCTGGCCGCGACGATCGCGGGCTTCGTGGACGAGATCACCCGCGTGCGGCCGTGGAGCCTGCGCGATCGCGCCAACGGGGTGCGCCCCGCGCAGCCGGGCGACATCGGCCTGCTCGTGCGGCGGATGACGCCGGAGTTCATCGGCCCGTTCGAGGAGGCGTTCGCGGAGCGCGGGATCCCGTACCGGCTGGTCGGCGGCAAGGAGTACTTCGCCCGCGACGAGGTCCAGGCGCTGACCTCCGTGCTGCGCGCGATCGACAACCCCGCCGACCGCCTGGCCGTGTTCGCGGCGCTGCGCTCGCCGTTCTTCGCGCTGTCGGACGACGACCTGTTCCGCTACGTCGGCAGCGGCGGTGTGTTGAACCCGCTGGCCCCGGTGCCCGACGGCGCCGGCCGCGCCGAGCGGGTCGGGCCCGCGATGGGCCTGCTGCAGGCGCTCTACCGCCAGCGGCGGATGGTGGCACCGAGCGAGCTGATCGCGATGCTGTTCGAGCGCTCGCGCGCGCTGCCCGCGTTCCGCCTCCGCCACGGCGGCGCGCAGGCTGTCGCCAACCTGTGGAAGGTGCTGGACCTCGCGCGAGCCTACGAGGCCTCGGGCCCCGCGACGCTGCGATCCGTCGTGCGCTTCCTGGAGACCCAGCGCGAGGGCGGCAGCGAAGAGGGCGACTCGCCCGTGGGCCAGGAGGCCGGCCGCCAGCTCGAGGTGGTCACCGTCCACAAGGCCAAGGGCCTCGAGTACCCGATCGTGATCGCCGCCGACCTCACCTACAAGCAGAGCCACCGCGTCGACGCCGTCGTCCGCCACGCGACGGGGGAGGCGTGGTTCAAGGTCGGCAGCCTGAAGCCTGCGGGCTGGGAAGAGGCGCGGGCGGCGGAGCTGGAGCAGGAGGCGGCCCAGGAGCGGCGGCTGCTCTACGTCGCGCTGACGCGCGCCCGCGACCACCTGGTGCTCCCGTGCTACGCGGGCCATCGCGAGGACGGCTGGCTGGATCAGGCGCTCGCGGGCTTCGTCGTGGAGGGGAAGCAGCCGCCATGGGGCGGGCGCAGTGCGGCGTGGCGCAACGACGGCACGCCGGGCCAGGCCGAGATCACGTGGTTCGATTCGCGCGCGCTCGCTCCCGCCACCGGAGTGGAAGGCGCGGCACCTCGGCTCGCGTCCATCGAGGGCAGCGAGGTCGAGGCGTGGGCGGGCCTGATCGCGGAAGAGGCGTGGACTCGAGAGCGGCGGGAGCGGCGCCGGAAGGCGCGCCAACCGAGGCGGCCCGCGCTCGCGGCGACAGCGGCCGGCGCACCGCCGACGTCGGCGGAGGATGTCCGCCCGGCGACCACGGAGGTCGTGGACGAGCGGAGCGTCGAGCTGCTCGACGCGCACGTGCCGAAGGCGCCCGCACGAACCGGCGGCGAGTTCGGGCGCCTGACTCACGCGCTCCTGCTGCTGCCGCGGGACGCCGACCTCGCCGCGATGGCTCGCGCCCTCGCCCCCGAGTACGGGTTCGCTGCGGGCGACGAAGGCGTGCTGGCGGCCGCGACGCTGGCCGCCCGGGCCCACGACCTGCCCGAGATCGTGGAGGCCGGCGCCGCCGATCGCGTGTTCCGCGAGGTGCCGTTCGCCGTGCCGCTGGACGGCCAGCTGGTCACCGGGCGGATCGACCTCGCCTGGCGTCGCGATGGCGCGTGGAAAGTGGTCGACTTCAAGACGGCGGCCTTCAGCGACGAGACGCGCGCCCGCGAGGTGCACGGGCCGCAGCTCCGCATCTATGCCCGGGCGCTCGCGGCGCTCACCGGCGAGCCCGTGAGCGCCAGCCTGTGCCTGCTGGCGAGCGGCCGCCTGGTCCCGATCGCGCCCTGACGCGGGCCTCGAACGGACCCCGCGCGGCCCTGCTGGGCGCGACAATCGTGCATTCCCGAGGAGGGCCCGTGTTCGAAAAGGGACAGACCGTGGCCGTGGCGGTGCGAGTCGAAGTGAGCCTGCCGTTCGTGGTGATCGCCGAGTCGCCGGCGGCCGCCCGGAAGCGCGTGATGACGTTTCTGGAAGCGGTGTCCGTGATGGTCGGGCAGTCGGTCGCGGACAGCTTCATGCTCCGCCGCCCGAAGGTGACGAAGACGGTCGTCGAGGAGGTGCTCCAGGTCCACACCAGCGAGCCCGAGGACGACGTCCGCATCACCCGCGAGCCGGCGAAGCGCATGCCCCGGAAGCCCGCCAAGCGCTCGCGCTGAGCGCGTCGACTCGTCGGCTCAGGGCGCGGTGGTGAGCGCCTGGCGGATCTCGATCAACTGGTGGCGGTGGCGCTCCTCGTGGTGCGCGATCAGCTCCCACCAGCCGTAGAGGTTCAGGCCGCCCAGGAAGCCGTGGACGAGCCGCAGCTGGCCCAGGTCGCGGCCGCGTGTTTCTTCGATCAGGGTGACGAGCTGGGTGCGCGACGACGTCAGCTTCGCGACCAGCTCGTCACACGAGCCGGGCTCCTTCGCCGGGTCGACGATCTTCGGGTGGGGGATGCGGATGCCTCGCCACAGCACCAGGCTCGGCGGCAGGCAGCGCACGCGATCCCACAGTCCCACGGTGCCCGGCTTCGTGCCCTCGACCATGGCTCGGAAGTGGGGCGCCAGCCGGCCCTCCATGATTGCGAGGTGGTCGAGCACGTGAGCCGCGCTCCAGCGGCCCGGGGCGGGGGAGCGGCCGAAGTCCTCAGCGGCGAGGCTGCGCGCTTCCGCGATCAGCGCCGGCCGCGTCCGCGCCAGCAGTGCCAGGATGCGATCGACGTCGGCCATCAGTTCATTCCCTTCGTCACGCACCAGGTGGTCATCGCGCGCTGACCCTGGACGTTCGTCGTCTTCAGCGGCTCCGCGAGCCGGCCGCCCAGCTCCGCGGTCAACGACACCAGGGCCGCCTCGTCGACCAGGTAGCGGTCGGTGCCGTCGGGAAGGCGGAAACGCCCGTCGCCGATCGGCCGCACGCGGTCTTCGAGCCCGATCGAGGACGCCAGCCGTGCGAAGAAGAAGCCGCCCGGCTTCAGCACGCGCCAGGCCCCGTCGACCATCCGCCGGAAGTGCCCGGGGCTCTCCGCGAAGTGCAGCACGGCGCTGCAGATCACGACGTCGAACGCGGCCTCGGGGAAGCTCGACGCTTCGATCGACTCCACCCGGAAGTTCGAGGCCGGCAGCGACGGCGCCAGGCGCGCCGCGAGCGCCCGGCTCTGGGCCACCGCGTCGGGCCACACGTCGACGCCGCACACGTCGAAGCCCTGGCGCAGGAAGAACACGATGTTGCGGCCCGACCCGCAGCCCGCGTCGAGCAGCCGCATCCCGGGCGCGAAGCGGCCCTTGAGCGCCTGGTCGAACAGGTAGATGTCGATCGCGCCGAACTCCTCGACCAGGTTCATCACGGACCGCATGGTACCGGGTCTATCGGGTTCCGGTGCCGGGCAAAGCCCGTCACCGGTCCCATGGGGGCTACGTCGCGAACGGACGCTCCTCCGCCCCCAAGCCCCCGGCGGGTGGACGATGGGCGGGCGGCTGTCGCATGCTGCGGCATCCCCCATGAACTTGAACGCGCTCTCGGGCCTCGCCCGAAACCCCCGGCTGCCGCTGGGCCTGGCGCTGCTCGCGGTGGCGATATCGCTGCCGGCGCTCGGCCTCGGGTTCCAGCTCGACGACTACTTCATGCGCCTGGCCCTGATGCGGCCGGCGATCGACCCGATGTGGGAGCGCGCGCCCACCGACGTCTTCGGGTTCTTCACCGGAGACCCCGCGTTCAACCGGCGGGCAATGGAGCAGGGGGCGCTGCCGTGGTGGGCGTCGCCCGATCTCAAGCTGGCGTTCTTCCGTCCTCTCTCCAGCCTGACCCACGCGCTCGACTTCCGGCTGTGGCCCGATCACCCCTGGCTGATGCACGCCCACTCGCTGCTGTGGCTGGCCGCGTGCGTCGCCATCGCCGCCCGGACCTTCCGCGCCCTGCCCCTGGGGGCCGGAGCCGCGGCGCTGGCCGGCCTGCTGTTCGCGGTCGACGACGCGTGGGCCATGCCGGCGTCGTGGATCGCGAACCGCAACGCGCTGATCGCCACCCTCTTCGCGATCGCGACCGTCGCGGCCCACGACGCGTGGCGCCGACGCGGCTGGGCACCGGGGGCCTGGCTGGCGCCGCTGTTCCTGCTGCTCGGCCTGCTCGCGGGCGAGATGGCCGCCGGCGCTGGCGGCTACCTGCTGGCCCACGCGCTGTTCCTCGAGCGCGGTCCCTGGCGGCCACGGCTCCGCGGCCTCCTGCCCTGCGCGCTGATCGGGCTGGCCTGGGCGCTGGTGTACCGCGCGGGCGGGCACGGCGCACACGGTTCGATCCTGTACACGGACCCGGGGTCCGGCGCCGATTTCGCGCGAGCCCTGGTCGAGCGCGTGCCGCTGTTGGTGATGGGCCTGGTCGCCTTGCCCGCCGAGATCCACGGCGTGTTCGCTCCCGCGGCAGCCCGCGGGCTGTGGGGAGTGGCGCTCGCGGCCGCCGGCTTCGTCGGCTTCATGATCTGGCCGCTCCTGCGCCGCGATGCGCTGGCGCGGTTCTTCGCGCTCGGCATGGTGTTGTGCCTCGTGCCCGCCACGGGCACGCTGCCCAACAACCGCCTGCTGACGCTCGCGGGCTTCGGCGCGGCGGGCCTGCTCGCGCAGTTCCTGAGCGGCTGGCGGGCGCGGGCCGAGTGGGTTCCGGCCTCGGCCGCCTGGCGACGCGCGGCGCGCTTCGCCACGATCGCCGCGGTCTTCTTCCACCTCGTGCTGGCGCCGGTGCAGCGGCTGGGCGCGACGCAGGGCGTGCAGGACTTCGCGGCTCTCTCGCACCGGATCGCCGGCGCGCTACCGTCGGGACCCGAACGGCCCGGGCAGTGGCTGCTGCTCGTCAACACGCCGTCGGCGTTTCAGTCGATCCAGGGCATGTTGATCGCCGGCCGCTTCGAGGGACGCCCGATCCCGGACCGGATGCTCGTGCTGTCGTCGAGCATCGGTACGACGGAACTGGAGCGGCTCGACGGACACACGCTCGCGGTCGAGGTGCAGGGCGGCTTCGTGGCCCCGGCGGGGGCCGTGGCCCCCCAGGGCCTCGCCGAGCCGCCCGCGGTTCACACGGCCTATCTGCTTTCTTTCCTGGACGGGGTGTTCCAGGACGGCAGCCGTCGATCGCCGGGCGACGCGGTGTCGCTCGATGGCGTCCTGATCACCGTGGCCACCGTGACTCCCGACGGACGCCCGCTGCGCGTGCTGTTCCGATTCGCCTTGCCGCTCGAGTCTCCCGAACTCCTCTGGTACGCCTGGGACGCAGGGGCCAGGAGCATCGCGCCGTTCGACCTGCCGGCCACGGGAGGGAAGCGCCACCTCACGGCCTCGCTCCCGCCCGCGCCCGCGTCATAGCCGTCATCGTTCGCAGAAACCCGCGACTCCCTGACGCCGGTTGTCAGGGGCCGCCGCTCATCCTCCGTGGCAGTTCGCACCTTGCGAACCCTCAAGGAGGACACTGTGCGACGACTCGGCCTCAACCGCGCGATCCTGCTCATCTCCGGCATCCTGGCTGCGGCCTGCGGCGGGGGAGGCAGCCCGTCGGCGCCCTCCACGCCCACGCCGACGCTGCCCGCACGTTCGAGCCTCACGGTCAGCCAGAACGGCACCGCGCTGCTCGGCATCTCGCCCTCGCCGCTCCACGTCTTCCGGTTGCGGGTCCCGTTCCGCGTCGTCGAGAGCGCCGGGCTCGGCGCGCGGATGAACTTCGTGCGCCTCCAGCTCTACCGCGGCGCGTCGGAGATCGAGCGCGCGGAACTCGGGGCCGTGCAGATCGAGCAGGGCCTGGGCAGCAACGTGATTCGCGCCTCGCAGACGACCAGCTTCAGCGCCAACTTCGACTTCAACTCCACCACATTCGACTTCTTCCGCATGACGTTCAGCTTCACCGACGATCGCGGCAACGCCCACAGCGCCGAGATCTCGCGGCTCACCGACGTGCAGGTCTTCCCGGGCCTGCTGGCGATGGTGCCGGACGGGGCCGGGTTCCGACTGGTCGTGGCGCCGGGCCCCGCGACCGACTGAGCGCCGTTCCTTTACCGCAGCACCCCTGACAACGGATGTCAGGGTGCTGCGGGCCACGGCCGACCCCATCGAGTAGGTGACAATGCCCCCGGCATGGCACGAGAGACACGACGCTCCTCACGACGAGCCGTCCAGGTGACGCGTCCCGCGCTGCGGCGACTGCTGTGGGCGATCGAGGAACTGCGCGCATCGCGGCCGCTGACCGCGACGGCGCTGGCCCGCAAGTTCGAGGTCAGCGTCCGCACGGCCTACCGCGACCTCGACTTCCTGCGCGACGAGTGGCGGGTGCCGGTCGACTTCGACCCGCGCGAGCGCACCTACGCCCTGACCGGGCCGATCGGCGCGCTGCCGACCGTGACCCTCAGCGAGGGCGAGCTGATCGCCCTCTACTTCGCCGAGAAGGTCCTCGCCCAGTACCGCGGCACGCCGTTCGAGCCCGACCTCGAGAGCGCGTTCCGCAAGATCCAGGAGCTGCTCCCGCACCTGGTCCCGGTCTCGCCCGAGCTGGTCCAGGACTACCTCAGCTTCGACGCCGGCGCGCTGCACACGCCCGACGCCGACGTGTTCCGGACGCTGTTGCGGGCCTGGCAACAGCGGCGGCGGGTGCGCGTCCGCTACCGCAGCCTGAACGCAAACCGCACCGCCTCGCGCAACCTGGCGCCTTACCACGTCGCCAACCACCGCGGCGACTGGTACGTCGCGGCCCACGACCCGAACCACGAGGACGTGCGCCTGTTCGCCCTGCACCGCTGCCTGAGCGCCGAGCTGACCGACGAGGCGTACGAGGTCCCGGGCGACTTCAGCTACGAGCGCTTCATGTCGGGCGCCTTCGGGATGATGCGAGGCGGCGCGCCGCGCGAGGTGGCGATCCGCTTCGCGGCGCGCCAGGGCCGCTGGATTCGCGAGCGCAAGTGGCACCGCACGGCGCGGGTCGAGGTGCAGGCCGACGGCGACGTGATCCTGCGCATGAGGGTCGCCGAGACCAGCGGCGTGCGGCGCTGGCTGATGCAGTTCGGCTCCGAGGCCGAGGTGCTCGAGCCGGAGGACCTGCGCAGGGAAGTGGCGCGCGACCTGTCCCGCGCGCTCGCGCAGTACCGCCCGGCTCGCCGCGGCGACGAACTGGCCCGCCCCCGCAACGCCGGCGGCCTGCCTCCGTTCGAGGCCTAGAGCGGCGGCCCCGGATCAGCGCCGCGCGGAGCGCGCGACGAACAGGACGATGGCGGTCGGGATAGGCCCTCGGCGCGTCGACGCTCGCGCGTCGCGCTGAGCGTCAAGGCGTTCGCAAGACGCCCACGCCGTGCAGGGCGGCCAGGTACTCGGCCACCAGCTCGACAGGCACGGGGCCGTGGATCGCGGACAGCGCGTCGCGGATCTCGCTCACGGTGCGACGCCCGTCGACGAGGTTGAGCGCCTCGAAGTCGTATCCGCCGTGGCCAAAGCGGGGAAGACGCAGCGCCGCGAAGGCCTCGGCGCCGAGCTTGTCGGGCAGGTACTCGTAACCGAAGGCGGCCATCGGCCCGCGGACCTCGGGGTTGCGGGCATAGATCCGCTTGTCCCCCGGAGTCGTCGGCGGAAGAGCCGGGGGCGCACCGCCGAGCAGGACCGCGAGCTGCGTGAAGAAGCGCTCGCCGCGCGCGCGAGCCACCGCGTCCAGGGGCGCGAAGCGGGTCATCGACTCGAACACGGCGCGCTCGAAGGTCAGGGCGAAGCGAGTCAGGTTCGCCGCCTCCGCCGGGTCGACGAGCCGGGCGCGCTGCTCGAGCGTCGCGGCGGCGCGGCGCAGCGCCTGGCTCTCGAGCCGCACCTGCATCGCGGGCACGTCGGCCGCGTCGAAGTCGGCCAGCACCAGCGCCGAGGCCGCGGCGAGGAAGGCCGCGCGCTTGAGCTTGGTCGGGTCGACGTTCGCGGCGCGATCGCCCGTGGTGTGGATGTAGCGGTCGGGCCAGTCGTTGAAGTACAGCGACGGAATGCGCCACGAGCCCTCGGCGTAGACCTGGTGGTCGCTGCCCATCGTGAACGCCGCGAGATCCGCCTGTAGCGGCTCCTTGCCGCCCTCCGGGGCAACGAGCGGGTAGTCGGCGGCGCCCGTCGACGCGTAGCTCGCGGTCTCGGCGTTGACGAACCGCGCCAGCTCCTCGGCGACGTCGTGCACGAACGACGGCAGGCTCTTCGGCCCGCGCGTCACGTGGAAGACGGCCTTCGTCTCCGCTCCACCACCGACCATGTCGAGGTGGATTGCGGCCTTGATCCGCGCAGCCCACTCGCGCCGGCCCTCGAGCAGCGCCAGCGTGCCCTCGATCTCTGGCGGGAACACGAAGCGCAGCGTGCGCGCCGGCCGCGGGATCGCGCCGTCGGCGACGAGGCGCGCGAGCGAGCGCGCCGCCTCCAGGATCGAAGCACAGCCGCTGGCGTTGTCGTTGGCCCCGGGCCGCGGGTGGTCGAGGTGACACGAGAAGACGATCTCCTCGCCGCGCAACTTCGGGTCGGCGCCGAGCACGGCCGCGCTGGCGATGGCGTAGTTGCCCGGCTCCTGGCCGGCCTTGACCCGGGCGTCGAGCCAGACGGCCTCGCCGCGCGCGAGGCGGGCCTGCCACGCCTTCGCCCGCTGCGGCGACACCATGAACGCGAACGTGCGCGCGGCCTCGGGTGCGAAGGTGTCGAGGTGGCCCCAGCGCACGAGCGATGCGTCTTCGCCCCACCAGGCGGTGCGCTGGTTCTGGGCCCAGCTCACGATACCGGCGGCTCCCAAGCGGGCCACGGCCAGCGCGGCCGCGGCCTCGGGCTGGCCGGAGACCAGCACCAGCTTGCCGCGGACGTCCTTGCCCGCGTAGTCGGCTTCGCTCGAGCCGGCGCCGACGTCGACCAGCTCCGCGCGCGCCTCGCCGGACCACGAGTCCTGGGCCAGCGTCAGCGGTTGCGCGTCCCAGGACGCGATCCGCTCCGCGCGATCACGACTGCCGTCGGCCCCGGCGGCTCCCAGCTCCCACAGCTCCGCAAAACCGACGTTCCACGCGGGCCGCGAGCGCTGGGTCCCGTAGAAGATCGTGCCGTCGGCCGGCAGGTCCTCCAGCCGCACCTCCTCGAGGCCCGCGCCGTTCAGTTGCCCGAGGATGTGCCTCGAGGCGGCCTCGAACTCGCGCGACGCGCGCATGCGGTGGAGTCGGGTCAGGAACTCGAGCTCGCGTTTCGCCTGCTCGCCGGAGATCTCGCGAGCGAGCGCGTCCGCGGAGGCGCGGGGGAGCAGCGGGGGAGCCTCGCCCCAGGCCGCCGGGACCGCGAGAGCCAGCGCGAGGACGCCGGGACTGACCTTCCGGAGGCGCATGCCTACGGCTCCAGCTCGAGCGAAAAATTGCTGAGGAACACCTGGAAGTTCGAGATCTCCACCATGTCGGCGCCGCGGAAGCGGATCGTGTGCGAGTCCATGCGCTCGATGCCCTTCAGGTACGCAGCGACCTCGGCGGGCCGATAGTTCTTGAAGGTGATGTCGAGCGTGATCGGCGCCGTCAGCCGGTACGGCTTGAAGTCCCCGCGCCGCGCCAGCGCCTTGCGAACCCCGGCCCCGATGCGCTGTGCGGCGGCGGCGGGCGTCAGCGTCTCGGCCGCGTGGAAGCCCAGGTGTCGCTTGGTCTCGACGGTCTCGACGGCGCCGACCTGCTGCCGGACCTCGGCCACGGCCGCGTCGTCGCCGGAGACGAAGATCACCGGCACTCCGAAGTGGCCGGCGATCGCCGCGTTGAAGGCGCCCTCGGACGCGACCTGGCCGTTGAGCTGGACCGAGTGCAGCCGCGCGCTCGAAAACGTGTGGGCGCGCACGCCCCGCGGGTTGTCGGTCGAGGCGTGGTAGCCGACCAGGATCGCGGCGTCGAAGGTCTGGTCGAGGCCGCCCATCATGCCGAGCGGCCGGGGCCAGGAGCGCACGATGCGGACGTCGTCAGGGAACTGCTCGATCAGCAGGTTCTCGCCATTGCCGTGGGCGTCCGCGACGACGATCTCGGTCGCGCCCGAGTCCTTCGCCGCCTGGACGGCAGCGAGCGCCTCCTTCGTCATGAACTCCCGAAACCGCGCGTACTCGAAGCCGGACGGCCCGAGCTGGTCGCCGGTGACGGTCCCGGCCACGCCCTCCATGTCGACGGAGATGAACACCTTGAGCTTGGCGGCCGGCGGCGCGGCGGCCAGTGGCGACGTGAGCAGGACGGACGCGGCAAGGGCCGCGGCGCGGAACAGGGTCAAGGCAGCACCTCCGGAGAGAGGCCGTCATTCTAGAGGGCCAACGTCAGTCCCAAGCCGCCTCACGCCATTGTTAGCGTACATAACATATCTTATCGGCACTACGGAGCCAAAGGGGGAGGCGCGGGTCGGGTCGCCAGGAGGCGCTAGGAGCGACGAACGAGCCGGGCCACGGCCCGGAGGTCGGCGTCGATCTCCAGCGGTCGGTTGCGACCGCGACCCG
>JAMPXO010000070.1 GCA_023701125.1 Vicinamibacteria bacterium | reverse complement strand
CGGATGCCCGAGGAGAGCACCGAGTCCTGGCCGCGGAACGCGGCGTCCTCCATCATGTTGGGCACCAGCAGCACGTCGCGGCGCTCGATGGCGCGGCGCGCGATCGAGCGGCTGACGTGGCTGATCGGCTCGCCGAGCCGGCTCTTCGAGGCCTTGACCACGGGCGTGCTCGCCTCGCCCTCGAGCAGCAGGATCGCCCCGCGCTCCGCGGAGACGGCCTCGAACAGCAGGTCGAGGATGGTCTCGAACAGTTCCGGCATCGGCTGGTGGTGGAGCAGCGTGCGGCCGGCCTTGTTGAGGGTCGACAGCAACCGGTTCTGGCGGGCGAGGTCGGCCGGCTCCTTGACCTCGCGGGTGGCTTCCTCGGAGAGCGCGGCGACCGAGAAGACCTGGGTCCCCGCCGGCTCCGGCTCGGCGTCGTCGTCCGCCGCCGCCACGGCCTCCTCGGCGAGATAGGTGAGCACGTGCTCGCCGAGCGTGATCACGTCGCCGTGGCGCAGCCGCTGCTCGCCGGCGAGGCGCAGCCCGTTGAGCAGCGTGCCGTTCTTGCTGCCGAGGTCGGCCAGGTAGCAGCCCTGGTCGCGCAACCGGACCTCGGCGTGGTGGCGGGACAGCCACTGGTCGGGCAGGAACACGTCGCTCTCCCGCGAGCGGCCGATGCTCAGCACCGGCTTGGTCAGGTCGACGCGGCGGCGGGCGCCGCCAGAGGACTGGATCGCGAGCTCGGGCATGACGGTTCGGCCGATTGTACCGCCCGCCCGCAGCGCGGCCCGCGGAGCTAGTCCTGGGAGCGCCGTTTGACCGCGAAGTAGCCCTTGCGCACGCGCACTTCCACGTCCTTGCTCGCCAGCTTGACCTCGATCGTGCGGAACAGGCCGTCGGGCCCCTTCTGCGGGCTGTAGGCCAGCAGGTAGTGGGCCTTCAGTTCCGCGGAGATCGCCGCGAAGGTCTTGATCAGGTCGCCGACCCGCTCGGGGAAGAAGTACTGGCCGCCCGTCTCGTTGGCGATCTTGCGCAGGAAGCCGCGCGGGCTGCGCGAGTACATGCCGGCGCCGCTGCGGATGCCGACGGTGTAGAGCGTGGCCTCGACCGCCTTGGCGAGGCCGACGACGTCGTCCTCGTCGGTCTGGCTCGCGGTGTCCTCGCCGTCCGAGAAGACCACCACGGCCTTGCGCCCGGACTGGTCGCGGATGCGGACGAGCGCGTACTGGATCGCGTCGTACAGGCTGGTGGCGCCCCACGGCTGCAGCGCGTCGACGAAGCTCTCCAGCCGGTCCATGTCCTCGGTGAACTCCGCGCTGCTCTTGACGGTCTCGTTGAACTGGACCACCAGCGCGCGGTCGCCGGGCTCGAGCTTGCCGAGGAAGCTCGACGCCGCTTCCTGCAGGAAACCCATGTTCTTGCCCATGCTGCCGGAGGTGTCGAGCACCAGCACGACCGAGAGCGGGATGCGCTCCTCGCCCTCGGTGGCCGCGGCCTCGCGGAAGTAGGTCACGTCCTGGCGCACGCCGTCCTCGAGTACGGTGATGTCCTTCGGTCCGAGTCCCTTCACGAAGCGGCCGGCCTTGTCGTGGGCGACGACGGTGAGCGAGACGACGTCGACCTCGATGCCGAGGGTCAGCGGCGTGGGCGTGGGCGCCGGCGCCTGGGCCAGCGCGGCCGGGGCCAGCAGCGTGAACAGCGCCGCGGCGGCGCGTCGGGTTCCGACGCCGGGATGAACCCGCCGCCGGTCCCATGGGGGCTCCGTCCGACGGGTGGCGATCCTCACGCGGTGACCGGGGCCGGGCGCCGCGCCAGCCGGCGCAGCACGAAGAAGCCCGTCACCAGCACGGCGAACGCGATCAACATCGGCACCACCACCGCCAGCGCGAAGAGGAACAGGGCCAGGGCGTCTTCCAGCAGCGACAGCACCGGGTTGGCGATGCCGCCCGTGAACACCGTGGAGGCGGTCCGCATCAGCGTCTTGCCGGCGTGCGGCACGAGCGAAGACGGCGCCCCGATCGCCACGCCCAGCACCAGCGCGGTCAGCGGGTCGGACACCACGCCGATGGCCGATGCCGCCAGCAGCGAGCCGGCGGCCGGCCGCAGCAGCGTGGAGAGCGCGTCGAGCGCGTGGTCGAGGGTCGGCACCTTGTCGGCGGCCATCTCGACCAGCGTGGCGGCGGCGAAGATGACGAGCGCCTTGGTCGTGCCGAGGAAAGCGAACGCGTCGCCCAGCTCCAGCACGCCGGCGCGCGACAGGCCGCCCGCCAGCAGCAGCGGCAGCCAGGCGCGGACGCCGGCGCAGGCCGCCAGCGCGATGGCCAGGCCGATCGCGCTCACCCAATCGACGACACCCGGCGCGGCGAGATCCACGTTTTCGAGCGTAGGACCCGAGCCGAACCCTGTCAACATCGGGTGGCTGGCGCCGCGAGTGAATCGCGTCGCCAGACCCGCGGGGGCTCACGCCGCCGAACGGACGGCGGCTCCGCCCCCGTGCCCCGGCTAGTTACCAGTTACTTGCGGCCGAGCAGCTTGCCGAGCAGGCCGCCCGCCGGAGGGGCGGGGTCGGTCCGCGGGCCGCCGTCCAACTCCGCGAGCAGGCCCGCCGCCTCCTCGTACTCGGGCTTGAGGTCGAGCACCTTGCGCAGTTGACCGATGGCGCGAGCCTTCATCCCGCGGTCGCGATACAGTCGGGCCAGCTCGAACGGAGGCTCGATGCTCTTCGGGAAGTCCTGCGCGGCCTTGTGGAGCTGCTCCTCCCCGCGACGCGCCCAGTTGGGGTTCTTGAGGTAGCAGCGGGCCAGCCCGAGGTGGGCGCGCAGCGGGTAGTTGCCCGAGGCGATCGGCAGCGCGGCCTCGAAGAGCTGGATCGCGTCCCAGTACTTCTCTTCCTGCGCCAGCTTCTCCGCCTTGCGCACGTTGTCGTTGGCCCGGGCGACCTCGACCTCGGCGGCCAGCGCCTGGGTCCGCGGCGTCGGCGGCCCGGCGGGCTCGGCGGTGTTGGACGCTTGCGGGACGGGTCGCGCGCGCGGCAGGTTGGCCTCGTAGTCGGCCCGTGCCTTCGGGTTGCGCATCACGTCCCACGCCTTGCCGATGCGAATGAAGAGTTGCTCGGCCTTGGGCTTGAGGTCGTGCAGCGCCTCGTCGTTGCAGGAGTCGGGGTGGAAGCGCTTGGCGAGCCGGAAGTAGGCCTCCTTGAGCTCCGCCTCGGTGGCCGAGCGGGTCAGGCCGAGGACCTCGAAGTGGGTCTCGTTGCCGAGCGCCGCGTGGGCCTCTTCGATCGCCTTGCGCAGCTCGGCCTGCTTCTCGCGCTTCGCGGTCTCGGGATCCGGCCCGGCGGGCGCGGCGGCTGGCGCTGGCGCGGCGGGGCCCGGCTTCGGCACGGCCGGGAAGCCGGCGGCGGGCGTCGGGCTCGAACCGGCGGCCGGGACGACGGGGTCCGGCGTGCGTCCCTCGATCACGGGCATGCGGGTGACCCGCGGCCGGTCGTCGGCCCGCGCCGCCGGCGCACGGCGGGCGGTGCCCCAGGCGGCGATGCCGCAGGCGATCAGGCCGAGCAGGCTGCGCTCCGCTTCGGCCGCGTCGCCCGGCAGCAGCGACAGCGCGTCGCGGGCCGTGCTGCCGTCGATGCGGCTGAGCAGGAAGCCCTCGCTGGGCGACAGCTTCAGCGCCGCGGCCAGCATGCCAGCGCCGGAACCGAGGGCGAGCGGTCGCGCCAGGTCACCCAGCGCGGCGGTCACCTCCGCGGGCGCCATCCGCCGGGTCGCCTCCAGCACCAGGTCCCCCGTCTGCAACAGCGGCCGCGTCTCGTCCGGTCGCGCGTTGTCCTCGTGGACCGCCTCGAACACGAGCTGGCCCTCGAGCTTCGACAGCACGCGCTCGAAGACGTCGCGGATGTGGCGGCCCAGCGCCTCCTGCAACTGGCCGAAGCTGAGCACGCCCAACTCGATCAACACCGGCCCCAGCCGCTTGCGCTCGGCGACCAGCACGGCCGTCGCCTGGACGAGTTGCTCGCCGGAGATCACGCCGAGCCGCAGCAGCGTCTCGCCCAGCCGCTCGTCCTTCTGGTCGGAGAGGACGTGGATCACGTCGCCACGCTGGAAGCGCAGCGAGCGCAGGGCGCCCGGCTGGGCGCAGTGCAGCAGCCCGGTCTCGCGACCGAGATGGAGGTCTCTCAGTGCCGCCGCGAACGAGCCCGCGCTGAGGCTGCCCTGCATGATGTTGGAGACTACCGCTTGCGCAAGGCCTTTGCCTCGGCCGGGTTGAACGCGTGCAGCAGCGGCAGGTCGCGCATGGTGACCAGGCCGGGCGCCGCCGAGAGCAGCCGCGGGATGGCGTTGACCACGATCGCCGCCGCCGCCTCGTCGCCGGCCAGCCCGCCCGCGATCGTCATGTTGACCGGGGGGGTCGCGTCGATCACGATCTGGTCGCGCGGGTTCTCGGCGCCGACGTAGACGTGCAGGTCGAGGCTGATCGCCAGCGTGTTGCCGCGCCAGGCCCGCACCGTCTGCTTGACGCCGGCGACGTTGCCCGCGGCCACCCGCAGGTAGTCGGTGTCGAGGTCGCGCGGCGCGATCGCCGGCTCGACCTGCTCCTCGATCTTTTCGAGCTTCCAGCCGAGAGCCGCCGCGATCATGTGGGCGGACTCGGGCAGCCCGACGTGGCGCACGCTGCCCTCGGTCATCGCGCGCCGGAACTGGTGGATGTTGAGCCCCGCGCCCACCTTGCGCTGGAGCGTCAGGCGGCGGGTGCCGGCGTTGACGACGCGGGTCACGGCGATCCGCTCGACCTTCACGCACGGCGCGGTCAGCACCAGCGCCAGCGCGTCCATCGCGTAGCCCGGGTTGACGCCCGTGGCCAGCACCCGCACCTTCTTCTTGCGGGCGGCGGCGTCGATCTCGCGCGCGGCCTTCTCGTGGGCGGGCACGGGGAACGACAGCTCTTCGCAGGTCGTCACCACGTTGACGCCCTTGTCGACCAGCTCCAGCACCTGCGGCTTGACGTCCTTAAGGGTGGACGAGGTCGACAGCACGGCGACGTCCGGGCGCGGGCCCTTCAGCAGCTTGCGGGTCTCGGCCTCGACCTTGACCCGCAGCTTCTTCGGCAGCCCCATCACGGTGCCGAGGTCCTGCCCGGCCTTGTCCGGCGCGATGTCGCTGGCGCCGACGATCTTCAGGCCCTCGGTCGCGGCGACGATGCGGGCGATGCCCAGGCCGATCGCGCCGAGACCGCAGTGGATGACCTTGATCTCGCCCAATCTATCGCTCCACCACGTCGAGCGACTCGACCTCGGCTTCCGGGTCGGAGGCCAGGATCACCGTCGACGCCACCGGCAGCAGGGTGGTGAACATCTTGCCGCCGGACTCGAGGCGCACCTCGTAGAAGCCCTCGGGCCAGACCTTGACCAGCCGCGCCTTGGCGCCCTTGGCGCCGAGCACCTCGCTGTAGACCTTGATCGCGCCTTCCCTCTCGATCATGGGGTTCCCTTTCGCTAGATCTGCTTGAGCGCGCGACGCAGGACGTCGAGGCCGGCGTCGGCATCGGCCTTCGTCAGGTTGAGGGCGGGACGGAAACGAATGGAGCGCGGGCCGCAGGTCAGGATCATCAGGCCCAGGTCCAGCGCCTTGTCCTGCAGCTTGTCGCGGATGGCGCCGTCCGGCAGGTCGAACGCGATCATCAGGCCGCGGCCGCGGGCGCCGGACACCAGCGGTGCGTGCTCGCGTTCGACGTCGCGCAGGCCGGCCAGCAGGTGGTCGCCGACCACCCGCGCGTTCTCGACGAGCTGGTCCTCCTCGATGATCTCGAGGAACCGCATCGCCCGCACCATGTCGGTCAGGTTGCCGCCCCAGGTCGAGTTGATCCGCGAGCTGACCTTGAACACGTTCTCCGGCTCGCGGTCGACCTTGGGGCCGACCAGGCAGCCGCCGACCTGCATCTTCTTGCCGAACGACAGCGCGTCGGGCTGGATGCCGAAGTGCTCGTGGGCCCAGAACTTGCCGGTCATGCCGACGCCCGTCTGCACCTCGTCGACGATGAAGAACACCTCGTTCTCGTCGCACACGCGCTGCAGCGCCTGCAGGAACTCGGCGCGGAAGTGGTTGTCGCCGCCCTCGGCCTGGATCGGCTCGATGATGATGGCGGCGATGTCGTCCGGGTTGTCCTCGAACGCCTTGCGGATCTGCTCCAGCGCCCGCTGCTCGGCCGCGACCACGTCCCGCACCACCTCGTCGGTCAGCGGGAAGCGCAGCTTGGGGTTGTCGATCCGCGGCCACGGGAACTTGGGGAACAGGTCGACCTTCTTCGGGTCGGTGTTGGTCAACGACATCGTGTAGCCCGAGCGGCCGTGGAAGGCCTCGCGGAAGTGGATGATCTGCTGGCCCTTTTCGCCGGGAATGCCCTTGGCCCGGTTGCGCCGCACCTTCCAGTCGAAGGCCGTCTTCAAGGCGTTCTCGTTGCCGAGCGCACCGCCCTCGACGAAGAACGCGTGGGGCAGGTGCTTCGGCATCGCGACCCGGCCGAAGACGTCGACGAACTGCGCGTACTCGACCGGGTAGATGTCGGAGATCGACGGCTTCAACTGCGCCACCCGCACCAGCACCTGCTGGAACGCGGGGTCCTTCATCTTCGGGTGGTTGTAGCCGATCGGGTGGGAGGCGAAGAAGGAGAAGAAGTCGAGGATCTCGCGGCCCTTGCGGCTGTCGTAGATCCAGCTCCCGTGGCTGCGCTCGTAGTCGAAGACGATGTCGTAGCCGTCCGCGAGGATGTAGCGGCCGAGCGAGGCGTGGACTTCGGCGGGGGCGATCTGGGGCACGGTCTGGGCGGTCATGAGTGCAAACTCCTTACGAGGGGACGACGTTCTGGGACCCGGAATGAAAGGGGTGAGTCAGCGCGCTGTTTCGCGAAAAATTCGCGCGCAGGGTCCTACGTCATCCCCGTGTCGTACGGAGACAAGAGCCTTCTTTCGAACGACTTGCGAGCTTCCTGTCGCCGCGGCATGATCGGAGTGTTCCGCTAGATTACGGGGCGGAGGATAACACGTTTATAATCGCGGCCCCACCTCGCCCCCTCAGAACCTCGGCAAGGAGCCATGGCGATCGATTCGGGCTTCCTCAAGGCTTCCGACCTCTTCGAGAACCAGCCCGACGAGGTGCTGCGGGCGACGCTCGACCAGGGGCACATCGAGGAGTTCGGCCCCGGCGCCGTCGTCTTCCGCCAGGGCGATCGGGGTGACCGGCTCTACATCGTCAAGACCGGCGTGCTGGAGATCCTGGCCACTCCCCGCGACGGTTCCGAGGCGATGCCGGTCGCGTACCTCGGCGCCGGCGAGGTGCTTGGCGAACTGGCGCTGCTGACCGGCTCGCCGCGCAGCGCGACCGCGCGCTCGCCCGAGCACGCCGAGCTGTTCACGCTCGAGAAGGCGGTCTTCGACGACCTGATGGCGACCCTGCCCGCTTTCGCCCGGAACATGTGCGTCGTGCTCGCCAAGCGGCTGGAGGCGACGACGCTCAAGATCCCCAAGGCCTCGACCAAGCAGCTCCAGGGCAACCTGCGCTTCTTCGACCTCGCCACCGTGATCCAGACCCTGATCGGCTCCCACCAGAACGGGGTGCTGGCGGTGATCGAGGAGGACAGCAAGAACAAGATCGCCGAGATCCTGTTCTTCAAGGGCAACATCTCGCGCGCCAAGTTCCGCCACCTGACCGGCGACGACGCGGTGTTCCAGTTGTTCCAGACCCAGATCCAGGGCGAGTTCAGCTTCACCGGCAAGAACCTGTCCGACGAGGACGTCCACCAGGACATCTCGATGCCGGCGATCTCGCTGCTGATGGAGTCGGTGCGGCTGCAGGACGAGCTGCCGGTGCTGAAGGAGCGCTTCCCCGACGCCGACCGGCTGTGGAAGCAGAAGGCGGCCCAGCTCGCGTGGGAGGACGGCGAGACCGTGGAGCTGGCGGCGGGGGTGTGGGCGCGGCTGAAGAAGGGCGCCTCGCTCAACGACCTGCAGCGCGAGATCCCGCGCTGCTCGTACTGGATCTACAAGACGATCGCCGACCTGTCCGCTTCCGGCCAGGTGGAGTAGCAGGCGGCAACCCGCAAGGCCGCTAGCGCGAAGATTCCTTGATCTTCTGCTGCAGCCCCTTCGCCTCGACGCGCAGCGAGGCGATCTCGTCCGCCAGCTCGCTCATCTGGCGGTGCTTGGTCAGGAACAGGTAGT
This sequence comes from Vicinamibacteria bacterium, assembly GCA_023701125.1. Lineage (GTDB taxonomy): Bacteria > Acidobacteriota > Vicinamibacteria > Fen-336 > Fen-336 > WYBL01. The sequence goes on along the minus strand of JAMPXO010000070.1, from coordinate 18,924 downwards.
TGGCGCCCTCGAGCAGGACGCCGACGACGAGCGAGATCAGCACGGCGATCGCGATCATCGTGCGATCGATCACCTGTTCCTCGAGTGCCACCTTGACCAGCACGTAGAGCACGCCGACGCCGAAGCCGTTGACGCCGATGCCGAAGCTGGCCTTGGCCCGCGCGAGCTCGGCGTCCACGTCGAAGATGCGCTTGTTGAGCGCCTTCAGTTCTTCGCGCAGCGGTGTCAGGTCGGCGATCAGCAGGCGCAAGCTGTTGCCCTGACGCACGACCTTGAGCCCGGCGCTGCAGTTGCCGCACTGCATCTGATCGCCGTGAGCGTAGCGACTGCCGACCTCGACCTTGTCCTTGCAGTTCGGGCAGTGCGCGTGCGTCACGAATTTGTCGGTCTGGACCAGCTTCGATTTCTGGGCCATTCGTTCTCTTCGCGGTGATGAGGGAACCCCAGTCTAGCAGACGGGGCTCCCTCGACGGGTTCTGGCGCCGGGCGGAGCCCGTCGCCAGTCCCATGGGGGCTACGTCGGACGACTTCGGCCTCCTCCGCCCCCAAGCCCCCCTTGGTCCTACCAGATGCGGACGCGGTCCTCCGGGGCGACGTAATGGCGGTCGCCCGGCTTGACCTCGAACGCGGCATACCAGGCGTCCACGTTCCGCAGCGGCGCGTAGGCGCGGATCATGCCCGGCGAGTGCGAGTTGGTCATCAGGTACTGGCGCAGGGCGTCGTCGCGGAACAGCGTGCGCCAGACCTGGGCCCAGCCCAGGAACACCCGCTGCTCGCCCGTGAAGCCGTCCTTCACCGGCGCCGGCTTGCCGACGAGTGACAGCCGATAGGCCTCGAGGCCGAGCAGGATGCCACCGAGGTCGCCGATGTTCTCGCCCATCGTCAGCCGCGGGATGATCTTGAGCCCGGGCAGGGTGGGGAAGGCGAACGCCTCGTACTGCGCGCCCAGCTTCGTCGCTTGCGCCTCGAACGCCGCCGCGTCTTCGGCCAGCCACCAGTCGCGCAGGGCGCCGTCGCCGTCGGACTTGCGGCCCTGGTCGTCGAAGCCGTGGGTGATCTCGTGGCCGATCACGCCGCCGATCGCGCCGTAGTTGACCGCGTCGTCGGCCTCCGGGTCGAAGAACGGCGGCTGCAGGATGGCGGCCGGGAACACGATCTCGTTCTTGGTCGGCGAGTAGTAGGCGTTGACCGTCTGCGGCGTCATGCCCCACTCGAGGTCGTCGGACTTCTGGCCGATGCGGCCCTTGCGGAAGTCCCACTCGAAGCGGGCGGCGCGCAGCGCGTTGCCCGCCAGGTCGCCGTCCTTGACCTCGAGTGCCGCGTAGTCGCGCCACTTCTCCGGGTAGCCGATCTTGACCCCGAACTTCGTCAGCTTGACGAGCGCCGCCTGCTTCGTCGCCGGCTGCATCCAGGGCAGGGCCTCGATCCGCGTCTTCATCGCCACCCGCAGGTCGGCGACCAGCTTGTCCATCTTCACCTTCGAGGCGGCGGGGAAGTGGAGCGCCACGTAGCGGCGGCCGATCGCCTCGCCCATCGCACCCTCGGCTTCTTCGACCGCGCGCTTCCAGCGCGGCCGCTGCTCCTGGGCGCCGTTCAGGAACTTCGCGCGGAACTCCCAGTGGGCGTCGACGAAGCGCTTGCTGAGCAGCGGCGCTGCGTCGTCCGCGGCGTGGAACGCGAGCCACGCCTGCAGCGTCGGCACCGGCGTCTCGCCGAAGATCGCCGCCAGCTTCGGCAGCGCGGTGCTCTGGCGCACGATCACCTTCGGCACGTCGCCGAGCCCGGCCTCGGCGAACCACGCCGCCCACGGCAGCCCGGGGGCCGTCTTGTCGAGTTCCGCGATCGTCGTCGGGTTGTAGGTCCTGTCGCGGTCGCGGCTCTCGGCACGGGTCCAGTGCGCCTCGGCCACCCGCGTCTCGAACGCGACCACGGCGGCGGCCGCCGCCGGGGCGTCGGCCCAGCCGACCATCTGCAGCAGCTGGCCGACGTATTCTTCGTAGCGCTTCTTCTGCGGCGCGAAGTTGTCGCGCAGGTAGAACTCGCGGTCGGCGAGGCCCAGGCCCGACTGCCCGACGTAGAGCGCGTACTTCTCGGGGTCCTTCTGGTCCTCGAAGATGGCCGGGCCGATCAGCGAGCTGCCGAAGCCGGCGACCGTGCGGCCCATCAGCGTCGCCACGTCTGCGTGATTCTTCGCGGCCCGCACGTCGGCCAGCAGCGGTTGCAGCGGCGTCGCGTCGGCTTTCTCCACGGCGGCCTCGTCGAGGAAGCTGCGGTAGAGCGCCGCGACCTTGGCCTCGTCGGAGCCCGGCTTCAGCGTCTTGTCGGCCGCCCAGCCGTCGAGGATCGCCTTGACCCGTGCCTCGGACACGTCGCGCAGCACGTTGAAGGCGCCGTAGCTCGTGCGGTCGGCGGGGATCGTGGTCTTGTCCAGCCACGCGCCGTTGACGAAGCGGAAGAAGTCGTCGCCGGGCTTGACGGAGCGGTCCATGCCGGCGAGGTCGACGCCCCAGCTGCCGTAGCGCTGGGCCACGGCCGCGTCCTGGGCGGCGGCGGGAAGGGAACAGGCGACGACCACGACGGCCGCCAGGGCTCGAGATGTCATCAGGGCTCCTCCGAATGGGCGCGAACGGTCACGCCGCTCTGGAAGCCTACCCCCGGCCGCAGCCGACTTCGAGCCACCCGTCGGCGGCGAGTGCCACGCCCAGGTCCGCCGTGACCCGCGCCAGCGCATCGCGGTCCCTGGAGCGCAGCACGAGCGTCGTGCCGGAACTCGCGGTCGCCCGGTCCAGCTCGACGTGGACGAGCACGCCGTCGATCAACAGATCGCACGGCTCGGGACCGCTCCGCCGCAGCTCGCACCGGATTCCGTTCCCGGCGAGGTCGAGCTCGAACGACACCGGCGGCGTCCCGTACGTGCCGAGCCGTTCTCCACGCCGTTGCAGGAGCGAGCGGAAAGTGTTGGGCATCCACGGCACGCCCATCGTGTAGCGCAGCGTGAGGCGAGCCTCCAGGACATCGGCGGCGTGGCGCAACTCCTCGATCGACGCGACGAAGGCCGCGTGCCGGCCCCGCAGCGGCGCCACGGCGAGTTCCGGGTTCAACTCGAGCAGGAACAGGGCGTAGCCCTCGACGCTGTGCCACGTCTGCTCGTCGCAGCGCGCCGGCAGGTCGGGCCCGAACAGGCACTCGATGCGCCCGCGATCGTCGGACGTGGCGGAGCCGAGCGCCTCGGCGATCTCGCGCCGCGCCTGCTCGCGCAGGTCGCGGGAACCTGAGGGATCGCCGCGGTCCTCCAGGTCGTTGGCGGCACCGATTCGCCTGCACGCCGTCGCGATCCTGCGCAGCAGCCTTCCCGTGCTCTCGTCCATCGCGAAAAGCCTGGCAGGACGGCGCCCCCCCTAGCGGTGGCGCACCCAGCGCAGCATCTCGGGGAAGGTCGGGCGCTTGCCGTACATCAGGATGCCGACGCGGTAGATGCGGGCCGCCACCCAGTTGACGAAGCCGATCGCCAGCAACAGCAGCACGATCGACAGCCCGATCTGCCACAGCGGGGTCGGCACCGTCGCCACCCGCAGGAACATCAGCAGCGGGGCCAGCGGCGGCAGCAGGCTGAGCACGACCGACAGCGTGCCGTCCGGGTCGCGCATGATGATCGGGAAGCTGACCATCGCGCCGATGATCGGCAGCATCACCGGGAACATCAGGTTCTGCGCCTCCTGCAGCGTGTTCACGCAGGCGCCGATTGCCGCGTACATCGCCGAGTACAGGAAGTAGCCGAGCAGGAAGAAGACGACGAAGCAGATCCAGACCAGGGGCCCGAGGCTCGGCAGGTTGAGGCCGGTGGCGAAGCTGCCTGCGTACAGGCTGGCGCCGATGCCGGCCGCCGTCCAGACCAGGAACTGGGTCAGGCTGGCCGCGCCGACGCCCACGATCTTGCCGGCGAACAACTCGGCCGGGCTGATCGAGGACACCATCACCTCGAGCACGCGGTTGCTCTTCTCCTCGATCACCGACGACAGCACCGCCTGGCCCCACATCAGCATCGACGTGTACAGGATCATCAGCATCACGAACGAGATGATGAAGCCCGCGCCCTTGTCCTCGCGCGAGCCCTCCTTGGTCACCTGCAGCGTCTTGAGGTCGAGCCGCCGCGTCACCGCGTCGAGCTTGTCGGCCGGCAGCCCCTCCACGGCCAGCCGCAGCTTGACGAAGGCCTGCTCGACCGCGTTGTCCATCAGCCGCTGGTCGGGCAGGTTGGAGACGTTCTTCGCGTAGTACTCGGCCTGGGCGCTGTCGAGCGCGCCCTTGGGCAGCACCAGGTAGCCGTCGAGGCGGCCGGCCAGCACCTCCACGTCGAGTGCCTTGCGGTCGCCCGGCACGTCCTGCACCGTGAAGCGCAGGTTGCCGGCGACCTTCGCGGCCGAGAGCGCCGCGCGCACCGGCGTGCCCAGCGCGCCGTCCTCGTCCAGCACCGCCACCTTCAGCGGCTTGCCGGCCTTGGACATCAGCAGCCCCGGCACCACGGTCAACCCCACCAGCAGCACCGGGCCGAGCACGGTGCCGATCACGAAGGCCTTGGTTCGAACCCGCTCGAGGAACTCGCGGCGGACGACTCTCAGCACGCGCATCTTCTAGCTCCTCGCCTGGGCGGCTTCTTCGGGCAGCGTCTCGCCGGCGGCGGTGACCTTCTCCACGAAGATGTCGTGCAGGCTGGGCTCGACCAGCTCGAAGCGCGACAGCTTCAGCCGCTCCGCCGCCGCGCGCAGCAGCGCCTGCGGGTCGGCCCCGGGGCTGAGGCGCAGCTCCACGTAGTTGTTGAAGTGGTTGACCGAGGCGACGCTCGGATGCGCGTCGAGGAAGCTGCCGTCGCCCTCGAACGCCATCACCACCGCGTTCTTGCCGTGGTGCGCCTTGACCTCGGCGACGGTGCCGTCGAGCACCTTGCGCCCGCGGTGGATCAGCGCCACCCGGTCGCACATCTTCTCGACCGTCTCCATCTGGTGCGAGGAGAGGATCAGCGTCTTGCCGGCCCGCGACAGCTCGACCAGCACGTCCTTCATCATGTTGGTGCCGACCGGGTCGAGCCCGCTCATCGGCTCGTCGAGGATCAGGATATCGGGGTCGTGCAGCACGGTGGCCGCGAACTGGGTCTTCTGCTGCATGCCCTTTGACAGCTCGTTGAGCTTGCGCTTGCCCCAGTCGGCGAGGCCCAGCTTCTGGAGCCACGGGCCCAGCCGGCGCTGGGCGTCGGCGCGCGGGCAGCCCTTCAGCTCGGCGAGGTAGAGCAACTGCTCGTCGACCTGCATCCGCGCGTACAGGCCGCGCTCCTCGGGCATGTAGCCGATGCGGTCGCGCGAGGTGCGGTCGGCAGGGCGGCCGAGGATGTCGATCGTGCCCGCGTCGGGCCCGATGATGTCCATGATCATGCGCAGCGTCGTCGTCTTGCCGGCGCCGTTGGGGCCGAGCAGGCCGAACACGCAGCCCTTCGGCACGTCCAGGCTCAGCTCGTGGACGGCGACGTGGCCCTCGAAGGCCTTGCGCACGCCCTGCAGCCGGATCGCGATGTCGTTCACGGGGTGACTCCTCGGTCGGGGACTTCCCGCTGGACTATACGGAACGTTGAAGGCTTCGTTCCTGAGGGCCGGCTGATAGCATCAATAAAGTGAAGAAATCGTCGGGTCGGGAGAAACGCCCGTGAGGGCGCTGGCGGTGTCGGGAGCGTGCAGCCGGGCGGGCAAGACCGCGCTGGCCGAGACGCTGCTGCGCGCCCTGCCGAAGGGCCGCGCGCTGGCGATCAAGTTCACGACCACGGACGACGAATTCGAGCGCTGCCCGCGCGGCACGGACTGCGTGGTGTGCGGGATCGACGTCCCGTACCGCCTGATCACCGACGCCCGGGTGCTCGACGAGGTCGGGACCGACACGGCTCGCCTCGGCGCCGCAGGCGCCTCCCGCGTGCTGTGGGCGATCGCGAAGAAGAGCGCGGTCGCCCGCGCCTGGGACGCGGTGCGCGCCGCCGCCGGCGACGCCCTCGCCGTGCTCGAGGGTTCCAGCATCGTTCTCCATGAGAGGCCCGCGCTGGCGCTCTTCGTCGTCCATCCGTTCCTCCAGCCCTCGCGCTGGAAGGACACGTCGGAGCCGCTGGTGCGCTCCGCCGACCTCGTCGTCGTCAACCGCCCGCGGGCCGAGTCCCGTGAGCCCGCGCCGGAAGTGCTGGCGCAGCTCCGCGCCTGGCGCGGGGGCGACGACCTGCGCACAGCCGACGTCACAGAACCCCTCGCGGACTGGGCCCCCGAGCTCGCCGCGCGCCTGAAGGTGGAAGCCGCTTGAAGATCTCCCTCGCCCACAGCCCGGACTCCGACGACGCGTTCATGTTCTACGGCCTCGCGAAAGGCCACGTCGACTCCGGCGAGTTCCAGGTTCAGCACGTGCTGACCGACATCGAGACCCTCAACCGCTACGCGGCGGAGGGCCGCCACGAGGTCACCGCGATCTCGTTCCACGCCTACCCGGGCGTGGCGGAGCGCTACGCGCTGATGCCGTGCGGCGGCTCGATCGGCGACGGCTATGGCCCGCTGGTCGTGACCCGCGGCGCGACGGCCGCCGAGGACCTGAAGAAGCTGGAGATCGTGGTGCCCGGCACCCTGACCTCCGCCTTCCTGGCGCTGAAGCTGTGGGCGCCCGGCGTGCGCACGCGGGTGATGCCGTTCGACCAGATCCTCGAGGAAGTGGCCGCCGGCCGCGCCGAGGCCGGCCTGATCATCCACGAGGGCCAGCTCACGTTCGGCGCCGCGGGCCTGCACAAGGCGCTCGACCTCGGCGTGTGGTGGAAGGACGAGACCTCGCTGCCGCTGCCGCTCGGCGGCAACGCGGTGCGCCGCGACCTGGGCGAGCCGCGGATGAAGGCGCTGACGAAGCTGGTGCGCGAGACCGTGCGCTACTCGCTGGAGCACCGGCCGCAGGCGCTCGAGTACGCGATGAGCTTCGCCCGCGGCATGCAGACCCGGATCGCCGACCGCTTCGTCGGCATGTGGGTCAACGACATGACGCTCGACTGCGGCGAGCGCGGCCGCAAGGCGGTGCAGCTGTTCCTCGACCGCGGCCACGAGGCCGGCGTGATCGGCAAACGTGTGGTCGTCGACTTCGTCGACGCCTGACGATGGACCTGCTGTTCGGCGACACGCCGCCCCCGGCTTCCCCCGCGCCGCGGAGACCGCTCGTTCAGGCGGGAGACGCGATGCCCGAGCTGTCGCTGCCGCGCCTCGGCGGTGGCCTCGAGCTGCTGGCGGCGTTGTGGGCCGACGGCCCCGCGGCGCTGGCGATCGGCCACTCCGAGTGCGCCACGTCCCGCCTCGCGCTGCCGTACGTCGAGCGGCTGCGGGCTCGAATCCCCCCGCCGATGCGGGTCGGGCTGGTCGTGCAGGAGGACGAGGCGGGCGCGCGCGCGTTCGCGGCCGAGCTGGGGCTGCAGGCGCCGCCGCTCTTCGAACGCGAGCCCTACCCGATGGCCGACGCGCTCGGCCTGCGCACGGTGCCGACGCTGCTGCTGATCGAATCCGGCGGCCGCGTCGCGCGCGTGATCGAGGGCTTCGAGCGCACCGCGTACGAGGCGGTCGCGGCCGCGCTCGGCGTCGCCCCGCTCTTCACCGAAGCCGACGGCGCCCTCAAGCGCCGACCGGGCTGAATGCCGAAGGAGCCCTCGGCGAGGGCCTGACCGTGAAGGACCTGAGGCTGGAGTGATGGACCTTTCGAACCTGCTGATCACGCTCGTGGTGGGCGCCATCGTCGGCTGGCTGGCCAGCCTGATCATGAAGTCGCGCGGCGGGCTGCTCGCTCACGTCGTGATCGGCATCCTGGGCACGGCGCTCGGCTTCTGGCTGTTCGGGGCGCTCGGCTTCGCCGCCTACGGCACGGTCGCGCGCTGGATCGTCGCGGTCGCGGGCGCCGCCTTGCTGATCTGGCTGCTGCGGCTGCTCAAGCTCGCGCGCTGAGTCGGCACCTGTAACCGCGGCGCCACCGCGGTGTCCATGGAGTTCGAGGGGCGTTCCGGACGCCCCGGGAGCGTCCATGCCCGATTTTTCGCACGGCTCGCCCGCCGCCTGCGTGGTAGGCTCGGCGCACCTTTCCACCATGTCCACCGGGCAGGCCTCCAAGGCCGATGCGGAGTTGATCCTCGGCTTCGTCGCTGGGGAGCGGGAGAGCCTCGCGCGCGTGGACCGCTGGATCCAGGAAGTGTTGGGCAATCGCCGCTTCCTGCTCGGGGCCGACCGCGAGGACGTGGCCCAGGACGTGCGCCGGCGCCTGCTGGTCAGCTTCCGCGCCGGCCGCTTCGAGGGCTCGTCGAGCCTGCGCACCTACGTCTGGCGAGCCGCCCAGCACGCCGCCCTCAACCACATCCGCGGCCGGCGCCGGCGCCCGACTTCTTCGCTCGACCCCGGCTGGGAGCCGGCGGCCCCCGCCAGTGACCCGCTCGCGGCGCTCGCTCTCGAGGAGCGACGGGAGCTCGCGCGGCGGGTGCTGGCAGCGCTCGGCGACGAGTGCCGCCGGCTCTGGGCGCTGGCCGTCTTCGAGGAGCTGCCGTATCGGGCCGTGGCCCAGCGGCTCGGCATCACCGAGGCCGCCGTCAAGGTCAAGGCCCTGCGCTGTCGCCGCAAGGCGGCGAGCGTCTACCAGCAACTGAAGGGTGCGCCGTCGGCCACCCTGACGCCGGAGCAAGCCCCATGAACTGCACGGCCCCCGAGGCGGAGCTGGTGGCCGGACTCAGCACCGGCACCCTGTCGCCGTCCGACAGCGAAGCCGTTCGCCGCCACCTGGCCGACTGCGAGGAGTGCCGGGTCGACGCGGCCTTCGTCGCCGAAATGGCGGCGACGCTGCGCAGCCTGCACCTGACGGAACGAGAGCTGGTCGCGGCGGCCTGGGCCCGCCAGCGTCCCGCCCATGTCCTCGACTGCGCCTCCTGCCGCGAGGAGTACGAGGCGCTGCTGGCCGTCGATGCCGATCTGCGAGCGGGCCAGGCCCGGGTGCCGTGGGTGCCGGTCGCGGCGGCCCTGCTGGTCGCGGTACTCGGCGCGGGCCTGTGGAAACTGGAGCCGCGGCCCGCCGTCGAGCCCGTGCCCGGGGCGGAGGTCGCCCGGCTGGGCGAGGCGGAGCGCCGCCTGGCGCAGGCCGAGTCCCGCCTCGCGACCCTCGAGCGCGAGGCCGTGGCCCCGCACCTGAACGTGCCGATCATCGACCTCGAGCCGAACGCGGCCACCCGCGGCCCGGCGGCTGCCGGGCGCCTCGTCGAGCTGGCGGCGAACGCCACGACGGTCACCTTCGTCGTCGTCACCCGCCCGATGCCGCCCCACGACAGCTACACGCTCGAGGTCCTGGGTTCCGCGGCCGAGCCCCGCTTCGTCGCCGACGGCCTGCTGCGCAGCCCGTACGACACCCTGACCCTGAGCGTGCCCCGCGCCCTGCTGCCGGCGGGGGAGTACCGCTTCGTGTTGTACGGGCGGCGCGGCGGCGACCGGGAACGGGTCGAGACCTACGCGGTGTCGGTCCGTCATCGCCCGTGACGCGGCGCGGGTGGCGCGGGGCGGCGCTCGCCCTGCTGGCCGGGCCGGCGTTGGCCGCCGCGCCGGTCGCCGTCGACGAGCTGCCGGTTGGGGTCGAGGTCGAGCGCGAGCTGGCCGAGCGGGCGCACGCCTTCCACTTCACGCTGGCGCCCGGCCAGTACGCCCGGATCGTCGTCGAGCAACCGCAGGCCGACGTGGCGCTGTGCGTGCGCGATCCCGCGGGCGTCGTGCTCGCGGACTACGACGGGCAGATCGCCAGCGCGGGACCGGAGCACGCGGCGCTCTGGTCGGAGGCGGGCGGTCGCTACGAGGTCGAGGTGCGCGGCAGCTCGCGCGGGAAGTCCCAGCTCGGCCGCTTCACGCTGCGGCTGGACGTGCGCGCGGCGACGGACGAGGATCGCCGCCTGGTGCCGGCGCTGCACGAGGGTGCGGTGGGAGCGACGCTGCGCCTGCGCGGCTCCGCCGAGTCGCGGCGCGAGGCGCTCGTCCACCTCGCGCGAGCGGCCGCCCTGTTCGCCGCGGTGCCCGACCCGCGCGGTCAGGCGGGAGCCCTCAACAACCAGGGCGAGACGCTGTTCGAGCTGGGGGAGGTCGAGGCCGCACGCGAGGCGTTCCGCGGCGCCCTGCCGCTGTGGCAGGCGGCCGGCGATCCGGTCGAAGAAGCCAAGGTCCTCAACAACCTGGGCGTCGTCCAACGCCTGACCGGCGAGCTCGAGGCCGCGGTCGTGACCCACGAGCGCGCGCTGGCGCTGCGTCGCAGCCACGGTGACGTGCGCGGCGAAGCCCAGTCGCTGCGCGCCCTGGGGGTCGCCTATTCGATGCTCGACGAGCACCAGAAGGCCGCCGAGCTGTTCGAGGACTCGTTGCCGCTGCGGCGGGCGGCGGGCGACGTGCGCGGCGAAGCGTTCACCCTCCACAGCCTGGGCGGCCTCCACTTCGCCCTCGGCGATCACCACCGCGCGCTCGACTACGCGCAGCAGGCGATCGCCCTCCACCGCCAGACGGGCGATCGCTGGGGCGAGGGCAACTCCCTGCAGGCGGCGGGACAGGCCCTGGCGGCGCTCGGCGAGCGGGAGAGCGCGGAGCGCCAGCTCCAGGAGGCGCTCGCGCTGCGCCGCACGCTGGGCGACAAGATCGGTGAAGGGCACGCGCTCGATGCGCTGGCCCGCCTGCGGTCGCCCGCCGAGTACGAGGCGGCCCGCGAGCTGTTCGAGGCCGCCCACGCGCTGCTGCGCGACGCGGGCAACCGCCGCGGGGCGAGTGACGTCGTGCAGGCCAGGGCGGAGGCGGCGGAGGCCGCGGGCCACGCGGCGGAGGCGGCGCGCCTGTTCGCCGAGGCGCGCGAGATCCGCAAGGCCCTGGGTGACCCGAGTGGGGAGGCGCAGAGCCTGTACGGTCTGGCGCGCGGGCAGCGGGCCGCCGGACAGCTCGACGCGGCGCGGGCCTCGATCGAGGCGGCGCTGGCGATCACCGACGTCGTGCGCGGCCGGGTCGCCCGTCACGACCTGCGCGCCACCTTCCAGGCGGCGCGCGCGGCCGAGTACGAGTTCTACGTCGACCTGTTGATGGACCAGGCCGGCCGCGGCGGCGGCGAGGGCGCCGTGGCGACCGCCTTCGAGGCCAGCGAGCGGGCCCGGGCCCGTGGCCTGCGCGACCTGCTGACCGAGGCGCGAGCCGCCGTGAGGGCCGGCGTCGAACCGGAGTTGCTGGCCGCGGCCGAGCGCCTGCGGACGGAGCTGGTGGCCCAGGAGCGGGTGCGGACCGCACTGGTCGAGGCCCGCACGGTCAACGAGACGCAGTTGGGCAAGGTACGCGCGGCGATCGCCGACCGCCTCGACGAGTACAAGGCGCTCGAGGCTCGCCTGCGCGCACGCCACCCCGGTTTCGCCGCCCTGACCCAGCCCGCCGCGCCGCGGACGGCCGAGATCCAGGCCCTGCTCGGCACCGACACGCTGTTGCTCGAGTACGCGCTGGGGGTCAGGCGGAGCTGGCTGTTCGTGGTGACGGCCGGTTCCGTCGAGGCCTTCCCGCTGCCGGCACGAGCGCAGATCGAAGCCCACGCCGCGCGGCTCCACCAGCGGCTCAGCCAGGGCCAGCAGAGGGCAGCCCGGGCGGCTGTCTCGGCAGCGGCCGCGGAACTCGCGCGGCTCGTGCTCGGCCCGGTCCGTCGGCGAATCGCGGGCCTCCGCCTCGCCATCGTGGCCGACGGCGCGTTGCACTACGTCCCGTTCGCGGCCCTGCCCGGGAGCGACGGCGTCCCGCTGCTCGCCCGCCACGAGATCGTGCAGTTGCCGTCGGCGGCCACCCTCGGCCTGCTGCGCAACGCACACGGCGGCGAAGCCGCACCGCGCACGGTGGCGGTGCTCGCTGACCCGGTGCTCGAGGCGGACGACCGGCGGCTGGGTCGTCCCGGGGCACGGGCGATGCCCTCCGCACTCCTCCGCGCGCTCGACGACACCGATACGGCTTTCACGCGACTCGAGTTCACGGCGCGCGAGGCCGAGGCCATCGCCCGACTCGCCCCCGCCGAGGGGCGGCTGCTGGCCACGGGCTTCGAAGCCAGCCGCGCGACCGCGCTGTCGCCGGTGCTCGCCGACTACCGCTTCGTGCACTTCGCGACCCACGGCCTGCTCGACAGCCGCCAGCCCGAGCTGTCCGGCATCGTGCTGTCGATGTTCGACCGCGAGGGCCGGGCGCAGGACGGCTTCCTGCGCCTGCACGACGTGTACAACCTCTCGCTGCGCGCCGACCTGGTCGTGCTGTCGGCCTGCCGCACCGCGCTCGGCCAGGACCTCCGCGGCGAGGGCCTCGTCGGGCTCACCCGCGGCTTCATGTACGCCGGGGCGCCGCGAGTGGTGGCGAGCCTGTGGGACGTGCGCGACGAGGCCACGGCCGAGCTGATGAAGCACTTCTACTCGGGGCTGCTGCGGCAGCGGTTGACGCCCGCGGCGGCCCTGCGCACGGCGCAGCTCGCGCTGCAGCGGACGCCGCGCTGGAGCGCCCCGTACTACTGGGCGGCCTTCACGCTGCAGGGCGACTGGCGCTGAGCGGGGCGTAACCACCCCCTGCCCGCGGTGTCGATTGTGGGCAGGAGGAATCCCAACATGCTCAAGTCATTCCCGTTGGTGCTCGCCCTCGGTCTCGGGCTCGCCACCGCTGCGGCCGCTCAGACCATGGTGGCGCCCGCGGACTCCGATGCCACGGTCACCGTCGCCTGCGAGGGCCCCGCGAAGAGCATCTCGGGCGAAGTGTCGAGCCCGCAGGGCGACACCACCGACGCCATCGACTACACGGTCGAGAACGTCGTCAAGAAGCCGGGCAACACCGGCCTGTTCACCTTCAAGGCTCACGTGCAGTGCGCCGTCGCGTCGCCGGCAACGCGTTTCACGCTGCCCGGTGGCCGCACGGAGATCGGCTGCGGCACCGGCAAGAAGCAGCTCTTCGACATGACGCTCAATGCCAACAGCGGCAAGACCGGCCGCGTCACGGTGCAGAGCGCCGCCCTGCCCGGCAACCAGGGCGCCCACGCGAAGTACACGCTCAGCTTCTGGTGCGGCGTGTACCGCGCCAACTAGCCCGCCAGCCGCCCCGGGCGCGCGGGCCCGCTCCCGCGCGCCCCGCTTCCCGCCGACCCCGAGGAGTGAAGGAAGATGGCTCGCTCTCTGTTCGCGCTGATCCTCGCCGCGCTCGCCGCCGCTCCCGGCGCGACCGCCGCCGAGCCGCTCACCGTCACGGCGTCGTTCACCGAAGGCTGGGTGCCGCGCGACGAGCCGCTCGGCCTGGTGCTGTCGCGCCCGCTCCAGCCGGGCGAGGGCACGCTCGTGGTCACCATCGGCGTCACCGACGTCAGCAGCCTGTTCCGCGGCTCGGATGCGACGCTCGTCTACGACCCGCTGGTGCCGCTGCCCCCGGGCGAGCACGAGCTGGTCGTGCAGCTGGCGCCACCCGAAGGCGCGTGGACCGAGGTCGCGCGGCTGCCGCTGAAGGTGCTCACGCGGCGCGGCTTCCGCGTCGCGCGGACGACGCCGACCGTGGCCGCGGGCCTCAAGGCGCAGTTCGCGGAGGATCACCGGCCCGAGGACAATCGGCCGCCGCGGACGACCTTCGAGGACCTGACGCTGCAGGCGCGACTGGAGACCGAGCACTCGCGCGGCGGCGGAGTCGTGCGCAGCCAGTGGGGCCTGGTCGGCGCCAGCTACGAGGCCGAGCGGCTGCGCTTCGCGCAACAGGGCAAGGATGCGCCTCCCGTCGACCTCGCGGGCTACGCCGTCACGCTCGAGCGGGGACGGGCGTCGTTCACGCTCGGTGACGTCGTCACCCACCGCCAGCGTTTCCTGCTCGAGAACTTCGCGAGCCGCGGCACCCAGCTCCGGCTGGGGGTGGGCGCCCGCGTCGACCTCACGCTGGCGGCCCTGGCCGGCTCGCAGGTCGTCGGCTGGGACAACTTCCTGGGCGTGACCGAAGCGGACCATCGGGTCCTGGTCGGGACGCTGGGTCTCGAGGTGCTCGCGCGCGCCGGCGGGCTGCGCGTCGAGGGCAACGCGATCGACGGTCGGGTCGCCACCCAGCCCGGCTTCAACCAGGCCGTCGTCAACGACGTGGCCGAGAGCCGCGGCGCCGGCCTGCGGGTCCAGGCCAGCACGGCGTCCCAGAAGCTGCGCTTCGAGGGCGGCTATGCCTGGAGCACGTACGTGAACCCCCAGGACCCGCTGCTCGCGGGCGGACAGCGGCTGGTGCCGGTGGCGGAAGAAAGCCGCCAGGCCCGCTACGCCCTGGCCACCGTCGCGCCGCTGCAGAATCGCCTGGTCACGCCGGCCCGGGCCGCCAACCTGAGCTTCACCTGGCAGCACGATCGTGCGGACCCGCTGTACGCGAGCGTCGGCGCCGTTGCGGCGCGGGGCGACCTGGTCCAGGACGTGTTCGGCGCCCAGGCCAGTCTCGGCGAAGTGACGCTCCAGCTCAGCCACACGCGCGCGCACGACAACCTGGACGCGTTGCCTTCGATCCTGCGGACCTTGACCCGGCGCGAGTTGGGGACGCTCAGCCTGCCGCTGTCCGCGCTGCGGCGGGCGGCGACGCCGGCGTGGTGGCTGCCGGTGCTCACTTACAACCTCGACCGCACCCACCAGTTCGGCGCCGCGCTGCCGACCAACGCCGACTTCGCGGTCAGCCACGTGCCGGACCAGGCGACCCTCAACCAGGTCGGCGCCGCGACCTGGAACGGCCAGCGCCTGACGGTCTCCTACCGCTACAGCCGGGTTCGCCAGGACAACCGGCAGCCGGGGCGCCAGAACGCCGACTTCCTGCACAGCGCACACGGCGGCAGCCTGATGCTGCTGACCCAGCCGACGCTGATGCTCGGTCTCGACCTCTCGTTCGAGCGGGCGGAGAGCCAGGAGAGCGGCCGCGTCGACCGGCTGCAGCGCGCGGGGCTCAACTTCGACTGGCGCGCGCGACCCAGCCTGGGCCTGACGGCCATCGTCAGCCTGGCCGACGGCGAAGACGAAGCGGGCACGGCCGAGAGCCGCAACCTCGAGCTGGACGCCAACGCCTACTGGCTGTTCAGCCCGCGCGGCGAGCAGCGGCGGCCGCAAGCCCGCGTGTTCCTCCGGGTCGCGACCCAGCGTGCGCGCCAGACCGACCTGGCACTCGGGTTCGACGACGATCGGCGCGGCTGGCAGCTCGGCGGTGGCATCACCGTGAACGCCTTCTGACGAGGAGAGAAGCGATGCGAGGCAGCCTGATCCGGTCCGCGGCGTTGCTGGCGGTCGTCGCCGCGGGTTCCGCGGAAGCGGCGATCCGCCGCGATCCGAACGGCGTCAACGTCGACGCCAGCGGGGCGACGACCGTGTTCATCACCTTCGGCGGCCTGCAGAACCAGGTGGCCGCCGAAGCCTTCTGGTGCGGCGAGCTGAAGAGCGCGGCTCCGGACATCGGGCAGAAGTGCGACGAGTCCACGCTGTTCGGCAGCCTGCCGCTGCGCTACGACCGATCGAGCCGCCAGGGCTCGGTGTTCACCGACGTGATGTCGATCCCGGCGTCCGTCGCCCGCCGCGCCTACCAGGCCGCGCAGTCCGGCCGCACGTCGAGCTTCTTCTACGTGCGCCGCTTCGTTTCGACGGCAGGCGGGCCGGACGAGTACGTGTTCGTGACCTGCAGGATGGCGGGCGGCGGCGCCCGCGTGCCGTTCTCGCTGCTCGACGTGCGGCTGGCCTTCGACGGCGAACCGCCCGTCCTCGCGCTGGCGCCCGGCGCCACGCCGCCGCGGTTCTCGGCGCAGCTCAGCTACACCGGCACGGGCCGGCTGCGCGGCCGCTGGGAGGTCGTGGTGCCTGGCGAAGAGCCGCCGACGCCCGAGGACCTGCTCACGGAAGCGACGCTGCCGCCGTCCGAGCGCGGTCGCCAGCGGCGGTACGCGCCACTCGAGCGCTTCGACGTGTTCCTCGCGCCGACCGGGCGATTCACGCTGCCGGGCCCGGACGTCGCGCGGCTGCCGCGCCAGATCGAGGGCCTGTACCTGATCCTGCTCCGGGTCGAAGCCGCCGACGACAAGGAGGCGGACTCCAACCTCGCGCTGGCGGGCGCCGGCACGGGCGTCGTCCACAGCGGCGCCGTGGCGGGCTTCCCGATGCCGGTGCTGCGCTACTACGTGGGCGGCGTCGACGTCGTGCCGGCGGGCGATCACCTGGCCGCGATGCTGCCGGCGGACGGCGCGGAGCTGGACCCGGCCCGGCCGGTCGAGTTCAGTTGGGTCGAGCCGCGCGGGATCGCGGCGCTGCGGCTGTCGCTGATCGACGCCGCCGGCCAGGAGATCCACGCGGCGGTGGTGTTGCCCGGCGTGGGCCTGCATCGCGCGCCCGCCTGGCTCGCCGAGCGCGTGGCCACGGCGCCGGCGCAGTGGAGTGTCGCGGCGCTCGACTCCGAGGGCGAGGTCGTGGAGCGGACGCCGGCCCGGCGCTTCAGCTTCCGGCCGCGCTGAGCCGGGTCTCGAAGCGTTCGCGGGCCCACTCCGCGTGCTCGCGGATCACCGGGTCCTCGTCGGCGCACAGCGCTTCCAGCGCCACCCGGTGACGAAGGTCGCCCGCGTTGCCGATCGCGATCGCCACGTTGCGCAGCAGGCCGCGCCGCTTTGCCCGGCGCAGCGGGCTCTGGCGGAAGCGGCGGCGGAACTCCTCCTCGTCCATGGCCGCCAGCTGCGCGAGGTCGGGAGCGACCAGCCCCGGCCGCGCCGCGAAGCGCTCGCCGCCGCCGCGCCGCCGTCGCCGGTTCCACGGGCACACGTCCTGGCAGATGTCGCAGCCGAAGAGCTGACGGCCGAGGCCCGTGCGCAGGTCCTCGGGCACGGTCCAGCGCGTCTCGATCGTCAGGTAGCTGATGCAGCGGCCGGCGTCGAGCACGAACGGCGCGACGAAGGCCTGGGTCGGGCAGGCCTCGAGGCACGCGGTGCACGAGCCGCACATGTCGGGTAGCGCAGCGTCGGTCGCCAGCTCGAGGTCGGTGACGATCACGCCGAGGAAGAACCACGAGCCGTGCTCGGGGTGCAGCAGGCAGGTGTTCTTGCCCCACGCGCCCAGCCCCGCGACGGCGGCGTAGGCGCGCTCGGTGACGGGGCCGGTGTCGACGTAGACCCGCGACTCGAACTCTCCCGCGACCTCGTGCATCCGCCGCCGCAGCGCTTCCGCCCGCTTCTTGACCACGACGTGGTAGTCGTCGCCCCACGCGTAGCGCGCGATCCAGCCTTCGCCCTGGGCCTCGGGCGAGGTCGAGTACGGCGCGTCCGAGTCGTACTGCACGCCGAGGCACACGACGCTGCGGGCGAACGGGAAGGCCGTGCGCACGTCGGCGCGGCGCTCGGCCTGCGCGACCATGTAATCCATGCCCGCGGCGTAACCGCGCGCGATCCAGCCGGGGAACGCCTGCAGCGACGCCGGGGCCGCGGCGGGCGCGATGCCGACGAGGTCGAACCCGCACTCGCGGGCGAGTGTCTTGAAGCGGGCGGCGAGGGCGTCCTGTTGCATGGGGGAGGAGCGACGGCGAAGATCGCCGGCGCGTGAGGATAGCCTCGCCGCAGCTCCCCGCGAGCCCCGCCGCGCCGGACGCCGCCGCGGCCAGCGGTCTGGAGCGCGCCTGGCGCGGCGCTCTGCTCGTTTCCGTCGCGCTGCTGCCGTTCCCCGGCGTGCTGCCCGAGCCGTGGCCGGGCACGCCCGTGCGCTGGAGCGACCTGCCGCTGGCGCTGGCCCTCGTCCTCTTCGCGCTGGCGCGCGGCCGACGGGCGTTGCCGCAGCCCGCGGCCTGGGCGTGGGCCGCGCTCGGGTATGGCGGTTGGGTCGTGGTGTCGTGGGGGGCTCACGCCGACGTCGCGACGGGCTTCAAGGCGGCGGGTGTGGTGTCGCTGGTCGGGACGGCGTACCTGGCAGCCGCGCTCGCAACGCCGGCGCGGCTCGCGCGGGTCGTCGCCCTGGGCGTGATCGGCTCGGCGGGCTTCGCCGTGGCGGGACTGCTCGCCCACGCGGCCGGTTTCGAGACGGCACTCGTGGGCTGGCCCGGCGACCTCGTGCCCGGCGCCTGGGCGCGGCCGCGGGCGGGCTCCACCCACCCCAACCTCGCGGCCAGCTACGCGCTGTTCGCGTTCGGCGCGGTCTCGGCCGAGATGTCGCCGCGGCTGCGACGGCTGGCCCAGGCCTGCGCCGCGCTGGTGGTGGTGACGACCTTCTCGCGCGCGCTGTTCAGCCTGCTCGCGCTGCCGTGGCTGATCGCGGGCGGGCGGCGGGCGCGGGTTGCGGCCGCCTGCGTTGCCGCCGCGCTGGTCGTGCTCACCCTCGTCCGCATCGACGTGGACCCCTCGCGGCCCTGGAGCGCGCGGTTGTCGAGCGAGCCGTCGCCGCGGGTGATCACGTTCAGCACGGCCGTCGACTCGCTGTGGCGCTCGCCGCTGACGGGGGTCGGGCCCGGCGTCGATCCGGCCCACCTGTCGGGCGCGCCGTTCCACGCCCACAACACGGCGCTCAGCGTCGCGGCGAGCTACGGCCTGCCGGCGTTCTTCCTGTTCGCGGTCGCCGCCCTCGGCGCCCTGCGCGGAGCGGGCGACAGCTACGCGCGGGCGACCCTGGCCGCGCTGCTGCTCGACGGCCTCGCCACGGACGTCGAGGACTTCCGCCACTTCTGGTTGGCGCTGGGTCTGGCGGCTGCCCATCCCCGGGTTCCCGAACCCACCCGGGGTGCGGGGGCGGAGCCGCGTCCGTTCGCGGCGTGAGCCCCTGCGGGACCGGTGCCCGGCTTTGCCGGGCCCCGGAACCCCCCCGGGGTGCGGGGGCGGAGCCGCGTCCGTTCGCGGCGTGAGCCCCTGCGGGACCGGTGCCCGGCTTTG
>JAMPXO010000069.1 GCA_023701125.1 Vicinamibacteria bacterium | reverse complement strand
GCAGGCTACAAGCTGACGCCCGCCGCCACGACCCGCGACGTCACCGGCGGCCTCAACCCGCCATTCCTGAAGGACGGGCTGTTCTTCGGCGTGCGCGACGACGACTTCGCGGCGGTCGACCCCGAGACGGGTCAAGCGCTCTGGAAGCACAAGATGTACTTTGGCGCCGCCTTCTCGCTCGACGGTCACGTGCTGCTGCTGCCGCGCAGCTCCGGAACACTGCACGTCGGCGAAGCGACCCGCGCGGGCTGGAAGGAGAAGGCGAAGCTCGAGGTGCTGACCCGCGGCCCGCGCGTCAACGCCAGCCCGGTCTTCGCCGGCGGCCTGCTGCTGATCAAGAACGACGAGGAGATCGCCGCCATCCGCTTCAACTGACGCGACCGTCCGGACGTCGCCGCGGGTCGCGCCTCCCCCACGGGAGGCGCGGCCCGTGGCCTTTCAGGGCACGGCGAACGTGCAGGCGTCCGGAGCGCCCGCGACGAGCGGCGTGACCACGGCTGAAGCCACTTCGATGCGGTAGTCCGCGGCGCGAGCGCGGCGCGCGGGCAGGGCGCGCAGGCACACGGTGTCGGCGTCGAGGAAATAGGCGCGAGCGACCTGCCGCGCCGGCTCCGCTAACGCGAGCTTCGCGACGTCGGCGCCGCGCTCGAGCGCGTGCACCCGGAGGCCGTCGACGTCGACGACGGCGAGCCAGGCGCCGTCCGGCGAGAGGGCGAGCGCCTGTCCCCAGGCACGCGGGCGCGGGAGTGTGCCGACCCGGCGGAACCCCGCATCGCCCAGGTCGACGACGACCACATCCCCGTCGCCCGTCGCCGGCCAGAACTCGGTCCAGGCGACCCGGCGCGAGTCGGCGGAGAAGACGGGAGCCGTGCTCCAGTTGGAGCCCACGCGCTCGACTCGGGTGCCATCGGTCCGCCGCAGGAAGGCGGTGCGACCGAGGAGCCACGAAGCCTTCTCCGTCACCACCCACTCCCAACGGCGGTCCGGGGACACGACCGTCGTGCGCGCCGACTGCCACAACGGGCGGTCGATGCCACCGGCGAGCGCCTGTTCGAGGACCACGAGGCCGAGCATGCCGAGGGCCAGCAACAACGACCACACCGTCAGCGAGAAGGCGCGGTGGGCGCGGATCGGGTCGCCGCGGCCGCAGGCCAGTTGTGCGGCGAGGCCGAGCGCGAAGGGCAGCCCAGCAGTCGCGCAGACCACGACGACGTGGTCCGTCGTGAAGTGCGGGTAGGACGACTCGGCCTCGAGCCGGAGGAGCGCGTGACGGGCGAGCGCCGCAAGCACCGCAAGGCCGAGCAGATCCACGAGCAGCCAGCGCGAGCGGACGCGAAAGGCGATGCCGAAGAGCCCGGCGCTCAGACCGGTCACCAGGGCGAGCACGCCGAGGTTCGCGGCAAGCGGCCCGGTGGCGAACGCGAGCGGCGATCCCGCGATGCGCGATCCCAGCTCGGGGCTCGTGAGCGCCGACGGCAGGATCACGAGCACCACCGCGCACAGCAGCAGGGCACCTGCGGCCACCCCCTGGCCGGACAGCAGGGTCACCCAGCCGACTGGGCGGGCGAGATAGAAACCCAGCCGGCGATCGACGAGATCACGCCCGGCGAGCGAGGCGCCGACGAGCCCTGCGGCCAGCAGGCTGAAGGTGACGATGTAGAGGGCGCCTACCGCGTCCCGCTCGGCGACCTGCGCCGCGGGCAGGTACCAGTTGGCGAGGCCGACCGGCGCGACCCCGACGAACAGGGCCGTGGGCAGCAGCAGCCAGCGCTCGCGGAACTCACGGCCCGCGATGGCGGCGACCGCGCGGAACCTCACGACGCCTTCCGCAGCGCGAGGCGGGCGAACGCCGCCTCCAGGTCGAGCGGCTCGCCGCCCTGCCGGAACCGGCTCTTCAGGGCGTCGATCGTCAGATCCGCGGCGACGGCGCCGTCGTGCAGCACGATCGCGCGCTCGGCCAGGCGCTCGACGAGCGCCAGGTCGTGGCTGGCGAGCACCACGGCCGTGCCGCGGTCGGACAGCTCCGCGATCAGCTCGCCGAAGTACGCGTCGCGGGCGATCACGTCGAGGCCCAGCGTCGGCTCGTCGAGCACCAGCAGGTCGGGCTCGTGCCCCAGCGCCAGCGCCAGCATCACGGCTCCTTTCTGGCCGCGCGACAGCCGCGCGAACGGCACCCGCTCGGGCACCTCGAAGCGCACCAGCCGAGCGCGCGTCGCCGTGTCGTCCCAGCGCTCGTGGAGAGCAGCCACGAGACGGCACAGGCCGCGGGCGTCCAGCTCCGGCGGCGCGTCCGGCGTGTCGGGCACGACGCCGACCCGGGCCAGGGCCCGCGCTCGCTGCCGCCACGGGTCGCGGCCAAAGACCCGTACGCCGCCGACGGCGGAGGGCATCAGGCCGAGCGCCACCCGCAGCAGCGAGGTCTTGCCGACGCCGTTGCGGCCGAGCAGCGCCACGACCTCGCCGGGCTTCACCTCGAACGAGACACCCTGCAGCAGCCAGGGGCGGCCGTGGCGAACCGAGACCGCCTCCACCTGAAGGGGAATCGTGCTCATCGCTCCTCCTCGGAATCACGGGAAGCGCGCGGCCAGGCCGCCCGCAGCGCCGCCTCCGCATCGTCGCGGCTCGCGCCGAGGCCGGCGGCCTGGTCCACGAAGCGGTGCGCCGCCTCGCGCAGGCCTCGCAGGCGCTCCGCCCGCGAGGGCAGCGCCGGCGCGGCGGCGACGAAGGTGCCGGCGCCGCGCCGCGCCTCCAGCATCCCGTCGTCGACCAGCCGCTGGTAGGCGCGCACGACCGTGGCCGGGTTGACGCGCAGTTCGCCGGCCAGCTCGCGCACCGACGGCATCGCTGCCCCGGGCGCCAGCGCGCCGGTGGCGATCCGGCGGCGCAGTCCGTCCTCGATCTGGCTCCACAACGGGACGGGAAGGGCGGGGTCGACCCGCAGCGGGGGCATCACGAGTCCGTACCGCTGTATTAGTACAGCGATACAATCACCGCGTCAAGGGTTTTTTGCGGGTGCTCAGTCGTCCGTGCGCTCGACCTGGGCGCCGAGCGCCGTCAGGCGCTCGGCGAGGCGGGCGTAGCCGCGCTCGGTGATCTCGACGCCGAGGATGTCCGACTCCCCCTCCGCCGCCAGCGCCGCCGCGATCAGCGCCATGCCCGAGCGGATGTCGCGGCTGTCGAGGGTCTTGCCGCGCAGCGGCGTGGGGCCGGTGACGATGATGCGGTGGGAGTCGCACAGGAACAGGTCGGCGCGCATGCCGGAGAGCTGCTCCAGCGCGAACAGCCGCAGCTCGTACAGCCAGTCGTGGATCAGCGTGCGGCCCTCGGCCTGGGTGGCCAGCACCGTCATCAACGAGACGATGTCCGAGGGGAAGCCCGGCCACAGTCCGGTCGTCAGCCGCCGGATCGCGCGCAGCCGCGACTCGTAGACGCGCAGCTCGTCGCCTTCGACCTCGCAGTACACGCCCATCCGCTGCATCACGGCCGTGATCGGCTCGAGGTCCTGCGGCCGCGCGCCGGCCACCACCATCTCGCCGCGCGTCACCGCCGCCAGCACCGCCCAACTGCCGGCCTCGATGTAGTCGCCGTCGATCCGGTGCTGCGCCCCGCGCAGCGTGCCGCCGCCGTGGACCCGCAGCGTCGGCGTGCCCGCGCCTTCCACGGTCGCGCCCATCGCAGTCAGGAAGCGGCACAACTCGACGACGTGCGGCTCGCAGGCGGCGTGGCGGATCTCGGTCGTCCCGGGGGCCGCGGCCGCGGCCAGCAGCGCCGTCTCGGTGCCGGTGACCGAGGCCTCGTCGAGGTAGAACGAGGCGGCCTTGAGGCCGTCGGGCGCCTCCAGCACGTGGCCTTCCTCGTCCATCACCCGCGCGCCCAGCGCCACCAGCGCCTGGACGTGGGTCGAGATCGTGCGCCGGGTCGGGAAGTCGCCGCCGGGGGTCGCCAGCCGCACGCGGCCGCGGCGCGCCAGCAGCGCGCCCATCAGCAGCACGGAACCGCGCAGGCGGCCGACCAGCCGCGGGTCGGGCGCGTCGCTCGTCAGGTTCGCCGCGCAAATGGTGAGGCGACTGCTGCCGAGGCCGGTGACCGTCGCGCCGAGGTCCTGCAGCAGCCGCGCCATCACGTCGACGTCCTTGATGTGCGGCACGTTCTCGAGCACGCACTCGTCGGCCGTCAGCAGGCAGGCGGCGATCAGCGGCAGCGCCGCGTTCTTGTTGCCGCCGACCTCGATCCGGCCGGAGAGGCGGCGGCCGCCGGTGACCCGCAGCTTGGCCATCGCTCGCTCAGCGCGCCAGGTGCTTCTTGAAGAACTCGAGCGTGCGCCCCCACGCCAGCTTCGCCGCGGCCTCGTCGTAGCGGGCTGCGCTGGTGTCGTTGTTGAAGGCGTGGTTGACGCCGTCGTACACGTGCAACTCGTAGGCCTTGCCCGCCGCCTTCAGCGCCTGCTCGAACTCGGGGATCGTGGCGTTGATGCGCTCGTCCTTGCCGGCGTAGTGCAGCAGCAGCGGGGCCGCGAGCTGCGGTACCTCCGCGGGCGGCAGGGTGCGACCGTAGTAGGCGACGCCCGCGTGCAGGCCCGCGCCGGCCGCCGCCAGCCGGTTGACGGTGCCGCCGCCCCAGCAGAAGCCGACCGCGCCGACGCGACCGTTGCCCAGCTCGTGGGCGGCCAGGTACACGACCGCGGCCTTGAGCTTGACGAGCGTGTCGGCCGCGTCCAGCTTGCCGATCGCCTCGCGGGCCTGATCCTCGTCCGCGGGCGTGCCGCCGCTGACCGCGAGCAGGTCGACGCCCAGCGCCAGGTAGCCGTCGAGCGCGACCCGGCGCGTCACGTCCTTGATGTGGGCGTTGAGGCCGCGGTTCTCGTGGATCACGATCACCGCGCCGCGCTTGCCGCCGTCCTTCGTGCGCACGAGATAACCCGAGCTGCCGGCGCCGCCGTAGGCGACGGTCTCGACCACGAGTCGCGGGTCGTCCTCCGCGACCGTCTCCGCCACCGCGTACTCGTTGCGCAGCGCCGCGAAGAGGGCCGACGCCGCGGTCACGCCGCCGGCGACCTGGGCCAGCCGGTCGAAGAACGCGCGGCGTTCGATCGCGCCGTGGGTGTAGGCGTCGTAGAGGTCGATGAATCGCTGATCCATGACGGGCTCCTTCGGCTGATCGTGGACGAGTCTCACACAACTCGGCGCACGGCCCGGAGGTCGGCGAGGCGGGCGAGGGCGAGGCCCGCCGGCACGGCCAGCAGCGGGGTCAGATACTGGCGCTGGCGAACCCCGCCGGTCACCAGCAACAGGACCACGGTCATCGCCACGAGCAGCGAGGGCAGGCCACCGAGGCCGAGCCGCTCGCGCCAGGCCAGCAGCAGGCCCGCGAGCGAGAACCCCATGAAGACGACGTACGGCAGGCCGAACAGCAGGAGTGTCGTCGGCGCGGAGCCGGCGTGCGCGGGCCGCCACAGGTTGACGAAGGCCGCCGCCAGGTTCCGCGGCAGGCGACCCAGTAGCGTCGAGGGCGGAGGGTTCGGCGGCTGGCCCCGCTTCGACGTGCGCGTCGGCCGGAACACCTTCGGGTCCGTGTCGGGCGGGTAGCCGGAGGTGCGCGCCTCGGGCACGAACGGGCGGCCGGCGAAGCGCAGCAGCACGCGGTCCGGCACGTGCCGCCAGCTCTCCTGCGGCACGGCGACCGCCACGTGCGCGCACCACGGCAGGAAGACGGCCGCGGCGGCCGCGACGAAGGCCAGCACCGGGCCGCGGGGCGTCATCGCCCGAGCCCGCGTCGCGCGCGTCAGGCCGGCGAGCGCCCACAGCGCGACGACGCCATTGCCGAACCAGGCGAGGGTGGCCGTGGCGGCGACGAAGCCGGCGGTGGCGGCGGTCGCCGGGCGCGGCGCCTGATGGGCGGCGCGCGCGGCACGCACGGCGAGCAGCAGCAGCGGCACCGCCACGCTCTCCTTCAACACGTAAGGCGTCCAGAACGCCTCCCACGGGTCGAGCGCGTAGAGCAGCGCGGCCGCCACGGCCGCGGGCCGCGGCACGATCCCCTCCGCCAGCAACAGCAGGATCACCACGCCGAACGCGCGCAGCACGGCGTTGAGCAGCCCGATCAGCAGCGGCGACGGCTCGCGCCCGAGGACCTGCGAGAGGGTGGCGAGCCACGCCGGGTACGCGGGCGGGATCGTCAGCGGAGCCGTCGGATCGACCTGCACGTGGTAACCGACCCCGCTGACGACGTTGGCCGCCATCGGCAGGTACATGGAGCGGGAGTCCGGCGCCAGCACCCGCTCGGAGAGAACCGGGTCGGCGTCGACGTACAGCACCGCGACGACGCGGGGCAACATCGCCAGCGCGAAGAGCAGCGCGGCCGCAGACCGGAGCCTCACGCGCGCGCCCTGCGGGCGACGACGGCGACGTAGGCGACCAGCGAGAGGCCGAGACCGAGTCCCGGGCTCGTCGAGAGCAGCGCGAGCACGACGGCCATGGCCGCGGCTCCGCGCAGCGCGTCGCGCAGGGCCGCAGCCAGCGGCGCGCGCATCGGCCGGAGGATGAACACGCCCCGCGCCAGCACCAGCAACTCGGCGCAGGCGCAGGTGGCCGCCGCCCCGAGAGCGCCGAAGGCCGGGATCGCGAGCAGGCCGAGGCTGAGCGAGGCCAGCAGCCGTAGCGCCATCAGCCGTGGCATCTCGGGGGCGCGGCCCGCGGCCAGGAGCGCCTGCTGGACGAAGGCGTTGAGGAAGGCGGGCACGACGGCGAGGGCCAGCAGGCGCACCGGCCCGGCCGCCGCCGCGAAGGCGTCGCCCAGCAGCAAGGCGACCCCCTGCGGCGCCAGCGCGAACAAGGCGACGGCCGCCGGCGCGGCGAGCAGCACGACGTTGCGCACCGTGCGCTCGTGGGCCGGCGCGGTGCGGGCCCCGGACTCCTCCACGAGATACGGCATGGCGCCCTGGGCGATCGCCCCGGGGATCAGCTTGAGGCCATCGAAGGCGCGCAGCGCGCCGCCGAACAAGCCCGTCTCGACCGCGCCGCGCAGCGGCAGCATCAGCCACAACTCGATCCGGTAGGCCACCAGGGCGAGACCGGTGGCGAGCCCCACGGGCAGCGCCTCGCCGACGACGGCGCCGATGCTGCGCGTCCCGCCTGGCTCGCCGGCGTAGGCGCGCGCGGTCAGCAGCGCCGCCAGCGCCAGGGCGGGCAGCGGGGCCAGCGCCGTCGCGGTGGCGTAGTCCTCGAGCCGGGCGCCTCCCGGCCCGAGCCCGACGACCGCGGCGAGCAGGCCGGCACGGGCCGCGAGCACGACGGCCGCTTCCGCGACGGGCCAGCGGGCGCTGCGCAGGGCGACGCCCAGGGCCTCCACCCAGCTCACCGCGACCACGGCCGCCATCAGCATGGGGAGCACGTGCAGCGGCCCGTTGCCGGCCCCGGCGAGTCCGAGCGCCGTCGCCGGGATCAACACCAGGCTCGACAGCGCGAGCTTGGCGCGGACCAGGTCGCGCAGCCGCCACGATCGGTCCGCCAGCGTGCGCGCCGCGGTCCCGGCCAGGCCCAGGTCCGCGCTCTCGGCGGCGACCAGGGCGACGCCCAGCAGGACCACGAAGGTGCCGTAGCTCGCGGGGCCGAGACCGCGCGCGATCAGCAGCGTCGCCGCGAAGGCCAGGCCGCGGCCGACGACTTCCGTGGCGAGGCGGACGGCGCTGCCACGCACCGCGGGCGCGGCGGTCGAAGGTTCGGACAGCTCCACCGCGGGAGCCTAGGGCTTCCCCTGTGGCCACGGGCCGAGCCGGGCGATCTCCTCGCGCAGGCGCACGCCGAAAAGCTCCTGCACACGCTCGACGCAGGAGCGGGCCAGGCGGTCGAAGTCGGCCGCGGTGGCGCCGCCCGTGTTGACCAGGAAATTGGCGTGGACCGTGGACACCTGCGCCCCGCCGAGGCGCGCGCCCCTCATCCCCGCGCGGTCGATCAGCGCGCCTGCCGAGGCGAGCATCCCCGGTGGCAGCGGGTCGCGCGCGGGGTCGGGGTTCTGGAAGAAGCAGCCCGCCGAGGGCAGGTGCAGCGGCTGGGTGCGCTTGCGGAAGGCGAGCGAAGCGCGCGCGGTCTCGCGCAGCGCCTCGGGCTCGCCCGGCACGACGCGGAACAGTGCGGAGATCACGACCTCGCCGCTTCGCTGCACCCGCGAGCGGTCGTAGCCGAAGTCCATCTCGGCCGTCGGCACCTCGACGACGCAGGCGCCGTCGCGCGATGCGAGCCGCACGGAGATCACGTGCTCCGACAGCAGCCGGCCCTGGAAATGGGCATTGCCGCAGATGCCGCCGCCGACGTTGCCCGGCGTGCCGGCCCACGCCTCGAGCCCGGCGAGGCCGTGGCCGATGCAGTGGCGGACCAGGCCGTTGATCGTGGCCGCGGCCTCGGCGCGTACGCCATCGTCCTCCGCGCGGATCGCGCCGCGACGACAGCGCAGCACCAGGCCGCGGATGCCGGCGTCGGAGACGAGCGCGTTGGAGCCGCCGCCGAGCAGCGTCACCGCCACGCCGTGGGCCGCCGCGAGCTGCAACGCGTCGATCACCTCGCCTTCACCATGGGCGTCGAGCAGGACCTCGGCGACCCCCCCGACGCGCAGCGTGGTGAACGGGGCGAGCGGCGCCTCGGCGCGGGCCCGGTCGCCGAAGCGGGCGGCACAGGCGGCCGCGAAGGCGCTCACGCGGCGGTCTGCAGCCGGCCCGGGGGCGGCGCCTGCCACACGCCGGGGATCGCGCGCGCGCAGTCGGGGCAGGTCCCGTGCTCGAGCCGATTGCGGCGCACGACGAAGCCGACGCGCTCGACGAGCAGCGCGTCGCAGCCAGGACAGCGCGTGTCCTCCAGCCCGCCGACGCGGCCGGGGCGGTTGCCTGCGTAGACGAAGCGCAGCCCCGCCTCGCGGCCGAGCTCGACCGCGCGCAGCAACTGGCGCGTCCCGGTGTCGGGCGTGGTGTCCATCTTGTAATCGGAGTGGAACGCCGTCGCGTGCCACGGGATGTCGGGCGAGAGCGCCGCCAGGAAGCGGACGAGGTCGCGCAGCTCGGCCTCGTCGTCGTTGAAGCCGGGCACGATCAGCGTCACCACCTCGACCCAGATCCCGCGCGCGACGAGTCCCTCCAGCGTCTCGGTCACTCGCTGCAGGGTGCCGCCGAGGTCGCGGTACGGGCGGTCGCGGAAGCTCTTCAGGTCGACCTTGTAGGCCGACACCCACGGCGCCAGGAAGTCGAGCACCTCGGGCGTGCCGTTGCCGTTGGAGACGAACGAACACAGCAGGCCCGCCTCGCGCGCGGGGCGGAACACGTCGACGGCCCACTCGGCGGTGATCAGCGGCTCGTTGTAGGTCGAGGTGACGATCGGCGCGCCGTGCTCGAGGGCGAGTGCCACCAGGTCCGCGGGCGAGACGTCGCGCGGCGGCGAGACCGCGGCGGGATCGCGCAGGGCCTGCGAGGTGACCCAGTTCTGGCAATAGCCGCAGTGCAGGTCGCAGCCGAGCATGCCGAACGAGAGCGCGCGAGCGCCCGGCAGGAGGTGGAAGAACGGTTTCTTCTCCACCGGGTCGACGGCGATCCCGGCCGCGTAGCCCCACGGCGCGCGCAGCGTGCCGCCGTCGTTGAAGCGGACCTTGCAGATCCCGCGCTGGCCCGGCGGCACCACGCAGCGGTGGCCACAGGCGACGCAGCGCACGCGGCCCGCCGCCAACGGCTCGCACAGCGTGGCGGGGCGCGTGCGGCGATCGAGCGCTTCCGCCAGCGAGCCGGGGGTCATCCGCGGATTATCGCGCCCGGCGCTTGCGCTGGGTCGGATCGAGAGGCAAAGATAAAGCGAAAGCATGATTCAGCCCGGCATCGCGGCTCCCCACCTCGCTCCCCGGCTCGGGTGCCACGACGTGCACGAGCGGCACGGCGTGCGTTACCGCGACCTGGCCACGAAGGCGCTGCTCAACCGCTGCCCCGAGACCTCGCGGATGCCGTTCGACTGGACGATCAACCCCTATCGTGGCTGCGCCATGGGCTGCCGCTACTGCTACGCGGCGTACACCCACGAGTACCTCGGGGCCGACCCGCAGAACGACTTCCACTCGCTGATCTACGTGAAGCGCGGCGGGCTCGAGGACCTCGAGCGGCGATTGCCGGCGCTGGTGGCGCGCGGCGAGACCGTGGCCCTCGGCACCGCGACCGACCCCTACCAGCCGGGCGAGCCGGCGCTGGGCGTGACCCGCCAGGTGCTGACCCGGATCGCGGCCCATCGCGGGGCGCGGCTGGCGATCACCACCAAGGGCGCCGCCATCCTGCGCGACCTCGACCTGCTGACTCACATCGCGGGCCGCGGCCACCTCAGCATCCGGGTGTCGCTGATCTCGACCGACGCGGCGCTGCTGCGCGAGGTCGAGCCGTGGGCGCCGCCGCCGGCCGTGCGGCTCGAGGTGCTGCGGCGGCTGCGGTCGGCGGGGCTCGACGCGGCGCTCGCGGTGTCGCCGGTGCTGCCGGCGCTGACCGACGCGGAGGAGTCGCTCGACGCGCTGCTGGCCGCGGCCCGCGCCCACGGCGTCGCGCGCGTGACCTGGAACCTGCTGTTCCTGCGCTCGCCCACCCGCGAGAAGTACCTGGGCTGGCTGGAGACGGCGTTCCCGCGCTACGCCCTGGCCTATCACCGCGCCTACGCCAGCGGCGCGTACCTCGGCGGGGCCTACCTGGATCGGATGCGTGAACGCATGGCGCGGCTGTGTGCGAAGCACGGCCTGGCGGCCCCGGTCGACGACCTCGACGACGAGACCGGGCCGCGGCCCGCCGCTCAGTTGTCGCTCTTTTCCTCGCCAGCGCCGAAGCCGAGCAGCGCACGGAAGGTCGTGAAGTCGGGCGCGATCTCGCGCATCTCCTGTTCGACTCCGACATAGGGCACCGCCACCACTCGCCACGGATGCGGCGGGCGGGTGTCGAACGCGATCAGGTTCGCGCCGCCGTCGCCACCGATGCCCAGGAGGCCCGGGTAGGCGTGGCCGACGTCGAAATGGTCGTTGAGCTGCAGCACCTCGTCGGCAGGCCACAGGATGGCGCGATGGGGATGGACGGGCAGCGTGCCCTCGCCGCCGTTGCAGCGCATCAGCAGCGACACGTAGGCCGCCGGCAGCCGGCTTCCCCACGCCGCGACCAGTTCGTCGACGATCGGCGGCCAAGCCGGGCCTCGCCCACCAAAGGTCAATCGGGTGGCCTCATCGCGCGTGTTTGTGCATCAGCTCCACGAGTTCGTCGTACATCGCCTCCGCCTGCTCGGGGCCGGAGCGGATGGCGGCCGTCGCGCAGTGCTTCAGGTGGTTGCGCAGCAGCTCGCGGGACACGGCGCGCAGCGCCTCGTGGATCGCCGAGATCTGGGTCAGCACGTCGGCGCAGTAGCGGTCCTCCTCGACCATCTTCTGCACGCCGCGGACCTGGCCCTCGATCCGCCGCAGCCGCTTGCGGTTGCGTTCCTTGATGTCGGGGTCGACCGCCTTCGCCTTGCGCTCGCCCGGGGCGTCGCAGGCGCAGCCGTGGTCCATCACCAGTTCCTTCATCTAGAGCTCCACAGTACGCAAGCGCAGGCTGTTGGTCACCACGCTGACCGAGGACAGCGCCATCGAGGCCGAGGCCAGCACCGGCGAGAGCAGCAGGCCGAAAGCCGGGAACAGGACGCCCGCCGCCACCGGGATGCCGATCACGTTGTAGGCGAAGGCCCAGAACAGGTTCTGCTTCGTGATGCGCAGCGTCGCTCGCGACAGCGCCACCGCGGTGGCGACGCCGTCGAGCTCGCCGCGCATCAGCGCCACGTCCGCCGCCTCCATGGCGACGTCGGTGCCGGTGCCCATCGCGATGCCGACGTCGGCGCGAGCCAGCGCGGGGGCGTCGTTGATCCCGTCGCCCACCATCGCCACCTTGCGCCCCTGCTCGCGCAAGGCCGCGATCGCCGCCAGCTTGGTCTCGGGCGAGAGGCCGGCCCGGACCTCGTCGATGCCCGCCGCGCGGGCGATCGCCTGGGCGGTCGCCTCGTGGTCACCGGTCAGCATCACGACCTGCAGGCCGAGCCCGCGCAGGCGGGCGATCGCCGCCGGCGCGCCGGGCTTGAGCGCATCGGCCACCGCGAAGGCCGCCGCCGCGCGGCCGTCGAGGGCGACGTAGAACACGGTCCGCGCCTGCTCGCGCCAGGCCGCCGTCGCGGCTTCGGCCGCGGCGGTGTCGATCCCGGCCGCGCGCAGGAAGGCCGCACTGCCCACCTTCACCAGCGCCGCTCCGACCCGGGCCTGCGCACCCTGTCCGGGCGTGGCCGCGAAGTCCACGACCGCGGCCAGGCCGAGATCACGGCCTTGCGCAGCGCGGGTGATCGCCTCCGCCAGCGGATGCTCCGAGCGGGCCTCGACGGCCGCGGCCGCGGCCAGGGCGGCGGCCTCGTCCGCCCCGGGTGCTGTCCACTGCGCGACGATCTCCGGTCGGCCCACCGTCAGCGTGCCCGTCTTGTCGAACGCGATGGTGTCCACCTCGCCGAGCCGCTGCAGCGCCTCGCCGCCCTTGACCAGCACGCCCGCACTGGCCGCGCGGCCCGAGGCGACGAGGATCGCGGTCGGCACGGCCAGCCCCATCGCGCACGGGCAGGCAATGATCAGCACCGCCACCGCCGCGGCGCCGCCGCGCACCAGCGCGTCCGCGCCGCCGAAGAACGCCCAGGCGGCGAAGGTCAACACCGACGCGACCAGCACCGCCGGCACGAACACCGCGCTGATGCGGTCGGCGAGGTCCTGGATCGGCGCCCGCGAGGCCTGCGCCTCACCCACCAGCCTGACGATCCGCGACAGCACGCTGTGCGCGCCGAGCGTCGTCGCCCGGTACTCGAAGCTGCCGGTGCGGTTGACCGTGCCACCGACGACGGCATCGCCCGCGGCCTTGGCGACCGGCATCGACTCGCCGGTCAACATCGACTCGTCCACGGCCGACGCGCCCAGGGTCACGACGCCGTCGACGGGCAGCCGCTCGCCGGGCCGCACCACGACCACGTCGGCCTGGCGCACCTCGGCGATGCCGACGTCGACGAGGTCTTCACCGCGGCGCACGCGGGCCGACTTCGGTTGCAGCTCGCCGAGCGCGCGCAACGCGGCCAGCGTGCGGCGGCGGGCGCGAGCCTCGAGCGTGCGGCCGAGCAGCACGAGGGCGACGATGAACAGCGCGGCCTCGTAGTACACGTCGGGCGCGACACCGCGCTCGGTGAAGAAGCCGGGGACCAGCGTGACCGCGAGCGACCACGCGAACGCCGCGCCGGTGCCGAGTGCCACCAGCGTGTGCATGTTGGGCGCACCGTGGCGGGCACCCTTCCAGCCGTTCACGAAGAACGGCCGGCCGGGGCCGAACAGGACGAGGGTGGTGAGCAGCAGCAGCCCGCCCTCGAGCGCGCGACGCGGCACGTCGTACAGCCACGGCAACAGCGCCCGCACCGGCGGCTCCAGCGCCGCCATCAGGGCCCCCATCAGCGGGTCGGGGGTGGCGCCGTGGACGTGGCCCGCCGGCGCCATCAGCGGCATCGAGAGCACCATCGCGGCGCTGGCCGCGAGCAGGCTGACGGCCGCGTCGCGGCGCAGCGCGTGGTACTCGCGGGCCTCGCCCGCCTCGCGCGCGGCAGCCTCGGCCACCGG
This sequence comes from Vicinamibacteria bacterium, assembly GCA_023701125.1. Classification (GTDB taxonomy): domain Bacteria; phylum Acidobacteriota; class Vicinamibacteria; order Fen-336; family Fen-336; genus WYBL01. The sequence goes on along the minus strand of JAMPXO010000069.1, from coordinate 13,468 downwards.
GTCGGCCTCGGGTTGCGGCAGGTCCGACTCGTAGCCGGCGTCGCGGATCGCCGCCACCAGCGCGGTCGGCGCCGTCGCGGCGGCGTCGAACACGACGTGGGCCCGCTTCAGCACCAGGTTGACCGAGGCGTCCGCGACGCCTGGCACCTTGCGCAACGAGCGCTCCACGGCGCCGACGCAGGCCGCGCAGGTCATGCCCTCGACCGGCAAGCTGATCTGGGCGGAACTGGCCGGCGTCGTGGCGCTGCTCACGAGCGGACCGCGGTGACCTGGAAGCCGATCGCGTCGATCGCCTTCCGGAACGCGTCCTCCGCAACCTCCTCGGTGGCCTCGAGCTCCGCCCGGCCCACCTGCACGCCTCCCACCTTCACGCCCGGCAGCGCGGCGAGCGCCTTCGTCACCCGCCCCACGCAGTGCCCGCAGCTCATCCCCGAGATCTCCAGCGTCACGTTCTTCATGATGGCCTCTATACCCCCTGGCGGTATGTAATCTAGTACCCCCCAGGGGTATTGTCAAGACGGGCGCACCCGTATTTCATTTTCGACTTGCGGATAATCCCCGGATGACCACCATCCGCATCGAGTCGACCTCCGATGGCCTGGCCCTGTTCCGCTTCGACAAGGCGTCCGCGAACGCGATCGACCCCGCCTTCGTCGAGGACCTGATCGCCGCCACCGCGCAGGTCGCGGCCGACCCGGCGGTGCGCGGCGTGCTGCTGTGCTCGGCCCACCCCAAGGTGTTCTGCCCCGGCCTCGACCTGCGGGTGCTGTTCGAGTTCGACCGCGGCACGATGGGCGCGTTCATGACCCGCTTCTCGGAGGCGGTGGTCGACCTCTACGCGCTGCGCAAGCCGGTGGTCGCGGCGCTGTCCGGCCACGCGGTCGCCGGCGGTTGCGTGATCGCGCTGGCCGCCGACCTGCGCGTGCTCCGGCGCGGCGGCGCCCAGATCGGCCTCAACGAGGTCAAGGTCGGCGTGCCGCTGCCGTGGTCGGTGGCGCTGCTGCTCGAGGCCAACGTCGCGCCGACCGCGCTGACCCGCGTCGCCCTGCTCGGCAACAACTTCGCGGATGAAGACGCGCTCGCGGTCGGCCTCGTCGACGCGCTGGCCGACGCTGACGGCTTCGAGGACGCCTGCCTCGCGCGCTTGCGCGAGCTGTGCGAGCGCGACGCCTTCAGCTACGGCGTGACCAAGTCGTACCTGCGGGCGCAGGCCACCGCGGCGATGCGCGAGCGCGAGCCGGAGCTGCTGCCCGAGTGGCTCGACGGCTGGTTCCAGGCCTCGACCCGCGAGCGCATCCAGAAGACGCTCGCGGCGATGAAGAAGTAGCCGGATGGCCGGTCTCCCGGCCGACTTGGCGCAGATCGTCGACGAGCTGGCGGCGCTCACCCCGCGGGCGCGAACGCTGCTCGCGCCGCTGTCGGACGAGGCGCTCAACGCACCGCCCGCGGCCGGGAGCTGGAGCGTCGCCCTGTGCCTCGAGCACCTCGTGGTCGGCGCCCGCGTTTACCTCGCGCCGATGCGGATGGCGCTCGAACGTGGGCGCGCGGAGGGCCGGCTGCGCCGCGGCCCGCTCACGCCCGGCCTGCCGAGCCGGCTGTTCCTGCGCCAGCTCGAGCCGCCGGTGAAGCTCAAGACGCCGACCCTGGACGTGATCCGGCCGCCGCAGGAGCGGGCCGAGCGCGACGCGCTGCTGGAGCGCTTTGCCCACGCACACGAGGCTGCGATCGCCCTGCTCGTGCAGAGCGCAGATCTCGATCTGGGCGGCATCCGCTTCCGCAACCCGCTCGTCGCCTGGCTGCCGTGGACGACGGGGGTCGGCTTCCGCATCCTCGCCGCCCACGGCCGGCGCCACCTGTGGCAGGCGGAGCAGGTCGTGGCGCGGGCGCGCCTGTCGCGCTGAACCTTCCCGCTGCTCAGGCCAGCGGCGGCTCGGGTGCCGAGTCCGGTGGGTGGGCCGGCAGCGGTTCGACCGGCGTCGGCGGCGGGGCGGGCGTGAGCGCCTCGACCAGCGCGACCTCCGAACCGAGCAAGGCGACCCGCAGCCCGCAGCGCGACAGCACGAAAGCCTGCTGCAGCAGCAGGAGCAGGAACAGCGCCCGGCCCGCGGGGATCGCCTCCGCCACCGCGAGGTAGGCGGCGAACAGGACGAGCAGGGCGAGGGCGTTGAGCATCCAGGTGCCCAGCCACGCAGCCTTCCCGCGCCACACGGTCGACAACGCCGGACGCAACGCCTTGCGCACGCGACGCTCGTCGGTCGTCACGATCCGGACCCGGGCCGCGTCCTGGACCAGCAGCACGACGAGCACCACCAGGCCGATCGCCAGCAGCGCCGCACCCCACGTCCCGATCGCCAGCCACTCCGAGCCGGAGTCGCGGCGCAGCCGCGTGGAGAGCGCGAAGAGCGGGCCCCCGACCAGCGCGGCGAGCGGCAATGCGATGGCACAGGTGATCGCGCCGAGGCGCAGGAAGCGACCGAAGAAGCGGAACGCGCCGCGCCCGAAGCGGTGCGCGAACGGGCGGTCGTCGCGGCTCGTCAGGACCTCGAGCGCACCGCCGGCGAAGACGATGCCGACCAGCACCCCCAGCCCGAACGTGGAGGCGGCGGCCGCGCCCAGCCCGGTCATCAGGCCGGGGCGCAGCTCGACGAGGTCGGCGAAGATCTCCGCCGAGAAGCTCAGGCTGTCGGCGTGAGGCAGCGGCCCGATCGCCGCCGCCAGCGCGCGCCACAGCGGGAAGGTCGCCGCCAGCGACAACGCCAGCCCGAACGCCCAGAGCACGAGGACCAGCCGGCGGTGGCGGCTGATCGCGCGGAGTCCCGCGGCCGTCGCGTGGAGCAGCATCACAACCCCGCCAGCGCGACGATCTGCTGCAGCCAGAAGACGAAGCGGGCGCTCCACGCCGTGGCGGCGCTCGAGTCCGGCTCGACCCGGCGGGCATCGTTGAGGCGGTTGACGTCGAGCTCGAGCCGACGCTCGGGGTCGATCCCGGCCGCGACCAGTCGTTTCGGGCTGGTCAGCTCCAGCCGCTTGAAACGGCTGCGCCACGGCTCGCTGCCGGCCGCCGCGGGCAGCAGGCCCGCCTTCTCCACGTCGACGCTGCCCGCCGGCGGCTCGGTCTCCAGCAGCGTCAGCGTCTGCGACTCTCCGCCCTCGAACTCGAGCCGGAGCGACGTCGGCAACGCGACCTCGCCGCGCCGTCGCACCAGCACGGTCGACCGCCACGGCCGCCCGCCCGCCGCGTCCTTGCGCTGCGCCTGCTCGCGCGCATCCTTCCCCGTCACGGTCTTGCGCGCGGGGCCCTCGCCGAACACGCCGCGCGGCTCCTCGACGCGGGCGCTGGTGACCACCGCGACCTCGTCGTCGAGCACGCCGGGGCGCTCGATCGCCTGGGCGAAGAAGTCGCGCAGGTCGCGGCCCGCCACCTCGTCCACGACCTTGTAGAAGTCCTCGCTCGACGGGTGGCGGAAGCGGAACCGCTCGTGGTACGTGCGCATCACCCGCGCCATCGCCTGCGGTCCGAGCAGGCCCTCGAGCGTGCGCAGGGTCAGATCGGTGCGCGCGTACGAGTTGAAGCCGTAGTTGCCGGACGACGAGTAGCCCCAGGCCGGGGTGCGGACGCGGTCGAACATGCGCTCGACCGAGTTGCCGAGCCGCGGCAGCTCGGCCGACCCGATGCGCAGGCCGAGCGCGTCGATCGTCCACGGGCCGAACGCCTGGCGCATCACCTTGCCGGTGGCGTAGCTGTTGAAGCCCTCGTCGAGCCACGACTCCTCGAACTCGTTGCTGGCCACCATGCTCTGCCAGTACTGGTGGCCGAACTCGTGCACGGTCACCTCCTCGGGCAGCAGCATGCGATCGAACGGCCAGCGGTTGAACAGCACCGTGGTGCCGGCCGTGATGAACGTCGGGTACTCCATGCCCCCAGAGCCGCGGGCGCCGAACGCCGGGTCGACGACGGTCAGCGTGGGATAGGGATAGCGCCCGTACCAGAGGCCGAACCACTTGATCGCCTGCTTCGCCGCGGCGACGTGGCGCTCCGCCTGCCGGCCGTGCTCCGGCTGCAGCAGGACGGTGATGTCCACGTCGGACAGCCGCACCTCGTCGAGGCTGCGGCCGAGCCGCGCGGCCACCTCGGCGTACTCCTTCGCGGTCACGTCCGCCTCGCCGGAGAAGCGCGCCTGGACCTCGAGGAAGCGCGGCGACGCGGTCCACGCGAAATCGATCACGTCCGCCTGCTCGAAGACGTGGGCGGACGTGCCATCGGCGTTGTCGCGGCGCTCGACCCGCTTCCCCGTCGCCCCGACCACGAACCGGCGCGGCAGCGTGATCTCCACGCGATAGCGCCCGAAGTCCGCGTAGAACTCCGAGTTGGCGTGGAACTGGTGGCAGTTCCAACCGCCGGCCTGGCGGCCACGAGTGCCGGCCGGCTCGTAGACGGCCAGCTTGGGGAACCACTGGCCGACCAGGAAGTAGTCCTTGAAATAGCCGGTGCGGGCGAAGACCTGGGGCAGCTTGGCTTCGAACGCCATGTCGAGCGCGACCTCGCCGCCCGGCGGCACCGGCGCCGGCAGCGGCACCCGCCACACGGTGCGGTCGGCGGCGTTGTCGTCGTCGGGGTGCTCGAACGTGGCGCCCGCGGCGAGGTCCGCGCCGCCCGCGAGCGCGATCTTCGTGACCTCGATGAAGCCCCAGCCGTCGTCGGACATGCGGTCGCCGCGCAACTGGCCGCCCGACTCCTTGAAGAACGTGCTCTCGCTGTTCTTGAACGCGTTCAGGTAGAGGTGGAACCACAGCTCGGCGACCGGCTCGCCCGTCGCGTTGCGCCAGGTCACGCGCTGGGTGCCGGACAGCGTCTTCGCCTCGGCATCCAGTCGGACCTGGATGTCGTAGTTGGCGATCTCGGGCGCGCGCGCCGGCAACGGATCGGCGGCGGCGGGCCCGCTCGTCGCGAGCAGGGCGCACAGCAGGGGAAACCAGCGGCCGACCCCGAACCCGAAGTGCTTCATGGTGCCCCCTCCGTTCGCGGCGCGAGTCTACGCCCGACGGCCACTCACTTCCGGCGCAGCGACCGCCACAGCCACACGCCGAGCCCGACCGCGGTCACGGCCGCGAGCACGCCGAGCGCGCGGTTGAGGTGCTCGAGGTTGTCGCGCACCGCCTCCCACGACGCGCCGAGGGCGAGGCCGAGCGTGATCAGCATCGTGTACCAGAGGGCCGAGGCCGTGAACGCGGGGAGCAGCGCGCGCAGCGGGGCGAGCCCGACCGCGCCGGCGACCGGCAGCACCGCGGCCCGGAAGCCGGGCAGGAAGCGGCTGAAGAAGATGCCCGCCACGCCCCACTTCTCGTAGGCGTCGTGGACCGCCTTCTGCGCGTCCTCGGGCACCAGCGCGCGGCCCACCCGCGAGGCCAGGAAGTCGTCGCCCTTCTCGCGCGCCAGCCAGAACACGCCCGTCGACGAAGCGCAGTTGGCGAGCCAGCACAGGACGCCCAGCAACGGCGCGCTGACCTCGCCGCGGCGGGCGAGGAACGCACCGAGCGCGACCGCGACGTCCGCGGGCACCGGCGGGAACACGTTCTCGACGGCGGAGAACAGCATCAGCACGGCGTACTGGGCGAGGGCAGGCAACTGCGCCAGCCAGTCGAGCAACGCGTCAAGCATCGGGGGCCTTCGCCTTCAGGCTGCGCAGCACCAGCTCCGGCAGCGCGTGATACGCCGCGCCGGTCGCTCGCGTCATCCCGAGCTCGCAGGTGCGGCAGGTCGAGTAGCCCGTGGCGCCTGCCGCCAGCAGGCCGCGCGCCTCGCGGCCTTCGGCGCGGGTCGCGGACGCGGTCAGCTCCGGCACCAGGAAGCCGCGGTCGCCCGCGAAGCCGCAGCACTCCGCGGTCGCCGGCACCTCGACCCGCTCTGCGTGGGCGCGCGCGACCGCGAGCAGGTCGCCGAGGCCACCCTGCTTCTGCAGCGTGCAGGTCGGATGCAGCACGGCGACGCCGACCCGCGGTGGCGGGGCGGCCAGCCGCGGGAGCGCCTCGCGGGCCCAGAACGCCGGGAAGTCGAACACGCGCAGCGCGCGGCCGGTCTTTCGCAGGTGGCCGAGCGCCAGCTCGTGCAGTGTGCCCGCGCACGGCGAGGCGTCGGTGAGCACGCACAGCCGGCCCCCGTCGGACGCCGTCCACAGCGCCTCGGCGGTCGCCACCGCTGCCTGCTGCGCCGCGTCGGGATAGCCCTTGCTCTGCCACGGCATGCCGCAGCACACGCTCGCGGACAGGACGCGCGGCGTGAAGCCGGCGAGCTGCAACGACTCGACCACCGCGTCGGCGGACGACGCGCCGTCCTCCGCGGCCAGCAGCCGGGTCAGGCAACTCGGGAAGTAGACGACGTCGGCGGCGCCCGAGGTGAGGCTCGGCAAGGGCGGCGCGGCCGCAGGCAGGGGCAGCTCGCGCTGCAGCCGCGGGATCAACTCCGGTGCGGCCGCGTGGCCGACGGCGCTGACGGCCTCGAGCACGGCGGCGCCTCCGGGCACCGCGCGGGCGACGCGCGCGAGCCGCAGCCCGAGCCGGGCCAGCGCGTGAACGGCGCCGACCCGTGCGGCCGTGGCGCGGGCCAGCGCGCGAGCAGTCGCGCCGTGGCTCGCGGCGCGCAGCTCCTTCATCAATACACCGGTGTCGATCTTCACCGGGCACGCGGCCTGGCACATGGCGTCGCCGGCGCAGGTCGCGACGGCGTCCCACGCGTAGTCCGCGCGCAGCTCGTCGCGCAGGGCGGGCGCGTCGTGGGCTCGCTCGATCTCGCGGGCGACGACCAGGCGCTGGCGCGGGGTCAGGCTCAGCTCGCGCGACGGGCAGCGCGGCTCGCAGAAGCCGCACTCGATGCAGCGGTCCGCGCTGGCGGCGATCGTCGGCAGCGCCTTCAGGTGGCGCAGGTGGGCCTCGGCGTCGTCGGAGAGCACGACCCCGGGACTGAGGATGCCGGCGGGGTCGAGCAGCGCCTTGATTTCGCGCAGCAGCGCGTAGCCATCGTCGCCGAACTCGCGGCGCACGAACGGCGCCATGTTGCGGCCCGCGCCGTGCTCGGCTTTCAGCGAGCCGTCGTAGCGGCCGACGACCAGCTCGACCAGCTCGCGCATGAAACGGTCGTAACGGGCCACGGCGCGCGGGTCGCCGAAGTCCTCGGCCAGCACGAAGTGCAGGTTGCCGTCCTTCGCGTGGCCGAACACGATCGTGTCCGGGAAGCCGTGGCGGGCGAACAGCGCCTGCAGGTCGAGGATCGCCGCGGCCAGCCGCGGCACCGGCACCGCCACGTCCTCGATCACCACCGAGGTCCCGCGCGGGCGCAGCGCGCCGACCGCGGGGAACAGGCCCTTGCGCAGCTTCCAGTGGCCCTCGCGCAACGCCGGGTCGCGGGTGAAGTCGACGGGCGCCAGGAGCCGCGCCGTGGCGAGCGCGGCCCGGGCGGCCTCGACGGCGCGGGCGAGGGCCGTCTCTTCGTCGGCGCGAAACTCGACGAGCAGCGCCGCACAGCGCGGCGTCAGCTCGAAGGGATACGCTCGGTCCGCGGCCTGCGAGCGCAGCGAGGCGGCGTCGAGGATCTCCACCGCGGCCGCGCCCAGCGCCGCCAGGGCAGGCACCGCAGCCCCGGCGGCGGCGAGGTCGTCGAAGAACAGCAGCGCCGTCGCGCGGTGGACCGGCTCGGGCACGGTGCGCAAGGTCGCCTCGGCCACGAAGCCGAGCGTGCCCTGCGAGCCGACCATCAGCCGGGCCAGGATCTCGCTCGGGCGCTCGTGGTCGAGCAGGGCCTGGAGCTGGTAGCCGGTCGTGTTCTTGAGCGCGAACTTCTTCCGCAACCGGGCGCTCTGCGCCGCGTCCGCGCGCAGGCGGGCGCGCAGCTCGCGCAAGCCCTCGTGGACGTCGGGCCGCGCCGCGCGCAACGCCGCGTCGGCCTCGGGCGCTGCCGTGTCGAGCGCCGTGCCGTCGGCCAGCACGACGCGCACGGCGTCGAGCGTCTGGTAGGCGTTCTCGGCAGTGCCGCAGCACATGCCCGAGGAGTTGTTGGCGAGGATGCCGCCGATCATCGCCGCGTCGATCGAGGCGGGGTCGGGCCCGAGCCGGCGCCGAGCCGGCGCCAGCACGCGATTGAGCAGCCCGCCGACGACGCCGGGCTCGGCGCGCAGCCGGCGCCCGCCGTCGAGGATCTCGAAGCGCTGCCAGTGCGGCCCGAGCTCGACCAGCACGCCGTCGGTCACCGACTGGCCGGAGAGCGAGGTGCCGGCCGCGCGGAAGGTGAGATGGCGCCCGCGGGCCGCCACGTGCCGCAGCAGCTTCACGATCTCGTCCTCGCCGCGCGGGCGCACGACGACCTCGGGCACCATCCGGTAGATCGAGGCGTCGGAGGCGCGGGCGAGGCGGTCGATCGCGCGCGACAGCACGCGCTCCGGGGCGAGCATGGCGCCCAGTTCGTGGACCAGGACGGGGTCGGCCCCCTTCAGCACGTGCGGGCCGCTGTCGCTCAGGGCTCGTCGAGCAGGACGGGGACGGTGAAGGAGTAGCGGGTGCCTCCGGCGTTGACGGACACCGCCGCGGACTTGCGCGTGGTCAGCCGGTCGCGGGTCATGCCCGACGCGTCGGTCGTCAGCACCCGCCCCTTCGAGTAGAGCGTCCCCTCGCTGCTCTCGATCCGCACCTCGACGCCCGCATAAGGCGCACCGCCGCGCTTGCGCACGCGGACCAGGATCTGGGCCTGGCCGCCGCCGGCCGGCAGCCGCGACGGCTCCGGCCAGGCAGCCACGACCAGGTCGCCCTCGGCCTTCTTCACCCCGCCCTCGCGCTTCGGCGTCGGCGCGGGTGTCGGCGTCGGGATCGGCTCCGGCGTCGGTTCCGGGGCCGGCGCTGACGGCGGGGGTGGCGGCGGCGGGCCGGGCCGCGTGGTCTGGCACGCGGCGGTCGTACCCGCGAGGGCAATCGCGATCAGCAGGCGGCGCATCGTCGCAATCGTACTCCGCGGCCGCGCGCCAGGCTCAGCCCGGTTCGATCGGAGCGGGCGCCAGCAGCGAGCGAAGCACGCGCCAGCCGGTGACCGGCTCCACCACGCTGTCGCTGTCGTGGAACACCGCGAGCGAGACCAGCCGCGGCGCGCATCGGCCCGGATCGTGCTGGCGCTCGAGCGCGACCCGCGCGGCCTGCTCCGGGCTGCGCGCGCACAGCGCGCCGAGCGGAGCGGGCTCCAGAATCGGGGCGTGGCCGGCCGCGGTCAACAGCGCGTCGAGATCGGCGCGCGTCGCCTGCTGGAAGCAGCGGAACGCGGCGATCCACAGCGGCGGTCGCGACTCGCGGTCGAAGAGGTAGAAGGCGAGGCGCAGCGGAGCGCCGTCGCCGCGCGGCCGGAAACTCGGCTGCCGCGCTCCGTCGGCGAGCGCGACCGCGCAGGGACAGCGGGGGCAGCACGCGAGCGGGCGCACGGCCTGCGCGTCGAGGGCCGCCGCGCAGTCGGGGCAGCGGGCGAGCTGGACCTTCACTCGCGGCTCGTCAGCAACGGGCGGTTCAGCAGCCGGAACGGCAGCCGCGCGAGCCACTGCAGCCGCGTCTCGTCGGGCCGGTTGACCGCGACGAGGCTCGTGCGCGGGCCCTCGACCCGCCACTCGTGGCGGAAACGGATGCGGTCCCACGCCTCCGACAGGCAGCCGGCGACGACGAACAGCAACGCCAGCACGAACAACAACTGGGTGCGCACGAGCAGCTCGCCGTAGAAGCGCAGCACCGCCGGCGGCGCGCCGGCGAGCAGCGCCAGCGGCACCAGCAGGGCGAGTGCGGCACCGAGGCGGGCGCTGCGCTCAACCGGCGCCCGCGCGCAGAGGACGCGGCCCGAGGTGGCGTCGACGACCGCCTCCCACGCGTCGCCGCGGTGCCGGCAGCGCACCCGCCACAGCGGCACGTGGACCACCTCGGCTCGCTCCTCGAGCACGCGCACGCCCGGTGCGGGCGGCGCGGCGTCGCGGACGGAGCGCACGGGGTCGAGCACGATCGCGTCGCCGACCGTGTCCAGGTCGAACGGCTCGCGGCCGGCGGCGTCGAGCACGGCCTCGCAGTCGAGGTCGGTCAGGCCCAGTTCCGGCCGCCAGAACGACAACTCGCGCGAGCGCACGTCGAGCAGCGGGTCCTCGCCCGCTCGCGCCCGCGGCCGCGCCACGGTGCGCTCGACCTCCCACAGCGCCACGTACAGCAGCCGCGGCGTCTCCGGCCGGCCCGGGAACCCGGGCGGCGCCAGCGGGTGCCGCCAGGCCACGAGCGCGGCGGCACGGGCCTCGTCCGCAGAAACCTGCGGCCGCAACAGCGAGCGCGCGGACGCCTCGCTCGCGACCGTGACCAGCGGGCTGCCGCAGGACGGGCAGGCGATCGGACCCGGCAGCGAGGCGCGGCGCGGCAGCCGCCCGCCGCAGGCCGGGCAGCCGAGGTGGACGACCCGGCGCTTCACGCGGCCTCCGCCTTGCGCATCGCCGCGCGGACCAGGTCCCGTCCGCGGACGAGGCAGGCGGCGAGCCCGGCGGCGCCCACCGCCGACATCAGCCCGCCGCTCCACAGCAACCGCGCGCACACGATCATCGCGGCGAGCACGCCGCCCACCAGCGCGGCGTACAGGAGGTCGAGGTCCCGCTCGCGACTCGGCGGCGGCGCCTCGAACAGCACGCGGCCGCCCTGCGCGTCGACCCAGGCCTCCTGCTCGTCGTTGCGGCCCGCGAGCCGGAAGCGCACGACATGGAACGGCACGTGGAGCAGGTCGGCGTCGGGCTCGCCCTCCACCGCGATCACCTCCCCGCGCCGGGCCAGCTCCGCGGCCTCGAAGCCGCGCCGGTCGCCGGGCGGGTGACGGAAGTCCTGCAGGTCCTCGAGCAGCGTCGACGCGGCTGGCGCGAGCAACGGCCCGTGCGGCCCCTCGGAACGGGTGAAAGGAAACCAGACGAGGCGCGAGCCGCGGATCTCGGGCGCGCCGCCGGTCTCGCGCTCCGCCAGCGCGCGGCGCAGCGCCGCCATCGCCTCGCGCGGGTCGAGGCTCTCGACCAGCCACTCGTGGCGACGGTGGACGGTGCTGACGTGCAGCCGGGATCCGCAGTGCTCGCAGTCGACGGCCCCCTCGTCGGGCGCCGACGACAGCGAAGCGCCACACTGCGGACAGGCGAGCGCGTCCTCCCCCACGCCGCGAACTCTAGCGCGCGAACGTGGTAACAAGGGCCGTGCGGTACAACCAGGCGCGGCTGCGGCGCCTCAACACCGAGCCGCTGCGGGCGAACGGCGAGTACGTCCTGTACTGGATGCAGATCTACCGCCGGCTCGAGCGCAACCACGCCCTCGACTACGCGCTGCGCTGCTCGCGCGAGCTGGGCAAGCCGCTGGTGATCTACGAGGGGCTGCGCCTGCGCTACCCGTGGGCCAGCGCCCGCACCCACGCCTTCGTGCTCGCCGGCATGGCCGCCAACCACGCGGCGGCGAAGGAGAGGGGCCTCAACTACTGGGCCTTCGTCGAGACCCCGAAGCACGACCGGGGTTCGCCCGACGGGCATGGCCTGCTGCACCGGCTGGCGGCGCGGGCCGCCGTGGTCGTCACCGACGACTACCCCTGCTACATCGTGCCCGGCCAGTCCGAGGCGCTGGCGCGCACGACCGACGTCGGCGTGTTCGCGGTCGACGGCAACTCGGTGGTGCCGCTGTCGCTGCTCGGCGCGCCGATCTCCGCCGCCGCCCACCTGCGCCCGCGCCTCCACAAGGCGTTTGCCGAAGCCTGGCCGCACCGGGCGAAGGCGCGGCCGGTGTTCGACGAGATCGCGACGAAACGAGTCAGCGCGCCGTTCCCCACCTGGACGCCGCCGCGCGACCTCGGCGCGGTGATTCGCGCCCTGCCGTTCGGCGAGCCGGTGCCACCGGTGACGTCGATGCCGGGCGGGACGACGGCGGCGCGGGCGCGGCTCGCGGAATTCCTGGCGAAGCGTCTGCGCGGCTACGCGGAAGCGCGATCGCAGCCGCGAGCGCCGCAGGACGGCCACGCGAGCGGGCTCTCGCCGTACCTGCACTTCGGCCACCTCTCGATCGAGGAGGTGGTCGAGAAGGCGTTGCACACGACCGGCGACTGGGACGTGCACGAGCTGCGCCTCCACCACCGCGGCAAGCGCGAGGGTTTCTTCAGCGACGACGCCGACGTCAACGGCTTCCTCGACGAGGCGCTGACCTGGCGCGACGTCGGCTTCCAGTGGCACTGGCACCGCCGCGCCGACACGGCGTCGCTGCAGACGGCGCTGCCGGGCTGGGCGATGGGCTCGCTGCGCGCCCACGCGTCCGACCCGCGCGCGTACACCTACTCGATCGAGGAGTGGGAAGCGGGAGCCACTCACGACCCGCTGTGGAACGCCGCCCAGCGCGAGCTGGTCGCCACCGGCACCATCCACAACTACCTGCGCATGCTGTGGGGCAAGAAGGTGATCGAGTGGTCGAAGAGCCCCGACGAGGCCTACCGCACGCTCGTCCACCTCAACAACAAGTACGCGCTCGACGGCCGCGACCCCAACTCGTGGACCGGCATCCTGTGGTGCTTCGGCCTGTTCGACCGGCCGTGGGCGCCCGAGCGCAAGGTGCTGGGCGTGCTGCGCTACATGTCGTCCGCCAACACGGCGAAGAAGTTCAAGCTCGACCCGTACTACCGCTACGTGGAGTCGCTGCCGACGATCGAGGCGGTGCGCTCCGGACACGACCGGTCCTGACGTGCGCCCGCGCTCCTGGCTGCCCAACCTGATCCTCGCCGGCGTCAGCGGGCTGCTGGTGCTGGCCGCGGCGGAGATCGCCTTGCGGCTTTGGTCCGCCGGCCCGGAGCGCTTCGAGCACCCGCGGCGGATCGCCAACGGCAAGCGCACGCTGCTGCTCGACGCCTACCCGAGCAACCCCCACGGCGAGCTCGACGTCGACCTGCGCGACGCCGCCACCCGCGAGCGTTATCGCGCCGCCGGCCTGCGCCGGGTCGACGAGGCCGCCCGCTTCACGCCGTTCGCGGTCGAGCGCCGCACCAACTCGCGCCGCTTCCGCGGCCCCGAGTTCGGCGACAAGGTCGCGGGCGTGACCCGCGTGGCCGTGATCGGCGACTCGTTCACCGAGGGCATGGGCGCGAAAGAGGACGACGCCTACCCGCGGGCGACCCACCTGCGGCTGCAGCGCGCGGGCGCGGCGGTCGAGGTGCTCAACGCGGGCCGCCGCGGCTACGACCTGCTCGAGATCCGCGACCTGCTGGGCGACGCGCTGGAGCTGCAGCCCGACGTCGTCGTCTACGGGATGGTGCTCAACGACGGTGTGCGCTCGCCGGAGTTCGACGCCCGCCAGCGCCACCTCGACGACTGGATCCTCGACCGCGCGGCGATGGAGCGCGGCGACGCCGCTCCCCCGCCGCCGCGCCCGTGGCGACCGCGGCTGGTCAGCTTCTTCACCGAGCGCGTGGAGG
>JAMPXO010000068.1 GCA_023701125.1 Vicinamibacteria bacterium | reverse complement strand
GAGGCCGGGTCGTTCTCGACCTCGATGTCGGGCGCGACGCCGATGCCCTCGACGATGTAGTTGCCGTTCTCGTCGTTGGTCGCGTTCAGCGGCACGAACACCTGCGAGCCGTCGAGCAGCGGGCCGCGGCCGGAGATGCCGACGACGCCTCCCCACGTGCGCTTGCCGATCAGCGGGCCGAGGCCCGCCTTGCGGAAGTAGTTGGGGAAGATGTCGCCGTCGGAGGCCGAGGTCTCGTTGATCAGCGCGACCATCGGCCCGTGGAACACGGTCCCGGGGTAGGTGCCCGGGAACTCGCCGGACATGCCGAAGCGGGTGCCGAGCAGCTTCGTGTCCAGTCGCTCCAGGATCCACTGCGAGACGTTGCCGCCGCCGTTCGAGCGCACGTCGACGATCAGGCCCTCCTTGCGGATCTGGCCGTAGTACCACTTGATGAACTCGGCGATGCCCGGCGCGCCCATGTCGGGCACGTGGATGTAGGCGACCTTGCCCTCCGTGGCCTTGTCGACCTTCTCCTTGTTGCCCAGCACCCAGCCCAGGTACAGCAGGTCGTCCTCGCTGGCCAGCGGCTTGTAGCTGACCTTGCGCGCGCCCGCCAGCGCCGGCGTCGCGTTGAGCGTGAGCGTGACCGGGTCGGTCTTGTGGCGCAGCAGGCGGTACGGGTCGTCGTCCGCCTTCAGCTCGTCGCCGTCGATCGCCAGCACGTAGTCACCCACGCGGGCGTCGACGCCGACCTCGGTCAGCGGCGAGCGGTACTTCTCCTCTTCGTTGTGGCCGCGGAAGATCTGGGCGATCCGGTAGCGACCCGCCTTCTCGTCGAGAGCGAAGCGGGCGCCCGGCAAGCCCACCTTCGGCCGCGCCGGCAACTCGTAGTCGCCGCGCTCGACGTAAGCGTGACCGACGTTCAGCTCGGCCACCATCTCCGACAGGATGTAGTCGAGATCGGAGCGGTGGGCGACGTGGGGCAGCAGCGAGCGATAGCGCTCACCGATCGCCTTCCAGTCGTAGCCGTGCATGTTCTTCACGTAGAAGAAGTCACGGAAGCGGCGCCAGACCTCGTCGAAGATCGTGGCCCACTCCTGCTGCGGGTTGCGGTCGACGGCCAGGCCCTTCGTGGAGACCGTCTTCTTGTCCTTGGCCTTGGGCTTCGCGTCGTACAGGTTGTAGGCCGCGGCCTGGCGCACGAGCACCTTCTGGCCGTCGTCGGACACCGTGTAGCCCTGGACGTCGGGGACCAGCTCGGACTCTTCCCGCTTCTTGATGTCGAAGATGTGCAGGTTGGCCTTCTGGTAGCTGTCGCGGCCGTAGAAGAAGGCGCCGTTCTTGACGTAGAGCAGGTGGCCCTTGACCGCGGCCAGGCCGATGATGTTGTCGGCCGGCACCGGCACGCGGGCGACACGCTGGCCGAGGCCGTCCCAGTCGATCACGACCGGCTTCGCGGCCTCCTTCTTCTCGGGCTCTTTCTTGTCGGCCTTGTCGGTCGCCTTCTTGTCGTCACCGGCCTTGTCGGCCGCCGGTTTCGCCTCGTCCTTCTTCTCGGCGTTGACCTCGTCGCTCTCCGGCGGGAACGGGTGCTTGCCGTCCTTGCGCAGGGCGAGGGCGAAGATGCCGGTGCTGCGGTTGCCCGCGAAGTTCCACTCGACGTTCGAGATCTGCGGCGCGAAATCGCGCTCCGAGAGGTAGTAGAGGTACTGGCCCTCGGCATCCCAGGCCGGCGACTGCGCGTTCCACATCGGGTCGGTGATCGCACGAAGCTGACCGTCGGCGACGCTCCACACGTGGAGCGTGTTGTTGCCGTTGAAGTTGCCGAGCGAGAAGGCGAGGAAGGCGCCGTCGGGCGACCACGCGTAGTCGCCGAGGCCGCCGAACGCGTCGTCTGCGACCTCGACCACCTTCTTGTCCGCGATCGTCAGCACGAACAGCTTGCCGTCCTTGTCGGAGAAGGCGAGGCGCTTGCCGTCCGGGGCCCACTCGGGGGCCTGAAGCTGGACGGCGAACTGGCTGGTGAGCTGCTCGGGCGCGCCGCTGCCGTCCTGGTCGACCAGGTAGACCTGTTCCTCGCCCGTGCGGTCGGAGACGAAAGCGACCCTGCGGCCGTCGGGCGACCAGCGCGCGTGCTTGTCGTGGGCGTTCGAACTGTTCGTCAGGTTGCGCGTCGCGCCCTTCTCGATCGGCGCGGTGAACACGTCGCCGCGGGCCACGAACAGCGCGCGCTCGCCCTTCGGCGACAGCGAGAACGACTCGACCTGCTTGTCCGCCGGGTGGCGCGAGGGCCGCGCCGCGAGGGCGTCGGTCGGCACCACGATCGGCGCCGCGGCGTCCTGCTGGCTCGCCACGTCCATCACCCGGAGCTCGCCGCCCAGCTCGTAGACGATGCGGCCCTTGTTGTCCGAGCTGGCCCAGCGCACGTCCCACGTCGTGCTCTTCGTCAGTTGAAGGACGCTGCCGGTGGCGACGTCCGCCGTGTACAGGTTCAGCGTGCCATCGCGGTCGGAGGCGAAGTAGACGCGGTCGCCGATCCACATCGGGTCACGCTCGGTGCGCTTCGACGTGCCGATCGGCTTCGCCTGGTGGGTGGCCAGGTCGTAGACGTAGAGGTCCTGCGCCCAGCCGCCCTCGTAGCGCTTCCAGGTGCGGAAGTCGCGGAACAGCGGCGAGTAGACGAGGCGCTTGCCGTCCGGCGCGAAGTCGCCGGCGCCCGAGGTCGGCATCGGCAGCTTGACCGCCAGGCCGCCACCCGCGGGCACGGTGTAGAGGGCCGTCTCGCTGCGGCCGCCGTCGGCGTCGCGCAGCGAGCGGAAGACGATGCTCGTGCCGTCTGGCGTCCAGCCGTAGACCTGGTTGTCGAGGCCGTGGCGGGGGGCCATCGGGCCGCGCGCGGGGTAGTAGGTGAGCTGCTTCGGCACGCCACCGGTCGCCGGCATCACGTAGACCTGCTCGTCGCCGTCGTACTGGCCGGTGAACGCGACCCACTTCCCGTCGGGCGAAAACTTCGCGAAGTTCTCCTGCCCGGGGTGGGCGGTGAGGCGCGCCGCGGTGCCGCCTTTCGCGGGCGCCGTCCACAGGTCGCCGGCGTAGGTGAAGACCACGGTGTCGCCGTGGATGTCGGGGAAGCGCAGCAGCTTCGTCTGCGCCGACGCAGGCGTCGCCAGCAGCAGCGCGCCGAGCGCGAGGCCGAGGCCGCGCGCGGTGGAGGTGAGGGACATCGGTCCTCCTCGGTAAAGGATTGATGAGGGGCGAGCCGCAGGCTCGCAAGGCTCGGGCGGCAAGCCTACCCCGCTTTCGAGCGCGGTCCCGCCTATGATGGAAGGGGTGGTTGTCGAGCGCCGGCGCGCTGGTTTCGACCCCGAGGAGGACGCGCGTGGCCAAGAACAAGGAAGACGCCAAGGCCGAGGGATACCAGCGCGGCCTCAAGGGCAAGCAGGGCACCACCGGGCCATTCGAGGGCTGGACCGACGACAAGGCCGCGGGCGAAGCCCGGACCCAGGGCTACAGCGAGGGCAAGCGCCAGCGCCAGCGGCTCGGCGTCGAATCGCGCAAGGTCACCCGGAAGAAGTAGCGGGCGGCGGCGTCGAGGCGGAGCGGTCGGCGAGCGCCGTCAGCGCCTGCTCGCGGTCGAACGTGTAGCCAACGGCGCAGAACTCGCAGGCGATCTCGATCGACCCGCGCTCCGCGAGCACGGCCTCGACCTCCTCGCGGCCCACCATGCGGATGATGCCGGCCACCGTTTCGCGCGAGCAGCGGCAGGCGAAGCGTACCGGCAGGCTCTCGAACACCCGCAGTTCCTCGTCGTGGAACAGGCGACGCAGGATGTCGCGGCCCGGCAGCTCCAGCAGTTCCTCGCGGGTCAGCGTGTGGCCCAGCACGGTGACGCGGTTCCACAGGTCGTCGTCGGCGTCGGCTGTCGCCTTGCCGCCGTGGTCGGGCAGCCGCTGCAGCAGCAACCCGGCCGCCCGCTGGCCATCGGCGGCCAGCCAGAAGCGGGTCTCGATCTGCTCGGAGCGCGCCATGTACTCCTCCAGCGCCTCGGCCGCCGTCGCCCCGCGCAGCGAGACGACGCCCTGGTAGGCCTGCCGCCCCGGACCCGGGTCGATCGTGATCGCACACTGGCCGCCGGCGGTCAGCGCCCGCAGCGTGGCCCGCTCCTCGAGGCCGGCGAGGTCGGGCTCGAAGCGCGCGGTCGCGCGCAGGGTGAGGTCGGCGCGGCACTCGACGACCAGCAGCGTGACCGGGCCACCGCCCTGGATCTGCAGCACCAGCTCGCCGCCCTGGATCTTGAGCGTCGCGGCCAGCAGCGCGCAGGCGGCCATCAGGTCGCCCAGCACCTCGCGCACCGAAGGCGGGTAGTCGCGGCGGCGCAGCACCTCGCGCCAGGCCTCGTCCAGGCGCACCAGCTCGCCGCGCACGTGCGCCTTCTCGAACAGGAACCGCTGCAAGCTGTCGCGCTCGCCGTCGGGTTCCGACGCCGGGCGGAGCCCGTCGCCGGTCCCATGGGGGCTACGTCGCATACGGACGCTCCTCCGCCCCCAAACCCCCGTCAGGTTCCGTTCTCGCGGGTTCCGTTCTCGTCATGGAAGATTCAGGATAACCGCGCTCAGCCGACCCGGAGCAGCACCGTCTGCAGGTAGCGGTCGGCGGGCTGGGCGGGAAGCGTCGGGTGGTCGGGCGGCAGGCCGCCCTGCTCCAGCACGGCGACGTCGCGGCGGGCGAGGGCCGTGCCGCGCAGCGCCAGCGTCTCCAGGCTGACGTTGCGGGTGTTGGCGGCGAGCCACAGCAGGCTACCGCGTTCGAGCACCGCGCAGGCGCGGGCGATCAGCGCCGGGTAGTCGCGCTCGATCGCGAACGCGGCGCCGCGCGCGGCCGAGAACGTCGGTGGATCGAGCAGGACGAGGTCGTAGCGCTCCCCGCGCTCGCGCGCGCGCTCGAGGAAGCGGGCGCAGTCCGCGGCTTCGAAGCGCCAGCGCGGATCGGAGGGGTC
This sequence comes from Vicinamibacteria bacterium, assembly GCA_023701125.1. GTDB lineage: Bacteria > Acidobacteriota > Vicinamibacteria > Fen-336 > Fen-336 > WYBL01. The sequence goes on along the minus strand of JAMPXO010000068.1, from coordinate 22,526 downwards.
GAGGCCCGAGAGCGCGAAGTTGTCGCGCGCCCAGCGCAGCACGCCCGCCGACAGGTCGACGCTGGTGACGGCCGCGGCGCCGGCCCGCGCGCACACGGTCGACAACGTCCCGGTGTAGGCAAAGCCGTTCAGCACCCGCGCGCCCGGTGCCACGCGGGCGAGGCCGTGGCGGTGCTCGCGCATGTCGGTGAACAGGCCGACGTTGAGGCCGCCGCGCGGGTGGACCTCGAACGGCACGCTCCGCTCGTGGACCACGAGCGGCTCGGGGGCCGGCGCGCCGAGCGCTTCCTGCGCCAGCTCGCCGCGGCCGGCGGCGCCGCGGCCGCGGTGCTTGATCACGACACCTGCGAAGCCGCGCGCCAGCGCGGCCGCGGCCAGCTCGCGCGCGAAGGGCATCAGCGCGGCCGAGTACGCGTGGACCACGAGCTGCTCGCCGAGGGCGTCGGCCGCGAGCCCGGGCAGACCGTCGCCCGCCCCGTGGAACAGCCGCCAGGCGCTGCCGGGCGCCACCAGGCCCAGTCGGCGCCGAAGCGCCTGAGCCCGCTCCAGGCGGGCCGCGGCAAGATCGGCATCGAGCGCCTCGAACGGTTCGCCGGGCGCGACCATCACCCGCAACAGCGCGTTCTCGGGGTCGGCGATGGCGAGACCGAGCGCGCGGCCGCTGGCCGTCTTCAAACGCACGAGCGCCCCGGGCTCGAAGCCCGCCGCCTCGGCGCCCGCCGTCGCCAGCGCCAGGTCACGCACGCCTGACTCCAGCGCGATCTCGGCCGCCGGCTGCGGCGTCAGGTCGATCGGGCTCACGCGCTCCATGTCGCGCTCAGCCGCGCTTGCAGGTCCTCGAGATCGGGCCACAGCGGCGCGACCAGCTCGAGCCGCCCGCCGGCGTGGGTCGGCAGTACCAGCCGCGAGGCGTGGAGCGCCAGCCGGGCGACGCCGATGTCCTTCGAGAGCGCCAGCGCGGCCCGGCCGTAGACGGGGTCGCCGAGGATCGGCGCCCCGAGAAAACGCAGGTGGACGCGGATCTGGTGGTGGCGGCCCGTGCGCGGCCGCACGCACAACCGGGTGACGTGATCGTCGACGTCGCGCCAGGCGCGTTCCCGCAGGTACTCGGTCAGCGCTTCGCGCGCGCCCTGCTCCCCGGGGCGCGCGGGCCGCGACTGGCCACGCCGCGCGTCCACGAGCGCCACCGTGACCCGGCCGCTCTCCGGCAGCACGCCCGCGACGAAGGCGACGTACTCCTTGTCCACCTCGCGCTGTTCGAACGCTATCGACAGCGCGCGGTGGGCCTCGGCGTGGCGCGCGAAGGCGACCAGGCCGGAGGTCTCGCGGTCGATCCGGTGAACGACGAACAGCCGCTCGCCGCGCTCCGCCTCGAGCCGCTTCTGCAGGCTCTCCCCCGGCGCCTCGCCACGAGCCGGGATCACCGCGATCCCGGGCGCCTTGGCGACGACGACGACATCCGCGTCCTCGTGGACCAGCACCATGACCCGAGTTTGGCAGGAAAGCGACGCTACCATCGGGTTCCGACGCCGGGCAGAGCCCGGCGCCGGTCCCATGGGGGCTCACGCCGCCGAACGGAGGCGGCTCCGCCCCCAACCCCCGGTCGGGTTCCGACGCCGGGCAGAGCCCGGCGCCGTCGGGTTCGAGGGCGGCGACTACCATTCATCCCGGGGAGGCAGCGCATGGCGCGTTCGGGGAGGGCCGGTCTCGTCGTCGCGCTGGCAGCGCTCGCCGCCGGTGGCGGCTGTCGCCAGGCGCCCGCCGTGGAAGAGGTCTACATCCTGGCCGAGCGCGGGCCCGATGGGCTCGACCCGCACACGGCCGGCAGCGTGTTCCAGACTCGCAACATCCTCTTCAACGTGTACGAGGGCCTGGTCGGCTTCGATGCCGACATGCGGCTGGCACCCGCGCTGGCCACGGCCTGGTCGAGCCCGGGCGAGCACACCTGGGAGTTCACGTTGCGGCAGGGCGTGCGTTTCCACGACGGGCGCACGATGACGGCGTCCGACGTGGTGTGGAGCCTGGAGCGAGCCCGCACCGACCCCGCCTCGACGCTGCGCGGGGCACTCGCCTCCGTGGCGCGCACCACCGCCGTCGACGCGCGGACGGTCCGGCTCCACCTGAGCGAGGCCGACGCCAGCCTGCCCCATCGCCTGCGCGAGGTGGCGATCCTGTCGCAGGCCTCTGCGGTCGGCCGGCTGGCGCAGGCCTCGACCGGCAGCGGGCCGTACCGGCTCGCGAAGTCGCGCGGCGACGAGGTGACGATCGAGCGCTTCGCCGACCACTGGCGCGGCCCGGCGGCGGTCGGGCGCGGCGTGTACCTGCCGCTGGCCTGGGGCGATCCGCGGCTTGCGCAGCGGGTGCCACAGGGCGCGCCCGTCGTGTTCTGGACGCGGCCGGGCAACGACCTGGCCCGCAGCGCGGAGCGCGAGGCGACGCTCGTGCGTTGGGCGCGGCCCGGCATCGTCTACCTCGGCTTCGACCTGCGGCCGGCGGCGCCGGGCGCTGCGCCCAACCCGCTGCTCGACGTGCGAGTGCGCAAGGCGATCGCGCTGGCGATCGATTACGACGAGCTGTTGCGGGTCGCCGTCGACGACCAGGGCGTGGCAGCGACCCAGCTCGTGGCGCCCTTCGTCTACGGCTTCGACTCCGAGCTGCCCCCGCCGCGCCGCGACCTCGCCGCCGCGCGGGCCTTGCTGGCGGAGGCGGGGCACGCCACCCCTCTGGCGCTACCGCTCTACTCGCGCGAGCTGATGCCCGTCTACGGGGCCGTGCTGGCCCGGCAACTGGCCGAGGCCGGGCTCCGCGTCGAGCCGCACCTGCTCGACGAGGACCCCTTCTTCGCGCGCATCGGCGCCGCGACCGGCGGCCTCTACGTGTTGCGCTTCACCTGCCGCACCGGCGACGCGCAGGAGTTCTTCGACGCCTGGGCCCACACGCCCGACCCCGCCCGCGGGCTGGGACTGTCCAACTACTCGTTCACGGCCAGCCCCTTCGTCGGGCTCGACGAGGAGATCCGGGCGGCGCGCCGCGACACGGCGCCCGGCTCGAGGCTCGCGCGGCTGCGCGCCCTCAACCGCCGCCTGATCGAGGAGCAGGCCGCGATCCCGCTGCTGGTGCCGCAGGGCCAGATCTTCGTCTCCCATGGTCTCGACTGGACGCCGCGCACCGACGGCTTCTGGCTGCTCGAGGGCTTCCACCCGACCGCGCACTGAGCTCGTCGTCCCCCCGGCGTCCAATTTGCGCAGCCCGCCACCCTGCTAGAGTGTGTTGCCGGGGCAGCCGGGCGCTAGAATATCGGTACTTCAGCGGCCGGGGGAGCGAGCGTGAAGACCCTGCTGATCGTCGACGACGACCTGCTGTTCATCCAGGGCCTCGGCCGCGGCCTCGCGCGACGCATCGCTCACCTCCACGTGGAGACGGCCGGCCACGGCGGCGAGGCGCTCGACGTGTTCGCCACCACGGGCGTCGATCTCGTGCTGACCGACCTGCAGATGCCCGTGATGGACGGCTTCTCGCTGCTGGCGTGGATGACGCGCGAGCGGCCCCACGTGCCGGCGATCGTGATGACGGCCTTCGGCGGCAGCGAGATCGAGCGTCGGCTGCTGGCCCTCGGCGTCGGCGGCTACGTCGAGAAGCCGCTCGACTTCGACGCGCTGACCGTGCGCGTCGCCGAGGTGCTGGCGGAGCCGCCCCCGGGCCGCGGCCACGGTGTCACCCTGGCGCGCTTCCTCCATGTGCTGGCGCTGGAGGCCAAGACCTGCACGCTCGACTGCGAGTCGCAGGGCCGGCGCGGGCGGCTGGCGCTGGAGGCCGGGCTGCTGGCCGGGGCCTGGACCGACGAGCGCGAGGGCAAGCCGGCCGCGCTCGAGATGCTGACCTGGCCCGAGGTCGCGATCACGATCGCCGAGGGGCGGCCGCCCGAGGCCACGCTCACGGTGCCGCTGGAGGCGGTGCTGCTCGAGAACAGCCACCGCCTCGACGAGGCCCACCGCTCGCGGACGAGCTGACCTCCCGCCTTCAGCTCACGTGCAGCATCACGCGCTCGCCGTCCAGGGTGTCGGCGACGCCGGGGTCGCCGGCCATGAAGCCCAGGTGCTGCGGGTCGCTCCAGCTCAGGCCGTCCTCGGACTCGCTCCACCACGCGCCGCGCGGGTCGGCGCCGGTCGTGCCGTAGAAGCGCATGCCGCGGCGGTGGGCGATCAGGTTGCCGGTCCAGTTGACGCCGCCGACCGAGGGGATGTCGGGCAGGCGCACGAACGTGAGGCCGTCGCCCGAGACGGCGTGGTAGGCCCCTTCGTCGGGCCGCCCGATCGGCGCCGTGTAGTGCCAGGTGTCGCCCAGCCGCACCACGGCCGGGTCGATCGCCGGACGGCCGTCGCCGGCGAAGCGGAGGCCCGGCTCGAACGTGTAGCGGATCCCGTCCTCGGACAACGCGGAGTAGGTCGCCACGCTGGCGTCCAGGATGCGCGACCCGGCCGGGCTGCACGAGAAGTAGATGCGGATGCGACCATCGGGCAACAGCACCAGGGTCGGATCGAACGGCCGCTGGTAGCCGTCCGGCAACCCGTCGACCACGATCGGCACCGGCGCGGTCCAGGAGCGCCCGCCGTCCTCCGAGACCTTGACCGCGACCCGGTCGAAATGCGGCGAGCCGATCGGGAACCACTGGAAGACGGCGACCAGCCGGCCGCGCAGGTCGGCAATCAGGCACGGCACGCCGGAGGCGTCCTCGAACAGCTCGGCCGCAGTGAAGGTGTCGCCGCCGTCGAAGCTGCGGCGGATCATCACGTCGCGCTCCCACGGCCCGCCGCTGGGCAAGGGGGGCTGTTGTGCCCGCAGCCGTGGAGCCGCCACCAGCGTCGCCACCAGCCCGCCCAAGAATGTGCGTCGGCTCATCCCCCACCCCCTCCGGCAGTTGCTGACCGAAGAGACGAGTCCCGGCGGCCCGCGGTTGGCGCGGGCGTGGCGCGGCTCACGCGCGACCTGTGTCCGGGCTCACGGCCGCATGCTAGCGTCCGCCGGTGCGCCTGCCGCTGCCCCCGACTTCGTGGGCCTGCTGGCGGCGTGAGGGCAGCTCGACGGGTCCGTAGCTGACGATCCGCGCGCTGTACGATCGGACGTCGCCGCCGTCGATCGCGAAGCGAGGCTGTGATGAGTGAAGCAGACCGCAACCCGAGGCTGTTGATCGCCGGCCTGACCGCGGCCGACAGCGAAGTCGTCGCCCGCGCCCTCGCGCGCGTGGGCTATCTCGTCGAAGAGATCGCCGACCCCGACTCGGCCGTGGCCCGGATCGAGGTCGAGCCGCCCGACGTGGCCGTGTTCCGCCTCGACGCCCAGGGGCCGGGGCCCGAGATGCTGCTGCAGGTGGCGCGGCTCGAGCGCCGGCCGCGCTTCCTGGCCCTCGTCGATCACCCCGAGTACGAGGTCGTGCGCAGCGGTGTGCGCCGCGGGGTCGCAGTGTTCCAGGGCTGGCCGTGCGCCGAGCACGAGCTGCTGGCCGCCTGCGAGCGGGCGGTCGAGCCCGACGAGCCGGGCGGGCACGACGAGCGGCGCGCCCACCCCCGCCGCCGGCTCACGGTCGAGGTCGAGGTACAGACGCCGCAGTACCAGCCGATCGCGCTCGGCGAGCTGATCGACCTGTCGGCGCGCGGGGCCCGCATCGAGCTGGCCGCCGACATCGAGCCCGGCACCCCCGTCCGGGTCGGCCTCGCGGTCCACGGCACCCGCCTGCCGCTGGAGCTCGACGGCCTCGTGCTGTGGCGCCGGGCAGGCCGCCGCAACCTCTGCCACGGCGTGGCTTTCCTCGACCTGACCCCGGAAACGGACCGACAGCTCAGGAACTTGCTGGACCCCGAGGCCTAGCCGGGGACCCCGCTCCGGGGTCCTTTTTCGCCCGGGAACGGTCCTTGCTCCAGAGGCTGGTGGCGGCGGACACCGCATCGCCTGCGGGCGGGCGCCGCGGAGGAGGGTTCCATGGGCGCGCAACCTCTGCCGTCCCCACCGGGTCCGCCGGTCACGCTGGCCATCGAGGAACACGAGCGGCGGCTGATCTACGAGTTGCGGGCGATTCCCCCTTCGCCGCTGCGGGACCGGGTGGTCCACCTGATCCACGACCTGCTCGCCTTCGCCGCCGAGCCGGCCTGCCACCAGGTCCAGGCCGACGGCGTCCCCTGTCCGACCGCGCTCAACTCCTGCGACACCTGCCGGCGCGCCCTCGACGTGCTCGAGGCGATGCGCGATCGCATCCACGAGAGCTGACGCCCCCTTTCCGAACCCGAGCCCAATCGAGCAAAAACGAGGCCCACATGGCACACGAGAACCGCGTCCGTCGCATCGTGATCGTGGGAGCCGCCGGACGCGACTTCCACAACTTCAACGTCGCCTTCAGGGACGACTGGTCGGCGCGGGTCGTGGCCTTCACCGCCACCCAGATCCCCGGCATCGCCGGACGCCAGTACCCGCCGGAGCTGGCGGGTCCGCTCTACCCCAAGGGCATCCCGATCCACGACGAGTCGGAGCTCGAGGAGATCTGCCGCCGCGAGCACGTCACCGACGTGGTGTTCTCGTACTCCGACGTCCTGCACGAGACCGTGATGCACATCGGCTCGCGGGCGCTGGCCGCCGGCGCCAACTTCATGCTGCTGGGGCCGCATTCCACCCAGATCAAGACCCGCAAGCCCGTGATCGCCGTGTCCGCCGCCCGCACCGGCTGCGGCAAGTCGCAGACCTCCCGCTTCGTGTCCCGCCGCCTGCGCGACGCCGGCCTCAAGGTCGCCGTGCTGCGCCACCCGATGCCCTATGGCGACCTGCTCGCCGAGCGCGTCCAGCGCTTCGCCACGATGGCCGACCTCGACGCCGCCCGCTGCACGGCCGAGGAGCGCGAGGAGTACGAGCCGCACCTGGAGATCGGCAACCTGGTCTTCGCGGGCGTCGATTACGCCGCGATCGTGGCCGCGGCCGAGCGCGAGTGCGACGTGCTGATCTGGGACGGCGGCAACAACGACTTCCCGTTCCTGGTCCCCGACCTGCACATCGCGATCGCCGATGCGCTGCGCCCCGACCACGTCGACACCCACCACCCCGGCGAGGCGGTGCTGCGGATGGCCGACGTGATCGTGGTCAACAAGGTGGACTCCGCCGACGTCGCCGACGTGCAGCGCCTGACCGACGCCGTGCGCGCCCTCAACCCGAGGGCCCACATCGTGCGGGCGGCCTCGCCGGTGACGCTGGACCGGCCCGAGCTGGTGACCGGCAAGCGCGCGATCGTGGTCGAGGACGGCCCGACCCTGACCCACGGCGGGATGAGCTATGGCGCGGGTTACGTCGCCGCGGTCAAGGCCGGCGCGGCCCACATCGTGGACCCGCGCATGTTCGCCACCCCCGAGATCGCCGCGGTCTACGCCAAGTACCCCCACATCGGCCGCATCCTGCCCTGCGTGGGCTACGATGACGCCCAGCTTGCGGCGCTGGGCGAGACGCTGCGGCGGGCCGACTGCGACGTGGTGGTCTCGGCCTCGCCGATCGATCTGGCTGCGCGCGTGGACGCGGGCAAGCCGATCGTGCGCGCACGCTACGACTACGCCGACGCGGGTGAGCCCAGCCTCGGCGGCTTCGTGGGCGCGTTCATCGCCGAGCGCGTCCGGGAGGCTGCGACGAAATGAAGGACCTGCTGCGCACGGCGGACTTGACGCCGGGCGACCTGGAGCGCGTGCTGGACCTGGCGGCGGCGTACAAGCGCCACCCGCACCGGCAGCGGACGCTGCTGGCGGGGGAGACGGTGGTGCTGTACTTCAACAAGCCCAGCACGCGCACCCGCATCTCGTTCGAGACGGCGGTCGCGCGGCTGGGCGCGGTGCCGATCGGGGTCGGCCCCAACGACCTGCAGCTCGGCCGCGGCGAGACGATCGAGGACACCGCGCGGGTGATGAGCCGCTACGCCCGCGCGTTCGTGATCCGCACGTTCCTCGACGACGACGTGGCCCGCTTCGCGCGGACCTCCTCGATCCCGGTCATCAACGCGCTGACCGACCTCCACCACCCGTGCCAGAGCCTGGCCGACCTGATGACGATCCGCGAGCGGCTGGGCCGGCTCGAGGGCGTCAAGGTGGCCTACGTGGGCGACGGCAACAACGTCGCCCACTCGCTGCTCGAGGCCGGCGCGCTGGCCGGCATGGACGTGCGCTGCGGCTCGCCGGCGGGCTACCTGCCCGAGCCCGAGGTGGTCGAGCGCGCGAAGGCGATCGCGGCCAGGACGGGCGGCAAGGTGACCGTCACCAGCGACCCGATCGAGGCGGTGCACGGTTGCCACGCGGTCTACACCGACGTCTGGCTCTCGATGGGCGACGCCGAGACCGAGCGGGCGGAGCGGATCCGGACCTTCTCGCCGTTCCAGGTCAACGACACGCTGCTCGGCCACGCCGACCGCGACGTGATCTTCATGCACTGCCTGCCCGACCATCGCGGCGAGGAGGTCACGGCCGAGGTGGTCGACGGCCCGCGCTCGATCGTGTTCGACCAGGCCGAGAACCGGCTGCACACGTCGGCGGCCGTGCTCGAGGCGCTGGTCTGCGGCGCGCTGAAGGGGAACCCGGCCGCCTGAGGGTTGAGCCATGCGGCTGGTGGTCGCGCTCGGCGGCAACGCCCTGCTCCGCCGCGGCGAGCGGGCGGACTTCGACGTCCAGCGCCGCCACGTCCACGAGGCCGTGGTGGCGCTGGCCACGCTGGCCCGCGACCACGAGCTGCTGATCACCCACGGCAACGGGCCACAGGTCGGCCTGCTCGCGCTGCAGGCCGAGGCCTACCGCGGCGGCCCGGTCTTCCCGCTCGACGTGCTGGGCGCGGAGAGCGAGGGCATGATCGGCTACCTGCTGGCGCAGGAGTTCGAGAACGTGCTGCCCGGCCGCGAGGTGGCGACGCTGCTGACCCAGGTCGAAGTCGACGCCCACGACCCCGCCTTCGCCCGTCCCACCAAGCCGATCGGTCCGGTCTACGAGGTCGAGGAGGGCGAGCGCCTGGCCCGGGCGCGCGGCTGGCTGCTGGCCCACGACGGCAACGGCGTGCGACGCGTGGTGCCCTCGCCGCTGCCGCGCCGGGTGCTCGAGCTGCGCACGATCAATCGCCTGCTCGACGCCGGCGTGATCGTGATCTGCAGCGGCGGCGGCGGCATCCCGGTGGTCGTCAACGGCCACGGCCTGGTCCACGGCGTCGAGGCGGTGATCGACAAGGACCGCTCCGCGGCGCTGCTCGCCACCTGCGTCGGGGCCGACGGCCTGCTGCTGCTGACCGACGCCCCCGGCATCTACGCCGACTTCGGCGCGCCCGGCCAGCGCCTGCTGCGCGAGATCCCGTTCGAGGACCTGCGCGCGCTGGCCTTCGACGAGGGCTCGATGGGCCCCAAGGTCGAGGCCGCCTGCGACTTCGTCGAGCGCGGCCACGGCTTCGCCGCGGTCGGCGCGCTGGCCGACGCCGCGGCGGTCGTCGCCGGCCGCGCCGGCACCCGCATCACGCGGGTGGCGACGATGCACCCGGCCCACGGCTGAACGCCCGGGCGGGACGAGAGGGCTACTCGAGCAGCGAGTACTCGGAGAGTTTCCTGTAGAGGTTGCGCTCGCTGATGCCGAGCACCCGCGCGGCCTGCCCCCGGTGTCCCGCGACCGCCCGCAGCACGCGCTCGACGTGGGCACGCTCGAGTTCGGCCAGGGTGCCCAGCGGCTCCGGGCCGGCCGCTTCTCCGTCGGGTCCCCGGGGTGAGCCCTGGCCGAGCGTCGGCAGGTGCTCCAGGCCCACCTCGTCGCCCTCGCACATCACCAGGGCGCCCTCGACCACGTGCAGCAACTCGCGCACGTTGCCGGGCCAGTCGTGGCGTTGCAGCCGGGCGGACGCCGCGGCTCCGATCCGCTTGCGGACGCCGAAGCGCTCGTTGAACACGCGGACGTAGTGGGCGATCAGGACCGGGATGTCGGTGGCTCGCGTCCGCAGCGGCGGGATGGTGATCGAGACCGTGTTGAGGCGATAGAACAGGTCGGAGCGGAACCGGCCCTGGCGGACCAGGCCGGCCAGGTCCCGGTTGGTGGCGGCCAGGACCCGGACGTCGACCTGGATCTCGCTGGTGCCGCCGACGTGGCGGAAGGTCGCGGTGTCGAGCACTCGCAGCAGGCTGACCTGGGTGGCCGGGCTGATCTCGCCGATCTCGTCGAGGAAGATGGTCCCGCCGTGGGCGACCTCGAACAAGCCCGGCTTGGCCCGATCCGCGCCCGTGAAGGCTCCCCGCTCGTGGCCGAACAGCTCGCTCTGGAGCAGGCCCTCCTGCAGTGCCGCGCACTCGACCACCACGAAAGGCCGTTGGCTGCGCGATCCACGCGCGTGAAGCAGCCGGGCCACCACGCCTTTGCCGCAGCCCGTCTCGCCGCCGATCAGCACGGTCGAGTCGCTGACCGCCACCCGCTCGACCAGGCCCACCAGGCGGCGGAACTCCGGGCTGTCGCCGACGAACGACGCCGCCGGGTCGGCGGGCGTGAGGCCGCGTTCCAGCAGGCTGGTGCGTCGACGCAGGGCCTGCCGCTCGAGGCTGCGCTGGATGCGGACCTCCAGTTCGTCGAGCGGGCAGGGCTTGGTGACGTAGTCGAAGGCCCCGGCGCGGACGGCCTCGATCGCGCTGTCGATCGAGCCGTGTCCGGTCAGCATGATCACCTCGCTGGCCGGGCTCAGCTCGCGAATGCGGGGCAGCACCTCGAGCCCGGTCTTGTCGGGCAAGCGCAGGTCGAGCAGGACGACGTCGGGCTGCGTCCGCTCCAGCGAGCGCAGCGCCTCTTCGGCGCTGGCCACCGTCGTCACTACGTACGACTGCCGGCGCAACTCCGCCGCCATCACGCCGCGGAAGGCCTCGTCGTCGTCGACCATCAGGATCGAGGTCTTCACGGGGCCGCGCTCCCCGCGGTCGCGCCCACGAGCGGCGGCAGTTGCACCTCGAAGACCGAACCGCGCCCCGGCGTGCTGGTGACTACGATGTCGCCGTGGGCACGCCGCACGAAGTTCAACGACAGGAACAGCCCCAGGCCGGTGCCGCCGGTGCGCCCGCTGAAGAAGGGCTCGAACAGGTGTTCGCGCTGTGCAGCGGTGATGCCGCAGCCGTCGTCGGCGACCCGGATGCGCAGTGTCTCGCCACCGGACACGCTGACCCGGACCTGGCCGCCGGGTCGGCACGCTTGCACGGCGTTGAGCAGCAGGTTGACCAGTGCGTGGCCGAGTTCGGCCTCGTCGGCGCGCACGCGCAGGCCGTCCGGGACCGGGTCCAGGATGACGACCACCAGCCGCTCGTGGGCGGTGGGCTCCACGGTCCGGGCCGCCGCCGCGACGGCCGCGCCGACTTCGACGATGTCGGCGGTCGAGGCCTGGCCGCGGGCCAGTCGCCGGAACCGCTGGATGATGTCGCGGCAGCGCAACACCTGCTGGCGGGCGATGTCGGCCCGCTCCACGACGGCGGCCCAGTCCTCGCCCGGGCCGGCCATCGCCGGGTTGATCCCGGCGTCGGAACCCGTCTGCGCCTGCCGCAGGATGCCCTCGACGCAGGTCAGGACGGTGGCGAGCGGCGTGTTGAGCTCGTGCGAGAAACCGGACGCCAGGACTCCGAGCGACGCCAGTCGGTGGGACTCGGCCAGCCGCGCCTCCGCCATCCGGCGCTCCGAGATGTCGCGCCAGACTTCGACCACCTGCAGCAGGCTGCCGTCCGCACCGCGCACCGGGGAGGCGTGCACCTCCTCCCACGCCACCTGGCCGTCCGCCTGGCGGCGCTCGCAGATGCGGATCTGGTGCTGGCCCTGGGTCAGGCACGCCATCGTGGGACAGTCTCCCACGCTGCACAGGTCCGGGCCCAGGTCCGTGCAGCAGCAGCCGAGCGCCTGATCGCGGGTGCGACCCGTGCGGGCGAGGAAGGCTCGGTTGGCGGCGATCACCTGGCGCTTCGGGTCGAGCACGACGATGCCGTCGTCGATGCTGTTCATGACCGTCTCCAGGCGTTCGCGCTGGCTCTGCACCTCCGCCAGCAGGTTCGTCATCGAGTCGGCCATCGTGTTGAAGGCCCGCGCCAGCCAGGCCAGCGTGTCGGTGCCTTCGGCCGGGACCCGCCGGCTCAGGTCCCCGGCCGCGACCTGGCGCGCGGTGCTCTCGAAGTGCTGGAGACGATCGAGCACGACCACGCGCAGCACCAGGGCGATCGCCAGCACCAGGGTCAGGGCCAGCGCAGCGCTGCCGCCCAACATGTTCCGAAGATCGCTGTTGAGCGCCTGGTGCATCTCGCCGACGTCGACGTCGAGCAACAGGATGCCGTTGATCTGGTGACTGGCCGGATGACAGCCATGGCAGGCAGGGCGGTTTCGAAACGGCACCACGGTGCGCAGCAGGGTGCCGCCCTCCACTTCGATCACCCGGCTCGAGCCCCGCTCCGCCGGTGGCGACCGGTGACAGGCCTGGCACGTCGGCGAGCCGAGGTCGAGGTCGATCGTCCTGGAGCGGGGCCCGCTGGCGAAGCGGGCCTGCCCCGCCCGGTCCAGCAACACGACGCTGGTCACCCGTGGCTGGCGCCCGAAACTCTCGACCATCTGGGCGATCAGCGTGCGGTCGTTCTCGATCATCTGGTGCTCGAGCGCCTCGCGGATCAGCTCCGCCTGGCTGAGCGCCGTGGCCCGCGCGGACTCGAGCAGCGTGTCGTAGTGGTGGACCGAGAACAGGTACGCGCCGCCGCCGAAGGCCACGCTGACCGCAACCGTGACGCCGACGGCCAGGCCGACGGTCGTGCTGGTCAGGCGCAGGGACATGGAACTCCGATTCACGTCGGGCGGGGCGAGCGGATCGTGGCAGAGGGAGTCGGCGGTGGTCAATCGCCTGCCGCCTGCCTTTGTGTCAGGCGCGGCCTGACAACCTGACAGGACCCGCCGCCTCGAACACGACGATCTCCTTTGCCCTGGCTGGCGAACGGGTCCCGCCCCCGCTGGCGCGTGCCTTGCTCTGCATGCCCAACGGAGGACGTGGCCATGGAACTGCTCTTGATGGGACTCTGCATCAGCCTGTTGGGTCTGGCGGTCAGCGCGGCGGCCTTCGGCGCCGCCACCCGGTCGGCGGGCCCGGCCGCGGTCGACGCGCCGGCCAGCGCCGTTTCCGCCGCGCCCTCGAAGTTCTTCCTCGACGCCGAGGCCCGACGGCCCGCCCCGGCGCAGACCCCGGCGGAAGTGCTGCTGATCCAGCTCGAGCAGCACATCCGGCTCGAACAGGCCGCGGCCGAGGGCTTCCTCGAGAGGCCGACCGCCGAGTCACTGCACGGGGCCACCTCGTCGCGCTGGGCGAACTGAGAGCCGCGGCGGTGACGACCCCGGACACGGACCTGCTCGCGGGCCTGTCGGCACAGGACGCCACCGACCTGCTGGCGCGCGGCCGACGCCAGCGACTGGAGGCGGGCGCCAGCCTGTTCCAGCTCGGTACGGTGGCCGCGGCGATCTACCTCGTGGAGCGCGGCCGGATTCGGCTCACGCTGCCGATCCACCTCGGCGGTCGCTCCGAGGAGGTGGCCGTCGAGGAGCGGCTGCCGGGCCAGCTCGTCGGCTGGTCCGGCCTGGTCCCCCCCCATCGCTTCACGCTCAGCGCGAGCGCGCCGCTGGAGACGGACGTGCTCGAGCTGGCGCGCGTCGACCTGGAGCAGTTCTTCGGCGCCCGCCCGGGCGCCGGCTATCGCGTCTGCAGGAACCTCGCGACCATCGTCGGCCAGCGGCTGCAGGTGGTCCAGGCGATGTGGCTGCGCGAGATGCAGCGCGGACTGCAGCGTCAGAACGGATGAGTGACCCGATGCCTCGCCAGGGAGCCCGGAGCGTCGCACTGGCGGTCTTCGCCGGCGCAGCCGCGATCGCCGTAGCGGCGCCGCCCCCGCCCCCGCCACCGACACCTCGGCCGTCGGCCTCGCCGTCGCGCGCGGAGGAACGACTCGAAGTCCCGCCCCCGCCCTTCTCGGAGGGGATCTTCCCGTGCACCGGCTGTCACGCCGACCTGCCCGTCAACCGCACGCGGCGGACGCTGACGGAGATGCACGACGACATCGACCTGCGCCACGACGAGCAGCACCGCTGGTGCCTCGACTGCCACGACGCCACCGACCGCGACTGGCTGCACCTGGCCAGCGGCGACCGGGTGCCGTTCGAGGAGTCCTACCGGCTTTGCGGCCAGTGCCACGGGGACAAGTACCGCGACTGGCGCGCGGGCATCCACGGCCGGCGGGTCGGCGAATGGAATGGCCCGCGCATGTACCTGCTCTGTGTCCACTGCCACAACCCGCACTCCCCGGCCTTCAAGGCGCTGAAGCCGGAGCCCCGGCCGCAGCGGCCGAGCGAGATCCGACGATGAATCACGACCCACTGCCCGAAGTCGAGGTCGCACTCGCGGGACGCACCCCGGCGGGGCGACGGCGGTTCCTGCGCTCGGCGCTCGCCAGCGTGGCCGTCGCCGGGCTGAGCGCCTGCAAGATGGAGGAGTTCCTCGGCCGCAACTACCGGGAGCTGTCCCGGGACGAGCTCGGCTCGATCCTCGCCCGCCTCGAGCAGAAACACTCGGCGGGCTATGGCAAGGCCGTGCGGGTCGGCAACGAGGCGGCCCAGCCCGGGGTCGACTTCGGCTACGGGCTCGACCTCTCGCGCTGCATCGGCTGCCGCCGCTGCGTCTACGCCTGCGTCAAGGAGAACAATCAGTCGCGCACGGAGCCCCAGATCCACTGGATCAAGGTCCTCGAGCTGAACAAGGAGCACGGCGTCGACCTGGGCCACGCCGACGCCTACTACGAGGCGGACGAGGTGCCCCGGCCCGGCCACTTCTACATGCCGGTCCAGTGCCAACAGTGTGCCCACCCTGCGTGCGTCAAGGCCTGCCCGGTCGGCGCCACCTGGAAGGAGCCGGATGGCATCGTGGTCGTCGACTACGACTGGTGCATCGGCTGCCGCTGCTGCATGTCGGCCTGCCCCTACGGCGCCCGACGCTTCAACTGGGCCGAGCCGAACCTGCCGAAGGAGGAGATGAACCCGGACACCCACTACCTCGGCAACCGCCCGCGACCGAAGGGCGTCGTCGAGAAGTGCACGTTCTGCATCCAGCGCGTGCGCAAGGGGCGCTACCCGGCGTGCGTCGAGATCTGCCCGGTGGGGGCCCGCAAGTTCGGCAACCTGCTCGATCCGCAGAGCGAGATCCGGCAGGTGATGGAGACCAAGCGCGTCTTCGTCTTCAAGGAGGAGTTGCGCACCGAGCCGCAGTTCTACTACTTCTACGCGACCTAGGCGGAGCATCCGAATGGCTGGCATCTTCGAGTTCGCCAAGGGCAGTTTCCGGCTGATCACGCGCGGCGGCCCGGCCTACGCGGCCTGGGTGGGCGCGCTGCTGGTCGGCGTCGTGATCGGCCTGTTCGGCTACGCGCAGCAGTTCCGGGCGGGGCTGATCGCGACCAACATGCGCGACCAGGTCACCTGGGCCTTCTACATCGGCAACTTCACCTTCCTGGTCGGCGTCGCGGCGGCCGCCGTGCTGCTGGTGATCCCCGCCTACGTCTACCAGTGGAAGCCGATCAAGGAGGTCGTGATCCTCGGCGAGCTGCTGGCGATCAGCGCGATCGTGATGTGCCTGCTGTTCGTGCTGGTCGACATGGGACGGCCCGACCGCCTGCTCCACATCGTGCCGCTGCTGGGATCTCCCAACTGGCCCAACTCGCTGCTCGCCTGGGACGCCCTGGTGCTCAACATCTACCTGGTGATCAACGTGCTGGTCGTCGTCCACATCCTGTACGCGGGCTACCGGGGCCGGCCCTACAACCACCGGTTCGTGATCCCGCTGGTACTGGCCTCGATCCCGATGGCGGTGGGCATCCACACCGTCACCGCGTTCCTCTACAACGGCATGGCCGCCCGTCCCTACTGGAACGCCTCGATCCTGGCCCCCCGCTTCCTGGCCTCGGCGTTCTGCTCGGGCCCGGCGGTGCTGCTGATCCTGTTCCAGGTGCTGCGCCGGACCACCGGCCTGGAGATCAAGAACGAGGCCATCTGGAAGGTCGCGGAGCTGATGGCCTACGCGATGTTCTTCAACCTGTTCCTGCTCGGCGCCGAGTTGTTCAAGGAGTTCTACTCGGCCACCGAGCACCTGACCTACACCCGCTACTACTGGTTCGGCATCGGCGAGCACCGCGCCCTGGTCCCGTACGCCTGGGGCTCGCTGGTGGCGTCGCTGGTGGCCTTCCTGTTGTTCCTGATCCCGAAGACGCGACAGCACTGGATCACCCTCAACCTCGGGTGCGTGCTGATCTGGGCCGGCGTCTACGTCGAGAAGGGCATCGGGCTCGTGCTGCCGGGCATGACCCCGGACACGCTCGGAGAGATCTACGACTACACGCCCTCACTCGTCGAGTGGACGGTGGCGCTCGGGGTCTTCTGCGTCGGGTTCCTGGTATTCACGGCCCTGGTGCGAGTCGCCGTCCCGATCATGTCGGGCACTTTCCGACATCCCGGCGCGTCCGCGCAGCCCGCCGTTCCCTGACCGTCAGCCCGCCGTTCGCCTCAGCAGCACGAGGGTGCGGTCGTCGCCGAACGGCACGCCGCGGGTGAAGGCGTCGAGGCTGCCGTGCATGGCCTTGGCGATCGCGTCGGCGCCCTGCGCGCTGTGCTCCTGGCACACCGCGACCAGCCGCTCGAGCCCGAACTCGTCGCCCTCGGGGTTGGCGGCTTCCGTGATGCCGTCGGTGTAGGCGGCCAGCACGTCGCCCGGCTCGAGCCGCAACTCGCCGCGGGTGTAGTCGCCGATCGGCAGCAGCCCCAGCGGCAGCCCGGTCGCCTTCAGCTCCTCGACCCGCCCGTCGCGGCGGACGACCACCGCGGGGTTGTGGCCGGCATTGGTCCAGCACACGCGGCCGTCCGCGAGGTGGAGCACGAACACGAAGGCCGTGGCGTAGCGCTCGCCCGAGGTGCGCGCGTGGAGCCGGCGGGAGAGCTTGGTGCAGATCGTGTCGGCCGGGTGGCCGACCTCGATCGGGCCTGCGATCAGCGCTTCCAGCGACGCCGTCAGCAGCGCCGCCGACATGCCCTTGCCGGCCACGTCGGCCAGCATCACGACGCACTCCTGGTCGTCGGCGCGGGTCTGCACGACGTAGAGGTCGCCGGAGACGCGGCGGGTCGGCACGTTGAACGCGCACAGCTCGAAGCCGGGCAGCGCCGGCAGGTGCTCCGGCAGCAACGCGACCTGGATGCGCCGCGCCAGCTCCAGCTCCTTCTCCAGCAGCCGGCGCTGGGCGGCCTCCTCGGCCAGCGCCAGGTTGCGCAGGCGCAGGGCGGCGGCCGAGGCGAGGAACACGAGTTCTTCGAGGTCGCCCTCGTCGAAGCTGCGAACCAGCGCCCGCGAGGAGAGCACGAGCATGCCGACGCACTTGTCCGCGTCCTGCAGCGGCGCCGCGACCAGGCTGCGCACGCCGGAGGCGACGATGCTCTCGGCCGCGGCGAAACGCTGGTCCGAGCGAGCGTCGGTGACCAGCGCGGCGAGGCCCTTCTCGGTGACCTCGCGGGCGAGGCTGCGCGAGAACAGGAACTCGCCCGGCGTGCCCGGCAGCTTGCGCCGCGCCGCCTGCTCGAGCTCGCCGTCGGGCCGGGCCAGGAACAGCACGGCCTCCTCGGGCCGCAGGTCGGCGAAGGCGCGGTCGAGCACCAGCTCCAGCAGGTCGGGCACGCTGATCGGCCGCGCCAGCGCGCGGTGGAACTCGTTGAGCACGCGCAGCCGCTCGGTGTGGCGGCGCAGCCCCGAGGCGTCGGTGGCCGGCGCGTCGCCGGCCTTGCCCTCGAGCACGCTGGAGACCGGGCGGAACATCGTGACGTCCGGGCCGGCGGCCGAGTCGGAGAAGGCGGCGGGAGCGGAGGAGCCGTCTTCGGTCTCCAGCACCACGCGGGTCGAGGACAGCGTGAGCACGTCGCCCGGCCTGACCGGCTGCGCGGACTCGACGACCCGGCCGTTGAGCACCGTGCGGTTCTTGCCACCGAGATCTTCGACGAACCACTCGGTCCCGGTGCGGAACAGCCGGGCGTGCTGGCGGGAGAGGAAGGGATCGGCGATCGCGACGTGGGCCTTGGAGGAGCGCCCGAGGATGACTTCGTCGCCCTCGGAGGTGTGGCGGAATGGCGCGCCCCCGTGGGGTTCCACGCGCAAGTACAACTTGCTCACCGGAGGATTGTACAGGCCGGCTAACGGACGTCCAGCCAACTGAACCACACCGGGTGGTTGGCCTTGTACCACTCCAGCACTTCGCGGATCACCTTCTTGCGCTCCGGCGGGATCACCAGGTCGTCGATGCGGTCGAAGTGGACGCGGATGGTGTTGCCGTCGTACTCGAGCGCCTGCGAGCACAACGTCTGCAGCTCGTTGCGGATGCGGCCCGAGTCCGAGACCTTGACCGCCCGCCGGTGCCAGTCCTCGCCCAGCACGAAGCGCTCGAGCAGCGGGCTGAAGATCAGCCGGGTGTGCTCGAACGGCTCGAGGAAGCGGAACACGAAGCTGATCCGCTGGCTGGCGCCCTGGGTCGTCAGTTGCACGGTGACCCGGTAGCGACCGTCGCCCAGCACCTCGACGCCGGGCATCCCGCTGTAGGGGTCGGTGCCCATGAAGCCGTTGGCGGCCAGTACCCGCCAGCGCTTCTCGGGGAACAGGTCGGTGGCGCGCACGACCCGCGCCTCGACCGGCATGTGGGCCTCGACCATCTCGCGCAGGCAGGCGCGGTAGTCGGCCACCCGTTCTGCGGACTGCGGGGCGCCGAACAGCCCGTTCAGCTCCTGCTCGAAGTCCGCGGCCTCGGGGTCGAGCCGGGCCAGCTTCTGCTCCTGCGCCATCGGCAGCTCGAAGTGCGACGTGTAGAGCGACATCGAGACGTCGACGTCCATCGCCTCGCCCAGCGTCGCGGCCTGCATCGCCTCCGCGGTCGCCGCGTAGCCGTCGCACAGGAACATGTGGACGGCACCCGCGTCGTCCTTCCAGGTGCCGACCAGGCAGGTCGGCGCGTAGGTGCCGGACTCGTTGAAGGCGGGGAACCCGGCCGGGGTCTGCCAGCCGTCCTCGACCAGGTGCACGCCGAGCTGCTTCCACTCCTCCCACAACTGGCCGAGCCGGGCCTGGCGGCTCTTGCCGCCCAGCGTCCAGACGTGGATGTGCTCGCGCTTGATGCCGGGCACGGTCAGCTCGATCGCCTCGACCAGCTTCTGGCGCGGGCTCAGCAGGTCGACGTGGATGGCGTGCTGGAGAGCGGTGTCCGTGACCACGCGGGGCACCGCCAGCGTGCCCATGTACGCCTCGTACGGCCGGCTCACGTGCAGCGGCTGGTCGAACACGTGGAGGATCGTGCACGGGCCGTACTCCTCGCCCTTGGCGAAGCGCGAGGTGTTCTCCAGCGTGTCGATGGCGGCACCCCACAGCGTGATGCCCATCTCGCGCATCTTCTTGTAGAAGCCGGGCCAGCCGTAGCCCGGGTCGTTGAGCATGCGGTGGATGCGGGCGTCGACGAAGCGGGCGACCTCGGGCCGGGCGTAGATGCGGCCGAAGCCGAGCAGCGGGTTGGCGCCCATCTCGGGCGTCTCGCCGGCCTTCGGCATCAGGCCCTCGCCGAGGCACACCATCAACGCGTGGTTCTCGGGCAACGCGCGGGTGAAGTGCCAGAGCCCCTCGCTCATCACGTAGGCCGAGATCGCGTCGGCGTCCTTCTTGACCTGGTTGAGGGTCTGCTTGTCGGCGCCCTGGCCCTTGCCGAAGGGGGCGAACAGCCGGGTGCCGAGGGCGGTGATGCCCGCGGTCATCGCCACGCAGCGGCGCATGCCGCCGGGCAGGAACGAGAAGCGGTCGTAGTGGTCGTCGCTGGCGTCGCCGACCCAGTCGACGTCGACGTCCTCGAGCCACAGGTGGAAACGCAGCAGCAGCGGCCGCGTGTCGAACGCCCACTGCGCGACGAGATCCGCCCGATCACCTCGTGCCATGCCGCCTCCCGGTTGCTCCGCCGCCTGGATTCTAGTGGCTCCCGGGCGCGGCTCGCAGCGCGTCCCCCGTTCCGCGCTTGACGATCACCAGCGTGAAGTCGTCGTCGTAGCGGTCGCGCCGGGTGAACGTGCGGGTCGCCTCCACGACGGCGAGCACGGACTCGGCGGCGCTGCGCTCGCGGCTTCGGAGCAGGACCTGTCGCAGGCGCTCCACGCCGAACTCCTCGTCGGCGCCGTTGGTCGGCTCCACCACGCCGTCCGTGTAGAGGACGAGCGCGTCGCCCGGTCGCAGCGTCGCCGTGCCGGAGACGAAGCCCACCTCGGGGAGCATGCCGAGCGCCAGCCCCCCGCTGTCGAGCCACTCGGCCCGCCCGTCGGCGCGCAGCAGCAGCGGCGGGTTGTGGCCGCAGTTGACGTAGCCGAAGCGCCCGCTCCTGGGGTCGAGGCTGCCGTAGACCGCCGTCACGAAGCGCGACTCGCCCTGCGCCTCGAGCAGCAGGCGGTTGAGTTCCTGCATCAGCGGCCCCTTGCCGGAGCGCCGCCGCAGCTCGCTGCGCAGGGCCGCGCGGAAGGTGGCCATGATCAGCGCCGCCGGCACGCCCTTGCCCGAGACATCGGCGATCACCAGCCCCAGCCGCCCGTCCGCCACTGGGATGTAGTCGTAGTAGTCGCCGCCGATCGTCCACGTGGGCAGCTGGACCGCCGCGACGTCGTAGCCGCTCACGCTGGGCGGCCCGGCGGGTAGCAGCCCGCGCTGCACCTCGTGGGCCAGGGCGAGCTGCTGCTCCATCCGCTGCTTCTCGAGCACCTGGCCGTGCAGCAGCGACTTCTCGATCGACAGGGCCGCCGCGCTGGCGAAGAACTCCAGCAGCTCGGCGTCCGCCGCCGTGAACGCTCCGGCGCGGTCGCTCTCCAGGTTGAGGGCGCCGATCACCTGCGCGTTGCTGACGATCGGCGCCGCCAGCTCGGCGCGCGTCTCGGGCCGGCCGACGACGTAGCGCGGGTCGCGGCGGACGTCCGGGGCGAGCACGGTCTCCCCCGTGCGGATCACGTGGCCCACGATGCCCTCGCCCAGCCGCAGCATCGGGTCGTCGGCGCGCGGCGCACCGAAACCCGCGCGGGCGACGCCGGCGATCAGGTGCGACTTCAGCGCGTCGGCCCCGGGCACGCTCTGGCGCAGCACGAAGACGCCGGCGGCATCGTAGGGAATCGCGGCGCGCAGCGAGACGAGCAGGTGGTCGAGCACGTCCTGCAGGTCGAGCGAGCGGCTGATCCGCTGCGCCAGCTCCAGCAGCAGCCGGTACTTCAGCTCGGGCAGCGAAGCGCTCGCCATCGTCCCCGCGACTCCCTGCCCGCACCGTGGCGGGCGGCACGAGTCATCCTACCTTCCGAAAGGGGCCGGCGCAGGCGGGTCAGGTCCTCGAATCAGCGGCTGCGGAGCGTCTTCGAGCGGATCCAGGTCGCGACGCGCTCCAGGACCACGGGCGCCATCGTCTCCTCGATCTCCTCGTACTCTTCGAGGGCCCCCGTCTGCGCGGTCTGGAACAGATGGTTGAGGCGGGGGAAGCGCTCGACGGTGGCGTCCGCGTTCCCGGCCGCGGCGAGCGCAGCGCGGAGGCGGGGCTCGTGGGTCGCGGCGGGCACCTGGAGGTCGAGTCCTCCGAAGAGCGCAAGGGTCGGACACGGGACCTGGCGCAGGTAGGCCGCGGCGTCGCAGGAGAGCAGCGAGCGGAAGGCGGGGGCGACGACGATCTGCGACATCGCCTCGACGATCTGCGGCAGCGCCTCGCCGGCCTGCGGCTGCCCCGGCCAGGTCTCGAGGGCGCGCGAGAGCAGGGGCTTCACCGCCGCGCGCGCCTCGTCGCGGGGCAGTCGGCCCTTCAGCACTGCGAACACCGACTCGTTCATGCGGCGCTCGTGAGCGATCTGCTCCGGGGTCGCGCCGCCGACCCGCGAGATCCACTCCGACTGCTCGTGGACGAGGTCCTCGCCGCGCCCCGCGGCGCAGGCGAGCAGCACCAGGAACGCCACCGGGAAGCGGGGCGAGGCCGCGGCAGCGAGCAGCGCGCCTTCGCTGTGGCCGAGCAGGCCGACGTGATCGCGGTCCACGGAAGGATGGCGGGACAGGAACTCCAGGGCGACCCGCACGTCGCCGAGCAGGTCCTCGTGGGTGCACTCGTCCTTGTTGCCGGTGGAGCCGCCGACGCCGCGGTCGTCGAGTCGCAGCACCACGAGCCCCGAGCGCACCAGGTGATCGGCGAGCACCAGGAACAGCCGGTGCCCGCAGAGGTCGACGTCGCGATCCTGCGCGCCGGAGCCGGGCAGCATCAGCACGGCCGGCGACCAGCCCGCTCGCGCGGGGCGGAACAGCGTGCCCGCGAGGCTCACGCCCGCCGCGGCGTTCTCGACCCGGACTTCCTCGGAGGCGTAAGGGAACGGGGGCTTCGGGTCTTGCGGTCGCGACGGCGACGGGTCAACGGTCACGCGTCAGCCTAGCAGCGAAAGGGG
>JAMPXO010000002.1 GCA_023701125.1 Vicinamibacteria bacterium | reverse complement strand
GGGCCGCGCGGTCGCGGTGATCCTGACCGGCGACGAGGAGAGCACGGGGCGGCCGTACGATGTCGCCCGCCAGCCGCTGCTCGACGCCGCGCAGGGCGTGCAGTACGCGTTGGCCTTCGAGGGCTACGTGCCCGGCACTGCGGTCACCGGCCGCCGTGGCTTCTCGAGCTGGCGGCTCGCGGTGCGCGGGAAGCAGGCGCACTCTTCCGGCATCTTCAACGCGGACACCGGCAGCGGCGCGGTGTTCGAGCTGGCCCGCATCCTGAACGCCTTCCACGAGTCGCTGCGCGAGCCGTTCCTGACCTTCAACCCGAGCCTGGCGGTCGGCGGCTCGGAGGCGCAGCTCGACGAGGCGACCAGCGCGGCCACCGCCGCGGGCAAGAGCAACGTCGTCGCCGACCTGGCCTTCGCCCACGGCGACCTGCGCTACCTCGCGGCCGAGCAACTCGCCCGGGCCCGGGCCCGCATGCGCGACATCGTGGCGGCGAATCTGCCGGGGACGTCCGCCGAGATCACGTTCGAGGACGGCATGCCGGGCATGGCCCCGACGCCGGGCGGCGAGGCGCTGCTGGCCCGGCTCGACCAGGTCTCGCGCGACCTCGGCACGGGCCCGATCGTCGCCCACGACCCGTCGAAGCGCGGCGCCGCCGACGTCTCGTTCCTGCCGGACTCGATCGCCCGCCTCGACGGCCTCGGCGCCATGGGCGACAAGGAGCACGCCCCTGGCGAGTGGATCGACGTGCGCGAGATGCCGCACCTGATCAAGCGAGCCGCGCTGCTGATCCATCGCCTTGCAAACTGAAGTCGCGCCGGGCGCGCTCGCGCCCGTCGCGCGGCAGATCTGCCTGCTGGGCGTGCTGATCGTGGTCGTGAGCACCGCGCGGGCCGGCATCTCCAGCGGCCTGGACCTGGGCATGCTGCTGGGCGGCGTGCTGTTCGCGGCCTGGGCGCTGACACCGCTGGCCGCGCTGTGGGCGCTCTCGTACCGGGTCCGCGACGCCTGGCGCCAGGCCGTTGCCGCGCTGCTGCTGGTGGGGTTCGACGCCTGGGCCCGGGTCGAGGTCTTTCTGTTCCCGACCTCGTCCACGGACGCGCTGCTGTTGCTCGTCACCCCGGCGATCGCGCTGTTCGTGCTGTTGCCGATCGGGTTGCTGGTCGGCGCGCTGTGCGGCCGCGCCTGGCACCTCGTGCGAGGGCCGCGGGCCTGAGCGGCTGCGGCGACGCTGGAGCGATCGCCCGCTACCCTTACCGGTCGGCGTTGCGGTCGAGGCCCTCGACGAACAGGTAGATCCCGCCGCACGCCGCGAAGATCACGGCCGAGATGATCGCGGCTGGCCACACGACCTCGTGGTGGCCGGCGAGGTCCGACTCGAGCGCCGCCGTCAGCAGCCACATCTGCACGATCAGCAGCACGGCGATCAGGGCGAGCGCCCCGTCGAGCGCGGGTCCCGGGCCGCGCGACCCGGGCCGGGGTACGGAGTCGGTGCTCACGCGTGGCCTCCCGCTCGTGCGCCGATCTCGATCCCGGTCGCGACCAGCGTCTCACCCCGCTTCTCGATCAGCACCCGCGGCAGCGGCCGCGGCGGTGGCCCCTGCAACACGCTGCCGTCCTCGACCGAGAAGTAGCCCTGGTGGCAAGGGCACTCCAGCCGTCTCTCCGCGGCTTCGTAGTAGACGGCGCAGGACAGGTGCGTGCACTTCTGGCTGTAGGCCACGAAGCGTTCCTCGCCGAGTCGGACCAGGATGCACGGGTCCTGCGGCGTCGGGTAGTTGAAGAGCTTGACGCCGCCCAACGGGACCTCGCTCGCGAGGGCCACGGGCGCCGCGGGCAGCGGCGGAGGCGCGCCGCGCAGCCACGCGCGGACCGCGATCATCACGTTGCCGACCAGCATGCCGAGGCTGGTCAGGACCAGGAACTTGGAAAACTGCCGGCGGTTGACGTAGCGCTCGTCCGCCTGGTCGATCGTGAACTCGTCGCGCCACAGGGGACCGCCACGGAACAGCTTCATCGCTGCGCCTCCCACATGTAGTCGACGACGTCCACCGCGATGGCGTCGCGGCCCGCCGGCGCCATCATGTGGACCTTCGTGGTGATCACCTGGTTGCCGAAGCGGAAGCGGTTGGTCGGCGTCTCGCGGCGCCCGACCTGGATGCGGTCGGGCTGGACGTAGGCGAGCGCCTGGCTGGGGCACACCGTCGCGCACATCGGCCGCTTGCCGACCGACGTGCGGTCGTAGCACATGTCGCACTTCATCATCTGCTCGAGCTGCGTCATCATCTTCGGCACCCCGAACGGGCAGGCCACGACGCAGTTGTTGCACGCCACGCAGCGCGGCTTCAGCGAGCTCTGGACGACGCCGTCGTCCGAGCGCTTGATCGCGTCGGCCGGGCAGACCTCGGCACAGGTCGGCTGCTCGCAGTGCATGCAGACGGTGGGCACGCTGGCGATCGAGTTGCGGCGGTCGATGAAGTCGACGTGGATCATCGAGGTGCCGCGGTGGGTGTCGCACTCCGCACAGGCGTTCTCGCAGGCGCGGCAGCCGATGCAGCGCTCGGGGTCGACGTAGAAGCCGTAACCGAACATCAGCGCGCCCCCGCCATCGGCAGCGCCACCGGGAGCCGCTCCGGCGGCGGCTCCACCTTGCGCAGGCGGCAGGCCGAGACCTTGTACTCGGGGATCTTGCTGCGCGGGTCGAGGGTGCGATGGGTGAGGCGGTTGATGCTGCGCAGCCCGGCCCAGTGGTATGGCACGAACACGGTGTCCGGCCGGATCGTCTTGACGACCATCGCCCGGAAGCACAGCTCGTCACGGCGAGTCGTGATCGCCACCCAGTCGCCGTCCTCGACGCCCAGCGACTCGGCCAGCCGCGGGTGCAGCTCCGCGCGCGGCTCGGGATACTGGTCGACCAGCGGCCCGATGCGGCGGGTCTGGGTGCCGGAGAGGTACTGGCTGACGACGCGCCCGGTGGTCAGGTAGACCGGGAAGTCGGCGTCCACGGGGTCGCCGCTCTCGCGCCAGGCGGAACTCTGCAGGTGTGCCCTGCCGTCCTGGTGGAAGAAACGACCGCCCTCGAACAAGCGCGGTGTGCCCGGATGGTCTTCGGTCGGACACGGCCAGAACACGCCCATCTGGCGGTCGATCTTCTCGTAGCTGATGCCGCCGTAGTCGGCAGGGCCGCCCTTCGAGGCTCGCCGCAGCTCGTCGAGGATGTCGCCGGAGCTCCTGAAGGGGAAGTACTTCTCCTTGCCGAGCCGGCGCGCGATGTCGAGCAGGATGTCCGTGTCCGTGCGGGCGTTGGGGGGCGGCGTCACTGCCTGCTTGATGTGGATCACGCGGCCCTCGGCGCTGGTGACGATGCCCTCCTCCTCTTCGTGCAGGCCGCCGGCCAGCACCACGTCGGCGTGGTGGGCGGTCTCGGAGAGGAAGAAGTCGATCACCCCGAAGAACTCCAGCTTCTCGAGCGCCTCGCGCACGTAGCCCGCGTCGGGCAGCGAGACCAGCGGGTTGAAGCACATCGAGAGCAGGCCCTTGATCTCGCCGCGGTGGATGGCCTCCATGATCTCGACGGCGGAGAGGCCGGCCTGCGGGATCTCGTCGGGGCTGACTCCCCACACCGAGGCGACGTGGGCGCGGGCAGCGGGGTCCGTGATCGAGCGCTGGCCCGGGAGCTGGTCGCACTTCTGGCCGTGCTCCCGCCCGCCCTGGCCGTTGCCCTGGCCCGTGATCATCACGCACCCCGCGCCCTCGCGGCCGTAGTGTCCGGTGACCAGGAACAGGTTGATCATCGCCAGGCAGTTCTCGACGCCCTTGCTCTGGTGCTCGATGCCGCGCGCGTGGAGTCCCATCGCCCGGTCGGCCTCGCCGATCCAGCGCGCGGCCGTCTCGATCGACTGCGGCGGCACGCCGGTCACCTCCGCCGCGCGGGCGAGCGTCCACTCCTGCACGGAGGCGGCGAGTGCGTCGAAGCCGGTCGTGTGCTGCTCGACGAAGGTGCTATCGACCAGCCTGGCCTCGATGATCACCCGCAACATGCCCATGAACAGGGCGAGGTCCGTGCCGGGCCGGACCGGCAGGTAGAGGTCGGCGTTGCGGGTGATCGGCGTCATCCGCGGGTCGACGACGATCAGCTTGCCGCCGTTGTCGCGGCAGCGCCAGAAGTAGTCGGTCGTGATCGGCGAGCACTCGGCGACGTTCGACCCGGCGACCAGCAGCACCTGCGCCTTCGGGATGTCGTCCCACGGGTTGGGCGAGCGGTCGACGCCGAACGTCAGCTTGTACGCGGTGCCGGCCGAGACCATGCAGAGCCGGCCGTTGTAATCGATGTGGCGGGTGCCGAAGCCGAGCCGTGCCAGCTTGCCGAGCAGGTACGTCTTCTCCGTCGTCAGCGAGGCGCCGCCGTAGATCGCGATCGCGTCCTTGCCGTGGCGGGCCTGGATGTCCGTCAGCCGCGAGACGGTGGTGCCGAGGGCCTCTTCCCAACCGGCCTTGCGAAATCCGCCCTCGGCGCGGATCAGCGGGTCGAGCAGCCGGTCGGGATGGGCGTTCTGCAGGTAGCGCCGCACGCCCTTGGGGCAGAGCATGCCGCGGTTGAACGGGAACTCCTCCCACGGCTCGAAGCCGACCACCTGGTTGTCGCGCACCTTGAGCCGGATGCCGCACTGCTGGCCGCAGAAGCAGCAGTGGGTCTCGACCAGGCTGTGCGGGCGGCGCGAGTTCTCCTCGTAGCCGCCGGGCGGCGCGTCGTGCCGGTGCGGCCCGTACTGGCGCGCCAGGTCGTCGAGTGGGGCGGGGGGCCTAGCCACGCGCTTCCTCCTTCATCCGCAGTTGTGCGGAGGCCAGCGACACCCGCTTGCAGCGCGGGCACAGCGCCTGCCAGTGTCCCGCCGGCCCAGGGGTCCGGTAGTCGAAGCCGAGCTCGGGCAGAACCCGACGCAGGTCCTCGATGTGCATCAGCGATGCGAACGGCTCGCCGCAGCGGACGCACAGCGCCTGCGGGCCTTCGGCCCCGGCGTCCTGGTAGAGCTTCACGCCGAGTTGGGCCGGTCGCTGGAAGATGTGAAAGAACTTCCCGAACGGCAGGTACAGCAGGGCCGTGATCACCGTGATGGCGTGCAGGATCGAGAGGAAGCCGTAGAAGCTGCCGCGCAACCACATCGTCGACACCGTCAGCGCCAGGCCCGTGACCGAGATCGCGAACAGGATCACCAGTGGGAAGAAGTCGTTGCCGAAGGACTGCACGGCTTGTGCGCCCTTGTCCCGCATCCGTCGCCAGAGCGATAGCGCGATGCCGGAGAGGACCAGTACCGCACTCACGTCGAGGCCGTGGAAGATCAGCCAGGCGAGCGCGGTCTTCAGCGGGAAAGAAGCGACCGGGAAGCCGAACACGTAGGTCACGTAGGTCATCTGGTCGCCGGCGGCGCTTCCGAAGTGGACCCAGCCGAAGACCAGCGGAAACGTGATGGCGACGGCCAGCAGGCAGCCCCAGAACAGGAGCTGGTGCATCAGCCAGCGCAACCGCGAGCGATGGCCGATGAAGCGCTGTGCGACGAGGTGGGTCGCGGCGAGCTGCGCCAGCCGCAGGGCGCTCTTCACGTACCCGCGCTGGCGCACCAACTCGAAACCACGCTGCCAGTAGACCCGCGTCGGCGGCTTGTTGAGCCAGACCGTGTAGTGGTACACGACCCCCCAGGTCGCGAACACGACCGCGAACGTGTAGATGACGAGCGCAGGGTCGAAGTTCTGCAGCTTGCGCGAGCCGACGAAGATCGCGGCCACCAGCAGGCCCGTCCACAACGTCGCCCAGGTCCCGGCGCGCAGCAGGTCCGCGGTGCGCCGCAGCTCCTCCGGCACCGCCAGCTCGAAGCGCTCCTGGTCGCGCAGGAACACGCGGGTGTTGAGCACGCCCAGCGCCGCGGCCGTGGCGGCGAGCAGCACGTAGCCAGGCCACACGACTCCGAGCTGGTCCTTGAACAAGCCGAGCAGCAGCGGCGGGAAAAAACCGCCCAGGCCGCCCATCGCACCGACCAGGCCGGTGACGGTGCCGGTCGCGCCCGGGAAGTACTGCGGCACCAGCTTGAACACCGCGCCGTTGCCGAGCCCCAGCAGCGCGGCGCAGCCGAGCGCGCCGACGGTGAACGGGATGATCGAAGGCCAGGCCAGCAGCAACGCGAACGGCACGACGCCGTAGAAGACCCCGCGCAGCACGCGCGCGCCGCCGATGCGGTCGGCGAGCCAGCCGCCGACCGGGCGCAGCGCCGTCGCCAGCACGACGAAGCCGGCCGTGCGGAAGCCGGCGTCGCCGGCCGTGAAGCCGAAGGTGTCGCGCAGCAGCACCGGCAGGTAGATGGAGAAGGCGACGAAGCCGCCGAAGGTCAGGAAGTAGAACGCCGACAGCGCCCACGCCAGCTTCTCCCGGCGCAGAATGCCCAGCGCCACCGCGAACGTCGCCGGTGGGGTGCGGGGCACGGCGTCGCGGGCGGCGACCGCGAACACCAGGCCCCAGGCCGCCAGCAGCGCTGCCATGCCGTGGAACACCGCGTCGCGACCGACCACGCCCGCCAGCAGCGGCGCCAGGAACACCGCGGCCGACTGCCCGAGGTTGCCGGTGCCGTAGATGCCGAGCGCCGTGCCCTGCTCGCCGGGCTGGGCCCAGCGCGAGGCGTAGGAGACCCCCACGGAGAAGGAGGCCCCCGCGAGGCCGAGGAAGAGGGCGGTGACCAGAAGCTGCGGGTAGGACGCCGCCGCGGGTGTCAGCGCGACCGGCACGGCCGACACCAGCATCAACACCGTGAAGACGATGCGGCCGCCGAAGCGGTCGGCCAGCAAGCCGACGGGCAGGCGCGCGAGGGCCCCGAGCAGCACGGGCACAGCGACCAGGAAGCCGGTCTGGGTCTGGTTCAGGCCCAGTTCCTCGCGGAAGCGGGGCGCGAACGCGCTGATCAGGCCCCACGCCGCGAAACAGATGGCGAACGAGAGGGTCGCGAGGGTCAGGTGTCGTCGCGAACTCTGGTCCACAGCGCCTCCAGTGTCAGGATGGACTGAAGGCTACACCGGGTTCGACTCGCCGTGACGGGGTCAGGCCGCCCTGGGCTCGCGCAGCATGATCAACATCATGCGGGTCGCCTGCGCCGCGTCGAGCGCGTGGGGCACGCCGCCGGGCATCAGCACGACGGTCCCCGGCAGTGCGGACACCGGCGTGCCGCCGATCGTCAGTACCAGGGCGCCTTCGAGGACCATCACCAGCGCGTCGAAGGGCGAGGTGTGTTCCGCGAGGCCCTGGCCCGCGTCGAAGGCGAACAGGGTGACGTTGCCGGTCGTGGTCTTCGCCAGCACGCGGCTGGCGATGCCCGCTTCGGTCGGGGTGACGAGGCTCGCCAGCGAGAGGGCCTGCGCTGGCGGAAGGGCCGAGGTGTCCTTGGTCATGCCTCGACTCTACGCCAGGAGTGCACGCTTTGAGGCGCGCCCGCGGTGACCGCGGCTGCAGGCCAGCTTGACCGCGGGGAAGGCCGCGGGCACTCTCGGTCGCGATTCGGGGGTTTGTGTCCGTCCACCTGACCGCTTGCCCGCGCAACTGCTACTCGACGTGCTCCATGCGGGTCACCGTCGAGGGCGGCCGGCTGGTCCGCATCGAGGGCGTGCCCGAGAACCGCGCGACCCCCGAGGGGCCGTGCCTCAAGGGGCTGGCCTACGTCGAGCGCGCGCACTCCCCGCAGCGGATCGTCGAACCGCTGCGGCGACAGCCGGACGGCTCGTTCGCGCCGACCTCCTGGGACGAAGCGATCGAGACGATCGCCGTGCAGCTCGAGCGGCTGCGCACCGCACATGGGCCGCAGACCGTCCTGTACTACACGGGCAGCGGCACCAAGGGGCTGCTCAACGGCTGCGGGATGGCGTTCTGGCGCCTGTTCGGCGGCTGCACGACGACCTACGGCGACCTGTGCTGGCCCGCGGGCCTGGAAGCGACGCGGCTGACCCTCGGCGCCAACACCCACAACGCGCCGTGGGACCTCGAGCGCGCGCGGCTGATCGTGTTGTGGGGCAAGAACGCCGCCGAGACCAACGTCCACCAGATGCCGCACGTCGACCGCGCGCAGGCCGCGGGCGCGCGGGTGGTGGTGATCGACCCGCGGCGCACCGAGACCGCCGAGCGCGCGGACCTGCTCGCGCAGCTGCGTCCCGGCACCGATGGCGCGCTGGCGCTGGGCCTCGGCCACCTGCTCGTCCGCGACGGGCACGTGGACCAGGCCTTCATCGAGCGCCACGTGAAGGGCTTCGCGGAGTACGCGAGCGCCGTGGGGGAGTGGACGCCCGAGCGCGTGGCCGCGATCACCGAACTTCCGGTGGCGACGATCGAGGCGCTGGCGCAGCTGCTCGGGACCGTGAAGCCGATGACGATCGTGCCCGGCTTCGGCATGCAGCGCTTCACCAACTCGGGCCAGTCGATGCGGGCGATGCTGGCGCTGTGCGCGATCACCGGCAACCTCGGCCGGCCCGGCGCGGGCTGGATGTACGCGAACCTGCAGACCCAGGTCTTTTCCCCCGTGAAAGACCCGATCGACTGCTATCCACCCAAGCCCGCGGATGGCATCGTCCGCGTCTCGCTCTCCACCGCGCGGCTGGGTCGCGACATGCTGGCGACCGCCGACCCGCCGCTCACGTTCGCCTGGGTCGAGCGCGGCAACCCGATCCCGCAGAACCCGGAGACGACGAAGGTGATCGAGGGCTTCCGCCGGCTCGAGTTCCGGGTGGTGGTCGAGGAGTTCCTGACCGACACCGCGCGCGAGGCCGACGTCGTGCTGCCGGCGAAGAACCTGTTCGAGCAGACGGACGTGATCGGCGCCTACTGGCACCCGTACCTGCAACTGCGGCCGAAGGTGCTGGAGCCGCCGCCGGGGGTGAAGCCGGAGACCGAGATCTACCGCGCCCTCGGCCACCGGCTGGGGCTCGACGACGGGGAACTCGCAGCCGCCCTGCCCGGCCCGTCCGAGGCGTCGATCGAGGACTGGCTCTCCGCGAAGCTCGCGCCGCTCGGGATCTCCCTCGACCAGTTGCGCGCCGGGCCGGTGCTCTCGCCCGAGTTCGAGGAGGTGGCCTTCGCCGGCGACCGCTTCCCGACGCCCTCCGGGCAGGTCGAGCTGTGGAGCGACGAGGCCCGCGCGCGCTGGGGCGTGCCCGAGCTGCCGTCGTGGCAGGAGCCGGGCGAGCGGCCCGAGCGCGGTGGGCGCTTCCCGCTGCACATCCTGACGCCCAACACCAAGAACCGCATCCACAGCCAGTTCGGCAACCTGGACACGATCCGGCGCATGGCGCCGGCGCCGTTCGTGGCGATCCACCCGGTCGACGCCCGGGCCCGCGCCGTGCGCGAGGGCGACCTCGTGCGGGTGTTCAACGACCGCGGCGAGCTGCGGCTGCCGGTCCGCTTCGACCATGGGCTCAAGCCCGGCTGCGTCGCGATCACCAACGGCTTCTGGTTGACCGAAGGCGCGGCGGTCAACCTGCTCTCGCAGGGCCGCGAGACGGACATGGGCCACGGCGCCGCGTTCCACGACAACGCCGTCCAGGTCGAGCGAGCCTGAACTCCGTGGGCGCGCGCCACGCCTTCGTCTTCGCGCCCGACCGCTGCACGGGCTGCGAGGCCTGCCGCGTCGCCTGCGGCATCGAGAACGCGGCAGGGCTCGACACCGGCTGGCGCACGATCACGACCCTCAACCCGTCGCGCCACCCGGCGCTGCCCACCCGCCACCTGAGCCTCGCCTGCAACCACTGCGAGACGCCGGTCTGCGCCCTCGGCTGCCCGGCGAACGCGTACCACCGCGACGCGGTGACGGGCGCGGTCCTGCTCGAGCCCGACCAGTGCATCGGCTGTCGCTACTGCTCGTGGTTGTGCCCGTACGACGCCCCGAAGTTCGACGCAGGCGCCGGCGTGATGACCAAGTGCACCTTCTGCTCGCCGCGGCTGGCGGCGGGCGGTCAGCCGGCCTGCACGCAGGCGTGCCCGACCGGGGCGCTGAGCCTGGGCGAGCGCGCGACTTGCGAGCCGCACCACCCGCTGCTCGGACTGGACGCGCGCGGCCTGGGCCCGGCGCTGCGCGTCGTGGACCCGCGCCAGCGCTCGCAGCCGGGAGTCGTGCCGCCGGCGCTGGCCATCGACGCCTGGCTCGCCGGCGGCGACGAAGGTGCGCCGACGCAACCCGTCGCGCCGCCGAAGATCCAGCTCCGCTCGGAGTGGACGCTCGTGCTCTTCACCGTGGTCCTGCCGGCGCTCGTCGCCTGGCTCGGCGCGGGCCTCGCACTCCCCGACCGCGCACCGGAGCCCGTGGCCTTCCTGGGTGCGGGCGGCCTGGTGATGGCGCTGTCCACGCTGCACCTCGGCCGGCCCTCGCGGGCCTGGCGCGCGATCCTCAACTGGCGCACGTCGTGGCTCAGCCGCGAGGCGTTGCTGGCGGGCGCGTTCGTGGGGCTGGGCGGAACCGCGCTGCTGGCACCGCACCTCGCGCACCGCTGGCCGGAGCTGGCGGCGCTCGCCGCCGGCGCCGGCCCGTTCGCGTTCGTCGCGGGCCTCGGCCTCGCGGTGGCGATCGACGGCGTCTACGCCGCGATCCCGCGCCGCGACCGTTTTCCCTTCCACAGCGCCGATGCCGCGCTGGCCACGCTGCTCCAGCTCGGGCTGGCGCTCGGCGTCGGCACGGTGGCGTGGACCGCGTCGGCGGTCACGCTGGCCCTGCTCGTCGTCCGCGTTCGGCGCGGTCGCTTCGGCCTGCATCCGACGGTCGCCGTCGTGCGTGGCGGGTTGCTGCTGGCGGCTCTCGCCGTCGCGGGCAGAGGCTGGTCGTGGGCCCTGCTGCTCGCGGTCGCCAGCCAGGCCCTCGACCGCTGCGCCTTCTACGTCGAACTCGGTCCGACGACCCCGGCCTCGCGCATGGCGGACGAAGTCGACCGCTTCGGCCGCCCCTGATCGCTTCTATCGGCTCACACCCGCAGGTGGTCCGGCTGCCAGTCGCGGATGCGCTTCTTGACTCGGCCGCGGCGCCAGGTACAGCCGATACGCCTGGAACAGGACGTTGAGGACGAACGCGCCGAACACGCCGACGTGGAACAGCGGCACGAAGCGCGCGTGGTTGGCGAAGGACTGCGGCGACTTCGCGGTCATCGTTCACACGTGGAAGGAGTCATCGTAGCCCTCGAACATGAGCTGGACGGCGTCACGGACGGCGCTCGTCCACTGGCCGGCGAGCCCCTCGTCCCAGTCGGCGCCGTGGAACTCCTGCAACGACTCGAGCAGCGTCGCGAGGAACCCGGCGTAGAGCTCGCGCGGGATGCCGACCCGCTTGTGGCGGGTCCCGAGCACGCGCAGGTACGACGAGCAGGCGCCCTTCATCTCCGGGTGCTCGCGGATCGCCCCCAGCGCCATCGTCAGCATCACCGACTGCACCTGCAGGTCGATGCCCGAGAAGTGCTCCCGCGCCTCCGGGCAGCGCTCGAAGAATCGCTGGTAGAAGCGGTCGGTCAACCGCGTCCGCTCGCTTAAGATCCGATCAACGCTCTCGCGAAGGTTCATGGGCTCCCTGAGCGGCTGGTGGTCCGGACGCGGGAGAGTAGCGCCCGGCAGCCGCGTCTGTCGATGCTCGAGTGATGCGGGTGTCCGACGTGCCTCCGGTCCGGTTCATGGAGGAGTAGGGGAGCATGGGACCAGCGATGTGGGGAGTGGCGTGGCGCGGCGTGATGGCGGTGGCGTGCTCGTCGGCGGCGATCGCGGCCGTCGCCGAGCCGCCGCGGACGTACCGTCCAGGCCAGAGAGTCGAACTCGACGGTGGGCAGGTCTACGAGATCATCCGCTGTCTCGGTGTGACCGAGTGGGACGACTGTGAGTACCAGGCCTACGCTGAAGGCAAGCCGACCGGCATGCCGGGCCGGATCAGCATCCGCAACCTCCGCGCGGGAGAGGAGCGGTTGCGCAAGTCCCGTGGCACGCCCGGCGCGTCCCCCGCCGTGCCCGCGGTGCCGGTTTCGCGAGGGCAGGTGGACGGGACACCGCGGGTGGCGCGTCCCGGGGCGACCGTCGCTCCGGCGCCGGCGGGCCCCGTGGCCGGAGCGGACGGGACCTGGAAACGTGGTGATCGGCTGGAGGTCGAGCAACGCTCGTTCTGGTACCCGGCGCAGATCGTGGCTGTCGACGGGCAGCGCTACAAGATCCGCTACGACGGCTACGGCACCGCCGACGACGAGTGGGTGGACGCCTCGCGGATGCGGCCGATCGGTGGCCACCGGGTCACGGCGGCGTGCGACTGGCAGCCTCCCGCGCCGGCGGTGACGGCGCGCGACCCGTTCTCGAAGGCGCTCGCCAGGCGGCGGATCTTCGACGAGTACGGCCACTCTGCGAATGGCACGCTCTCCGCGCCGCTGCGAATCGGCGTCACCTTCCTTGCGTTCGAGATGGGCTCGCCGTACGTCAACACCGTCGAGACGGAGCGGGGTTGGGGTGCCCAGCGGCGCCATGCCGGGGCGCCCGCGGGAGCCACCGTCTTCACGTTCCGGAGCAAGCACATGGTCTGCGAGCAGTACCGCGACGGCGTGAGGCGCCGGCTCGTGGAGGGCAGCTACGCCTGCTTCGTCGACCGCGGCGGCTCGTGGACGTGCCCCAGCGAGAACGACACGAAGATCATCCCCCTCGACGAGGACTGACGACCCGGCCCCAGCCCGCAGTCGGGGGCTACCCTGGTGCCCCGGGCTCGTCGTCTGCCGCCGCGTAGGTGAGAAGGGCGCGCATGGGAGGCCCAGCGTACCGCGGTCGCGGCAGGTCCCGGAGTGCCTTGACCGCCCGTTGCTCGCGGGCGTAGCGTCGCGTCACGGCCACCCCCGGCCGCGTGCGGCGCCTCCAGGGCGCCCCAGCGAGAGGCGACACCATGCGACACGCGATCCCGCTCTCCCTCCTCCTCCTGGCCACTCCCGCGCTGGCCGGCGAAGGCAAGTGGACCCCGCAGCAGGTGCTGGAGCAGGGGCCGGCCTGGGTCAAGGCCCAGGGCTTCGGGCTGCCGCTCGACAAGCTGTGGGACGCGAAGGCGGGCGGTGGGCTGCTCGCCAACGCGGTGCAGTTGCCGGGCTGCTCGGGCAGCTTCGTCTCCGCAGACGGGCTGCTGATCACCAACCACCACTGCGTCGCGGGCATCCTGCAGGAGCACTCGACGCCGCAGGCGAACCTGACCGTGGACGGCTACCTCGCGCGGACCCGGGCCGACGAGAAGAAGGCCGGCGCCTACCGCATCCAGGTCCCGCGCGCGTTCCGCGACGTCAGCGCCGAGGTGCGCGCAGCGGTGCCGGCAGGCGCCGACGACAGCGCCCGCTTCTCCGCGGTCGAGACGAAGCAGAAGGCGCTGGTGGCCGCGTGCGAGAAGCAGCCCGCCACCCGCTGCCAGTTCGCCGAGTTCGACGGCGGGCTGTTCTTCACGCTGACCGAGTTCGAAGAGATCGTGGACGTCCGCCTCGTCTACGCGCCGCCACTCGGCGTCGGCAACTACGGCGGCGAGGTCGACAACTGGAGCTGGCCGCGCCACACCGGCGACTTCTCGCTGCTGCGTGCGTACAAGGACGGTCAGCCCTACCAGCCGCGCCACTTCTTCCCGGTCTCCACCCGCGGCGTACGCGAGGGCGACGCGGTCGCGGTGCTCGGGTATCCCGGCCGCACGTACCGCGCCTGGATCGCGGACGAGATGGCCGAGCGCCAGGAGCGCTGGTTCCCGGCCGTGCGCGACCTCTACGGCGAGTGGATCGCGATCCTCGAGTCGTCCGGGAAAACCTCGGCCGAGGTGGCAATCGCGGTGGCCGACGACCTGCGCGGACTCGAGAACACCCACAAGAACGCACTCGGCCAGCTCGCGGGCCTGGGCCGGGGCCGCATTCTCGACAAGCAGCGAGCCGACGAAGAGCGGGTCCAGGCCTGGGCGGCGCTACGGGCGGAGGGGCAGCAGGCGCTCGCCGCCTGGGAGGGCCTGCGCACGCTGAGCGCCGAGAAGCTGCGGACCTGGGACCGCGATTTCCTGCTCGACCTGGTCGCCCGCGGCCCGCGCGCCCTGCGCTGGCCCGCCCAACTGGCCCGACGGGCGCACGAGGCGGTCAAGCCCGACGCGGAGCGCGAGCCCGGCTACATGGAGCGCGACCTGCCGCGCCTGCGCGACCGGGTGACTCGCGACCAGAAGCGCTACGCTGAGACGGCCGACCGGCGGTGGCTCCACTCCTGGCTGAAGCGCGCCCTGGCGCTGCCCGCGGACCAGCGGATCGCGGCCGTCGACGCGGCGTTCGGCGCGGCGACGACCGATGCCGCGCTCGAGGCCGAGATCGGCCGCCTGTACGCCGCCTCGCGGGTGTTCGACCTCGCCACCCGCAAGGCGATGTTCGAGGAGACGCCGGACGCGCTGCGTGCGCGCAAGGACCCGCTGATCGACATGGGCCTGGCGCTCGACGCCGAGCGCCGCGCGCTGAAGGCGCGGCGCGACCGCACGGCGGGGGCGACGCTGCGACTGCGGCCGACCTGGCGGATGGCGGTGATCGCCGAGGCCGGCCGGCCCGTGGCCCCCGACGCCAACAGCTCGCTGCGCGTCAGCTTCGGTCGCGTGCGCGGATACTCGCCGCGCGAGGCGGTGGTGATGACGCCGCACACGACGCTGGCCGGCGCCGTCGCCAAGCACACCGGGCAGGACCCGTTCGAGCTGCCGGAGCGCGTGCGCGCGGCCTTCGTCGCCAGGCGGTTCGGCCGCTGGACCGACCCCGCCTCCGGGCAGGTCCCGGTCGCCTTCCTCGCCGATTGCGACACGACCGGCGGCAACTCGGGCAGCCCGACCATCGACGGCGAAGGCCGCCTCGTCGGCGTCAACTTCGACCGCGTGTGGGAGAACGTCGCCAACGACTTCGGCTACAACCCGGAGGTCGCCCGCAACGTCAACGCCGACGCTCGCTACCTGCTGTGGCTGCTGGAGGAAGTCGAAGGCGCCGACGACCTGGTCCGCGAGCTCGTCGCCGCGCCCCGCTAGAGCCGGGCGCGGCGACAGGCGCTCACGGCGCGACGGCCGTGGCGCCGGGCGCGGCGCCCGCGCGCTGGGCGTCGAGCTGCTCGCGGAAGTGGCGCACGGCCCAGTCGCTCTCGAACAGCATCACGGTCTCGCCGCGCGTGCCCTTCGTGCGCAGCGACCCCATCGTGTCCGGGGCGTCTTCGTCCACCGTCATCGACAGGCGGTGCTGGAGGCGGTCGAGCCGGGTCTCGACCCCGTACTCGGCCGACAGACGCGCGCGCACGAGGTCGAACTGCAGTTCGCCGACCGCGGCCAGGATCGGGTCGCGGCGAGCGGCGGCGTGGGTCGCGTACAGGACCTGGATCGCGCCTTCTTCTTCGAGCTGGCGCAGGCCCTTGGTGAAGGCCTTGTGCTTGTCGGTCGTCACCGGCGAGAGGCGGGCGAAGTGCTCGGGCGGGAAGTGCGGCATCGCCTCGAACTGCAGCGGGCCGTGCTCGCTGATGGTGTCGCCGATCGCGAACAGGCCGGGGTTGACGAGGCCGACGACGTCGCCCGGGAACGCCTCCTCCGTCGACTCGCGCTCCTGGGCGAACACGCGGTGGGCGCGGGGCAGGCGCACGCGGCGGTCGAGCCGCCCGTGGTGCACGCTCATGCCCTTGCGGAAGTGGCCGGACACGACCCGTACGAACGCCATGCTGTCGCGGTGCTGGCGGTCCATGTTCGCCTGGATCTTGAACACGAAGCCGGTGAACTCCGGGCGGCCGGGCACGATCGGCCCACTCGCGCTGGCGCGCGCCGACGGCGGCGGCGCCAGCTCGCCGATCGCCTGCAGGAAGGTCTCGACGCCGAAGTTGTTGAGCGCGCTGCCGAAGAACACCGGCGTCTGGCGCCCGGCGCGGTACGCCTCCAGGTCGAAGTGGCCGAGCGCGCCGAGCAGCTCGGTCTCCTCGCGGAAGCGGGCGTGGGCCTCGGCGCCCATCAGCGCCACCAGCTCCGGGTCGTCGAGGCCGCTGACCGTCGTCGGCGCCGGCCGCTGGCCGCCGGCGACGCGCTCGAAGCGCAGCACCCGCGAGTTCCGCAGGTCGAACACGCCGCGGAAGTCGCTGCCCGTCCCCATCGGGCAGTCGAACGGGATGGCGGCCATGCCGAGGACGCCCTCGATCTCGTCGAGCAGGTCGAGCGGGTCGCGGCCCGGCAGGTCCAGCTTGTTGACGAAGGTCAGGATCGGGATGCCGCGCTGCTTGCAGACGGCGAACAGCTTGCGGGTCTGCGGCTCGACGCCCTTGGCGGCGTCGATCACCATCACCGCGCCGTCGACCGCGGTCAGCACGCGGTAGGTGTCCTCGCTGAAGTCCTGGTGGCCCGGCGTGTCGAGCAGGTTGAAGCACAGCCCGTCGCGCTCGAACTGCAACACGGTCGAGGTGACCGAGATGCCGCGCGCCTGCTCCATCTCCAGCCAGTCGGAGCGGGCGTGGCGCTGCTGGGCCTTGCTGCGCACGGACCCGGCCAGCTCGATCGCCCCCGCGTAAAGCAGCAGCTTCTCCGTCAGCGTGGTCTTGCCGGCGTCGGGGTGGGAGATGATCGCGAACGTGCGCCGGCGGGCGGCCTGGCGCAGGACCTCGGCATCGGCGGCGGGAGCGGTCAGAGCGGTGCTGGACATCAGCCCACCAGTTTAGCTGAACGCGGCGGGGCCTAGCTGTCGCGGCCGAAGGCCGTGAAGCCGCGGGCGGCCAGGTGGGCGACGGCGGTGCCGAGGACGAGGCCGATCACGTAGCCGTAGGGCATCGCCATCGCGATCACGCCGACCAGCAGCACGACGCCGAAGTCGCGGGTCGAGCCGGCTGTGTCGCGGATCAGCGCCAGCAGCGTCAGCGCCTCGAACAGCAGGATCACGCCGAGCACGGGGCGCGGGAACATCGCGATCGCCAGCGCGAAGCCACCGGTGAAGAACACGCCGAGCACGACGTAGAAGGCCCCCTCCAGCACGACGGACCCACCCGTGCGGGCGCCGAACGCGTAGTGGCCTGCCATGCCGCCCGCCCCGTGGCAGGTCGGGACGCCGCCGAACAGCGGGTTGACGAGGTTCATCAGCGAATAGGTGAAGGCGATCCGCCGCACGCTCACCGGGCGTTCGGGGAACAGGTCGCTGACGATCTGGCTGGCGCCCAGCACGGAGTTGCCGAGCGACAGCGGGAGCTGCGGCAGTGCCAGCACGAAGAAGCCCGTCACCACGTCGGCCCAGGTCGGGGCGTGGAAGCGCGGCAGGTCGAAGCCCGCGAGCCCGGCCAGGTGGACGTCGCCGCGGTGGGTGGCGACCGCGTAGACGATCCCCATCAGCACCACGATCGTGGCCGGCGGGTAGCGGCGACTGCCGAGCAGGAACAGGGTGACCACGAACGCGGCCGCGGCGAGCACGTAGCCGGCCACGCCGTCGGCGAGCACGTAGTCGCGCAGCGCGAGCTGGGCGAGCTGCAGGCCGAGCCCCAGCTGGATGCCGCGCACGACCGACTTCGGCACGACCCGGGCGAGGCCGTCGATGGCGCCTGTCGCCGCCAGCGCCAGCATCATCAGGCCGATGGCGAGGCCGCCGCCCATCAGCACGCCGGGCGCCAGCTTCTGGGTGATCACCAACACCGCCATCGCCTTCAGCGGCTGCACGGGCATCGGCAGGCCGTAGACGAGCCCGGTCGCCACCTGCATCGCGCCGAACATCACCAGCACGCTGGTCACGTCGAGTCCCGCGGCCAGCGTCATGCCGACCAGCAGCGGGAAGTCCGTGCCCAGGTCCCCGAACGCGCCGGACAGCTCGTTGCGGTCGAAGCGCACGCGCGGGTTCACGGCCGGGTTCACGGCTGGGGCGGACACCGCCGGATGCTACAGCCCGAGGGCGTACTCGGTCTGGACCAGGCCGCTGGGGAAGCTGCGGGTGGCGACGTGGCGCAGGCGGACGTCGTGGGGGAGCGAGCCGAACAGCGGGAGGCCGTCGCCGATCAGCACCGGCACCCGCGTCAGCACCAGGCGATCGACCTGGCCGGCGCGCAGGAAGCGCTGGACCGTGACGCCGCCGTCGATGTACAGGTTGACTGCACCAGATGCCGCCAGCCGCGCGACGATCTCGGCGGGCTCGCCGCTCATCTGCTCGACTCGGCCCCCGCGTGCGGCGGAGAGGTCCAGCGGCTGGCTGCTGAGCACGACCACCCGCTTGTCGCCGTAGGGCCAGTCTCCCCCGAACCCCAGCACCGTCTCGAAGGTGGCGCGGCCCATCACCAGCGCGTCGACGCTGGCGAGCAGCTCGTCGAACCCGTGGTCTTCGGGCTCCGCCGGCAGGAAGTCGAGGCCGCCGTCGCGCCTCGCGATGAAGCCGTCCACGCTGATCCCGACGAACACGGTGCGCATTTCCCATCCCCCTCGGTCGCCCCCGAGGCCTGCCCATGCTACCCGGGCTGACATAAAGTGACGGCATGCAAACGCAGGTCGGACACGTTCGCGAGCTCGTGCGCTATCCCGTCAAGTCGATGGCGGGGATCGCGACCGAGTCGGCTGTTCTCGGATGGCACGGGCTCGAGGGCGATCGGCGCTTCGCCTTCCGGCGGGTGGGAGACGACAGCGGCTTCCCGTGGCTGAGCGCGAGCCGCGTCGCCGAGCTTCTCCTCTACCACCCGTTCGGCGTCGACGAGAGTTCGGGCGAGCCCCTGCCCACTCACGTGCGCACACCGGACGGAGCGCAGGTGGAGCTGCGAAGCCCTGAACTTCAGCGCGAGATCGCCGAGCGCTTCGGCAGCGCTGTCGAGCTGATGAAGCTCAAGCACGGGATCTTCGATGATGCCGCCGTCTCGGTGATCAGCCTGGCGACCATTTCCGGCATCGGGCGCGAGGCGGGGGTCGACCTGGATCGACGGCGCTTCCGCGCCAACATCGTGCTCGACACCCCCGCCGGCGAGCCGTTTCTCGAGGATCGTTGGGTGGGCGGGACACTGGTGTTCGGCGACGTGGAGCCGGGGCCCGCGGTGGCCGTGACGGCGCGCGACGTGCGATGCATGATGATCGGGCTCGATCCGGACACGGGCACGCACGACGCGCGGGCGCTGAAGACGGTCGTCCGGCTGAACGCGAACAACGCGGGCGTGTACGGCACGGTCGTGCGAAGGGGCGCCATCCGCGTCGGCGACCCGGCGCGGCTGGTGACGAACGCGTGACGCCGTAGAGGACGAGATCAGGGCGCCCCGTCCCGCGCGTACACCGGGACCAGCAGGGCGGTCGCGAGTCGCGGGCCGGGTCCGCCGTCGGCCTCCACGTGCAGTTCCCAGTAGGTCGGCGCGTCGCTCCCCAGCCGGGTCGCGAGCGGCCCGCCGGGCAGGTCGAACGCGACCTCCAACTCCGGGGCCAGTTCCGCCCCCGTGAACGTCCGCTCGTCGCGGTGGCGGTCGTGAGCGACGTGGGTGAGGGCGCTGTCGCCGTCGGCATCCGTCACGTTCTCCGCCTTCTCCCTGACGCAGACGAGGGTGACCGTGGCCCGGCCGAAATCGGTGAACGGTCGCCCGCAGGCGACCCGGAAGCGGGCGCGCTCGCCGAGGCGGAGCGGGAAGCGGTGCCACTCCACCCGCACGGCTCCGTGGCGCGCGAAGCGCCAGAGTGCCAGCGCCACCGCAGCGGCCCAGACCAGCCAGAAGAGGGTGAACAGGCCGAGGACGAGGCCCGCCAGCCACTCGTCGTGGCGCCACGCCCAGGCGTGCAGCCCGGCGAGCCCCGATCCGGCGACGCCCAGCGTCAGCAGCGCCCGGCCCGACTCCACGATCGGCCGCTCGCGCGCGCCGTCCGGATTCCAGTCGTGATCGCGCCGCCACGGCTCGTCCGGACGCTCGGCGCGCAGCCGCCGTCGGCGTCGCGCGAACGCCATCTCGCGCAGGCCGCGGACCAGCATCGCGCCGCCGGCCCAGCCGCCCAGCCAGCACAGGGGCAGCACCAGGGCCGGCGCCGCGACCCAGGCGCCCTGCAGTGCGAGGTGCCCGGTCGAGGCCGCGGCCAGCAGCGCGCTGCCGAGCACGATCACGAGTCCGAAGAAGACGGCAGCGCCGCGGCGCAGAAAACGGGCGCGCGAAGGACGGGTCCTGGGGGGCACGCCCCACTCTAGCGCAGGGTGGGCGCGTGCTAGCCTGTTTCCAGAGGAGAGCGTGCCCATGTCGAGTCAGGCCGGGGCAGTGGAGCCCGCGAGCCGGATCGCAGACGGCAGGACGCCCGTCGCCGACCGCATCCGGGATCGCATCCGCAAGGCGCGCGGCCGCTTCCGCGCCAACGACAACATCGCCGCCTACATCGAGGACGGGGAGCTCGAGCAGCTCCGGCTCGAGGTCGCGGAGAAGCTCGAGGGCGTGCTCCAGGCGCTCGTGATCGACACCGCGAGCGACCACAACACGCGGGACACGGCCCGCCGCGTGGCCAAGATGTACCTGATGGAAGTCTTCGCGGGGCGTTACGGGGCGCAGCCGCCGGTGACCGAGTTCCCGAACGTCGGCCGCCTGAACGAGCTGATGATCGTCGGCCCGATCAAGGTGCGGAGCGCCTGCTCCCATCACCTCTGCCCGATCATCGGCCGGGTCTGGGTCGGCGTGATGCCGAACGAGCACTCCGCCCTGATCGGCCTCTCGAAGTACGCCCGGCTCGTGGAGTGGGTGATGGCCCGGCCCCAGATCCAGGAGGAGGCGATCACGGAGCTCGCCGAGCTGCTCCAGAACAAGATGCAGCCCGACGGCCTCGCCGTCGTGATGGAGGCCGACCACTACTGCATGCACTGGCGCGGCGTGAAGGACTCGGACTCGAAGATGACCAACAGCGTCATGCGCGGCTCGTTCCTGAAGAACCCCGACCTGCGGCGCGAGTTCCTCTCGCTGCTGGCGGGCCGGAAGTAGGGAGAGATCGAGATGCTCGTCCGCCTCCTCTACGCCAGCCGCGCCATGGCCCCGGTCGACGACGCGCTCGTCGCCTCGATCCTCGAGAAGGCCCACGAGTACAACGCCGCGCACGGCGTCACCGGCATCCTCTGCACATCCTCCGAGGGAAACGTCTTCCTCCAGGTGCTCGAGGGAGGACGCGCTGCGGTGAACGAGTTGTACGGCCGCATCCTGCGCGACCCGCGCCACCAGGACGTCACCCTCCTCCACTACGCCGAGATCGAAGA
This sequence comes from Vicinamibacteria bacterium, assembly GCA_023701125.1. GTDB lineage: Bacteria > Acidobacteriota > Vicinamibacteria > Fen-336 > Fen-336 > WYBL01. Next base: position 84,172 of record JAMPXO010000002.1, on the reverse strand, counting down.
GCGGTGCTTCGCGACCTGGCGGATGGGCAACGTGAACCTGAACCGGGTCAACCGCGGAACCGTCCTCAGGTTCTCGGAAACGCCGGTCCTCGACCCGTTCCGGATGAGCGGCAAGGCCGCCCTCGCGCTGCTCGAAGAGTTGATGGCGAGCGCCGCGATCGTCAGCCGCGACGGCGCCTGACTCGTCCGGCCGTCAGCCCGCCGTCGCGCGCCGGTACGGTGCCTATTTCCCTGGTGCCGTGGTCACCAGCGGATTCGGGCCGAGCCTCCTCGAGTTGTGCCGCTTCGACGCGAACACCGCGACGAGGTTGAAGGGCCTGGTCCCGACGTTCAGGAATGTGTGGGGCACACCCGCCGGCACCTTCGCCACGTATGGCGCCTGGACGGTGAACGTCTTGTCGCCGATCCGGTACTGGGCGCTGCCTTCGAGCAGTACGTGTGCCTCTTCCACGTCGTGCACGTGGAGCAAGGGACCGCCGCCGGGGTGGGTCTCGGTGATGATGAACGAGAGCGCTTCGAAGCCGTACTGGTCGCCGATCAGGCGGTGTCCGAACTCGCCCGGCACGCGGTAGAAGTGCTCGAGCTGGTCCAACTCGAAATGGAGGGCGGTCGGGTCGTGCGCCTGCTTCGGCGGGTGTGTGAACTCCTTGTCAGGCAACCTCCCCGGAGGCGTGCCCGACCCTTGACGTAAGGACGCACACCCGGAGGCCAGGACAGCCGCCGACATCGTGAGGACGGCGGAGCGGATTAGAAGTCTGCGAGTTGGCGCGTTCATGAGAGACCTCAGCGCTTGGCCTGACGTTCATATGCGGCGGCGACCGTCGTCAGACTTCGACGCCGAGGCGGTAGAGCAGCCAGAAGCAGCCGAGGCCGACGACGACCAGCGCGATGACGACGAGAGCGAGGGCGGGAGCCACCCGTCGGTCGAACTCGGGCACGTCGTCGCGACGTGCCCCGTGCAGGAAGATCTTGTACGCGAGGCACGCGAGCGCGATGCCGGTGACGACGTCGAGGATGTAGTGCTGCCGCGTGAAGAGGGTCGAGATCCCGACGAAGAAGGCGCAGACCGATGCGGCGATGCCGAGGCCCCGATGCACCCGGCCGCTGGCGAGCGCCGAGACGAACGAGTGCGCGACGTGAAGGGAAGGCAGGCAGTTGTACGGCGGATCGGAGGAGTAGAGGGACCGGAGCGCCCAGGCCAGAAAGCCGTCGCCGGGCACGATATCGTCGGCGCGCGGTGCGGCGGTCGGATAGACGTAGAAGCAGACGTAGGCCGTGATCCAGATCGTCAGGTAGGCGCAGACGGTCCGGCGGATCAAATCCTCATGGCGCACGACGAAGACCGGCAGCAGGATCAGGAACAGGTAGAGCGATCCGTAGACGAGGACCCATGCGGGCTGCTGCGGGATGTGATAGTCGAGTGGCAGCGCGGGGAAGTGCACGGTCCGCCCGGCTGCGAACCGCGGGATGAAGAGATACACCGGAACGAGCATCACGATGACGACCATCGGGACTGTCACCCGGTAGGGTCGTTTCAGCGATTCCTCGACCATGCCCCAACGGAACGGGGCTCCCTTCGCGAGACCGACGGCGAGAGCGTCCATCACCGGCACCATTGCATCCGACCTTGAGGCGTTGCCTTCATGGAGTCTGAGCGTCGGGAAAGCCCGCGCTCGGAGCCAGGGCGCTTCAGTGTGGAGTCTGGGGAAGAAGTGTGAGCTTAGGAAGGGAAGGAAGAGGCTGTCAAGTGTGAATGCGCTGCGACATGCCGATCACGTTCGGGAGCTTCCGGGCCGGCCCCGGACGACGCGCTGGGCCAGCTTCCCGGCCAGCGCGGCAACGGCGGTCAGGGCGATGCCCCAGGCGATGTCGATCGGGACGATCCACGCCGGCCAGTCCCTGAGGACGGCCCAGTTCGTCAGCTCGTAGGTCGTGTAGGCCACGAAACCGAGCCCGGCGCCCCGCCGGGCCGCGGCGGCGGGCGCGTCGGTGCCGAACACCGCCCAGACCGCGATCACCGAGACGTAGAAGAGGTAGAAGAGGAGGGCCGCAGGCCAGAAGGCCTCGGGCGCCATCAGGTGGCCGAGCGCGGACTTGTAGAGGCCGCGGGCGACGATTCCCAGCCACGCCAGGTCGAGGACGAGCATCGTCGCCGCGGTCGCCAGAATCGCCGCCGCCGCGGCCGGGACGGGAGAGCCGGCTGCTCGGGTCTTCACGCGAGTGACCCTACCCTACAACGCGGGGCGGCTCCTTCAGCGACTGGACATCCGCTTCGCTTCTTCGCGCCACTCTTCGTTCGCGTAGATCGCCAGCTCGACGCGTCGGTTCTGTCGCCGTCCGTCGTCGGTGTCGTTCGACGCGATCGGCTCGGCTTCGCCGCGGCCGCTGCTCCGCAGGCGCGACGGGGCCACGCCGATCGAGGCCAGGAAGCTCTCGGCCGCGCGCCCGCGCCGCTCCGACAGGTCGCGGTTGTAGGCGTCGCTGCCGTCGGCGTCGGTGTGGCCGACGATCATCACGTCGGTCTGCGCCTCGGCCTGCAGGCTGTCGGCCAGCTTGCGCAGGTTCGACCTCGCATCCGACGACAGCTCCGACGAGTCGAACGGGAACAGGATCCCGGAGTCGAACGTGACGGCGATGCCTTCGCCCACGCGCGAGACCTGGGCGCCTTCGAGCTCGCGGGCCAGCTTCTCCGCCTGATCATCCATGCGCTTGCCGATCAGCGTGCCGCCCACGCCCCCGACCACGGCGCCGATCAGCGCGCCACGGGCGGTGGAGCCGGTCTTGTGGCCGATCAGGGCCCCGACCAGTCCACCGGCGGCGGCGCCGATCCCGGTGCCCTTCTTCTGATTGTCTCCCCAACTCGCGCACCCGGTTGTGACCACGGCAACCACTGTTGCGACGGCAATCAGCCTGCTCTTCATCTTTTCTCCTCGCAGGCGACTGGGTCGGTGTGTCCCGCCCGTGATCCCGCCGGGTTCAACTAGGCAAGGGGTGTGCCAGCCTCCTGGCGATGCCAGCGCCCGCCAAACAGGCCAGATTCGTCGCTGGAACCCCTGGGCGGAGCCCGACGTGCGCGCTTTGTAGAATGCGCCGTTCAGGCGGCCACCACGCTGCCGCGCCGGCTGCCACGCACCCGGCGGCCGCGCGCGAACAACTGCTGCAGCGACTCGATCGCATCGATCGCGATCTTCTGCCGGTTGCTGCCGTACTTGATGGGCACGCCCTGCTCGCCCAGCATCGCGGCGCGGTAGAGGCGGCCCGGCTGGAGCGGCGCGCCGTCGACCAGCAGGTCTTCGATGCGGTGACCTTTCGGGTTCTCCATCTTGAAGTACAGGTTCAGGCCGCGGCAGCGTTTGACGTAGCCGCCCATCTGCATGTACGGGTCGGGCGAGTAGGTGCGCTCCAGGTTGGCTTCGAGCATCGCGCGCAACTCCTCGCCGCTGAGCTCGACGGTGGAGATCGGCGGATGGGTGGGCACGATGTTCCACAGGTGCTCCATCGTCACGGCGCCGGGCAGGATCGGCGCGCCGTAGCGCCAGCCGTTGGAGAACGCGAGGCGCGTGCCGGCCGCGGCAGCGATGGCGTCGAGCAGCACGTTGTCCATCGACGCTTCGAGCGACGTCGCACGGTCGAGCGGGCTGTGCACCCGTCCCACCACCTGGCGGAGGAAGGAACGGTGCGGTGCGACCGCCTTCTCCACCCGCTCGGCCATCTCGGCGTCGGGTTCGATCTGTTCGTCGACGCAGATCAGTTCGTGCCGCACGTCGAGCACCTTGCCGGCGTTCACCGTGAGGCCGAGCCGGCCGACGAACGAGCCGTGACAACCCGACTGGATGATCGGGGTTCTGCCCACCCAGACCGGCCGGTAGAGCCGGTTGTGGGTGTGGCCGCTGATCAGCGCGTCGATTCCCGCCACCTCGGCGGCGAGCTTGGCGTCCTGCGCGAAGCCGAGGTGGGACAGCACCAGCACGAGGTCGACCTTGTCGACGCGGCGCAGCCTCTCGATGTGGCCCGGCAGTTCGCTGTTGCCGAGCGTGAAGCGCACCCCTTCGGAGTAGCTGGGCGGCATGCTCTTGTCGACGATGTTCGAGGCGATACCAATGATGCCGATGCGCAAGCCGCCGCGCTCGATCACGCAACAGGGCTCGAAGGCGAGCCGGTCCGACACCTTGTCGTAGATGTTGATCGCCAGCGTCGGGTATGCCAGTCCGGCCGCGAGCGTGCGCACCTGCGCCGGACCGTAGGCGAACTCCCAGTGCAGCGTCATCGCGTCGAATGCGAGGGCGTTCATCAGCGGCAGCATCGCCTCGCCACGGGACTGCCCGGCGACGAAGGTGCCGTGGAAGGTGTCGCCGTTGTCCAGCGCCAGCACTTCGCCGGGATGTTCGGCGCAGGATGGTGAGGTGGCGTTCGCTACCGGACATCCTTGTCGCTCTCCGCCGACCGGCGGGGCTTCGGCACCACTCAGGTGGGAACGCCGAATCTCGGAAGGACATAGGCCTGGAGGCCCCACCAGACGACCAGGATGAGCAGGAGCTGGACCCAGTTCGGCATGCCCGCACCTATTGCAAGACTGAAGCCGCCCCGACCCTCTTAGCGGGGCTTTGACCCGCCGCCGAAGTCGACCTGGTCCGAGAGCTCGTTGGCGTCGGTCGCGCGATCGAAGGGGAAGTGGAGGGCCAGTTGCTCGCTGACCGTCAGGATCCCCTGCTCGAGGCCGAGGGTGAAGTCTCCGTTGTGGAGGTGCTCGGACACCGCCGCCGCGACTCGTTCCCAGAACTCCTGGCCGACCTTCGCATGGATGCCTTCATCGCCGAGGACGACGAAACGCCGGCGCGAGGGGACGATGAAGAACAGGACCCCGTTGCGGTCGCGGGTGGCCGTCATGCCCAGGCGCGCGAAGGCGCGCTCCGCCACCCGCCGAACATCTCCCCAGAAGAAGCGGGACACGGACACGCGGATCTCCCCGGAGGTCCGCCGCTCAGCCTGCCGGATGGCTTCTTCGAGCCGCTCGGAGTCGATCGCGCGCAGCAATCCCGCGCGTGTCATGAACCTCGGTCTCATCGCGTCCTCACCATGATCCCGAGGCGCCGCCGCCGCCGGAACGGCCACCCCCGCCGGAGTACCCGCCACCACCTCCACCCCCACCCCGCCCGCCCGAGAGGAGGCTGAAGAGCAGGTACAGGGCGAGCGAAGGGTTGGTGGCGAACAGCACCAGGAAGGCGAGCGCGGCCAGAACGAGGACCACCTTTTGCCCGAGCCCCATGGGGCCTGGCTCTCGGGCGGGCGACCCACGGGCGGGCAGCGGGCCGACGGCGGAATCGGGAACCGCCCCGTCCGCGCCTTCAATGGCCGCGAGGAGGGCGGCGACGCCCGAGCGGATCGCTCGGTCGCGATCGCCCGCCTGGATGAGGGGGAGGATCGTCTCGCGAATGATTCGCGAGGCGATCGCGTCGGGCACCTGGCCTTCGAGCCCGTAACCCACCTCGACCCGAACCTTGCGGTCGTCCGCGAACACGAAGAGGACGAGGCCGTCGTCGAGGCCCTTGCGGCCCACCTGCCAGGCGGCGAACGCCCGGACGGTGAAGTCCTCGAGCGGCACGTCGCCGGTCGTGCGGCCGATCCAGACCAGCACATGGTGGCCGGCCTGCCGCTGGTAGGTCTCGAGTTGGCCATCGAGGTCCTGTCGGGTGGCTTCGGCCAGGAACCCGGCGGAATCGGTGACCCACCGCGTCGGCGTCGGCGGCGCCTCGGCACGCGCGCCGCACGCCACGACCGCCGCGCCCGCGAACAGCAGGCGGGCGAGCGCGGCGGCGAATGGGCGCGTCACACGCTCAGAAGCTCACTTTCGGTGCGGTATCGGCTCCCGCCTGGGCCTTGAAGTAGACCTTCTCGCGGAAGCGGTCGCCGAAGAAGCCGGCGATCAGGACCGTCGGAAAACTCTGCCGCCGGGTGTTGAATGCCTGCGCCTTCTCGTTGAAGCGCATGCGTTCGACGGTGATCCGGTTCTCCGTGCCCTCCAACTGCGCCTGGAGGTCCCGGAAGTTCGCCGTGGCCTTGAGGTCCGGGTACTTCTCGACCACGACCATCAGGCGCGAGAGAGCCGACGACAGACCGTCCTGAGCCTGCTGGAACTTCTCGAACGCGGCGGGGTCGTTCGGGGCGTTCTGGCCCGCGGCCTGTCCGACTCGCGCGCGAGCCTCGGCCACGGCCACGAAGGTGTCCTTCTCGAACGCGGCGGCGCCCTTCACGGTCTCGACGAGATTGGGAATGAGATCGGCCCGCCGCTGGTAGACGTTCTCGACCTGTCCCCACTGGGCCTGGACCGCCTGATCCAGGCCGACCAGGCTGTTGTATCCACCGGCCACGGCCATGCCCACGACGAGCGCCACGACCAGGAGAGCCGCGCCGCAGCCGATCGCCCATTTACCCATGCCCTACCTCCGCTCCCCGGGACCATTGCAAGCGCCGAGCCATGGGCTACCGGCGAGTCGCGCCCAGAGGGAACTCCTCGCCCGTGGGCTCCTTCCGGGGGACTCGATTCGCGGCGTGGCGGAGCATGCTGACTTGTTCGTAGACGATGCGTCGCACTCGATTGACCCCGCCCAGGGGCCGGTGCTCGGGCAACGCATGCCACGGAGTGAAGGAGAGGTTCTCGCAGAACTCGTCCTGGGCCACTGAACCGAAGTCCTGGCCGGGAATCGTGATCGTCGCCACCTTGATGAAGGGCGCCGCGGACTCCATCCACTCCGTCTTCGAGTCCTCGACTTTCATCGCCGCCGACTGTCGTGGCTGGACCAGGAAGTCGAAGCAGGCTTCGCCCGCGGCGAGGGTCTTCGCCATGGCCTCCCGCAGGTAGTTCGGACCGGCGTCGGAGGGGATTCGGTCGTTGGCGTGCGGGACACACGGCCGGGCCGAGAACTTGATCGCCTGCTTGTGGGCGTCGTCGCCGAGGCGGTAGGGAACCATGGACCAGAAGCGGGTGTACAGCGGGTTCTCGATCTTCTTGCTGGCCACGGTCCGGGCGATCAGCGCTCCCTCGAGCCCGAGGGCGAAGGGGGCGGTCAGCCGCACCACCGGATTCGAACTGCTCCCTCTCTTGACCAACGTCAGGTATTGCTGCGGATCGTCGATGAAGAACACGGGGTGATTGATCATGATGAAGTCCTGCGTCCCGGCATCCCTCTCTTCAGGGAGCAGCTTGGTCCCGGGCACGCCCATCAACTTGATGGCCATGCCACGGGCATCGCCCTTGGCGTCGTCGCGGGCTGGATCCGAGGCGCCGTTGGAAAAGCGGATCCATGCGGCGTAGGCCTTGCCGGGAACGAAGGCTCCCTGGGCCAGGTTCTCCGGGAGCTCAGCGTTCACCGCGAACGACGCGCGCACGCAGCCATGCGCCTTGGGATGCGCGTCTCTCCTGACGGGCCGCTTCTCGGGCGGATACGTCTTCTCGAGGGAGCCTCCGATCAGGCTCGCAATGGAGTCGGCGGCGTCGGCCTCGCCTGGCCACCTGGATTCGCCCAGCTGCGCGTCGATCTCCACTTCGCGGGTCGCGCGATCGGCGCCCTCGCCACTCTCGACGGGCACTCGACTGTTGAGGTGGATCCACGCCGCCACGGCGACCAGGACGAGCACCACGATAGCCTTCCGCATGCCGACCCTCCGCTGAACAAGATCTCGCGGAGGCCTCCTGCAAACTCCTCGCCCACCCGTTGGGGGATGTGGCACGACGGGCGCGAACTACGCCGCCCTGCCAGGTTCGGCCGGATTCTACAAACCGCCGCCAGTGGCGGACGGCCTCGATCAGTCCCGGCTGCAGCGTGTTCATTGGACGGAGCGTTGCTCAGGCTACCGGCACGGCTCCGGGGATGCTCATGGTTTCCTTGAACGGGGCGTCGAACGGCGGCGGGCCACGGACCGCGCGCCTCGCCGCTGACCGAAGGGCGCCCGCGGTTTCCGTTGTCAGGGCTTGGGGATGTGCAACGTCTTCGAGATCATCGACGACCCCGAAAGCACGAATAGCAGCACCAGCGGGCGCAGGTCGCAAGAAAGGACGTCCACCGCGCCGCCGGGGATGGCCGCGCCCACGCGCCCGGCCCAAGCTGATCACGTCCGCCAGCGAGTCGAGTTCGCGCCCCATGGCCGATGCGGTTTGGCGCCACCGGGCGACGCGCCCGTCGAGCACGTCGAAGACGAGGGCGAGCACGACCGACGCCCCCGGCCGCTTGACGAGTGCTTGCCGCTGGAGCCACTATCCGCCCGGTTCGTTTCCCCCCCGAGCGGCCGTCGCATGGCAGCTGTTGCATGAATGTCGCAGCCGACGTACTGCGGTCCTGCGTGTCCCTGTTGGGACGCCTGGGCGGACCCGTGTCGGTGTCTCTCTACGTCCCTCCGGGCGCTCCGGACGAGCGAGAGTTCCTGATCCACGAGGGCCGGCTCGATCCGCTCCCGGAGTTGGTAGACGCGGGCGCCGCAGCGACGCTTCACCGCGAGTTCGGCTCAGCACCAACCCCGGCTGGCGAGGTGATGCGCCTGCCGAGCCGGAGCGGCGACGGCGTGCTGCACCGGATATCGCTGAGCGCCTCGCTCCCGCCACCGGAGAACGACGCGCTTGGCCGGGAACGGCGCAGGGCGGCGAGCGAACGAGCCCTCGCGGACCCGACGGTGTGGATCGGAGTCCGGTTCGAGCGACCGCCGGCCGTGGATGGACTGACCGACCCACATCTGCAGAACGAGTTCCTCGGGCTGTTCGCCGCCTTCGCGGCTCATGTCCGGTCGGTCTCGAGGTCGCCTCTCGATCCGGTGACCGGGCTCCCCGAGCGCAGCGAGTTCCAGATCGAGCTGGGGGCGGCCTTCGCGCGAGCGAAGGAGACGGGCTTGCCGTTCGTGCTGCTGCTGCTCGGCCCGGAGGATTTCGGATGGGTCAACGAGCGGCTGCACCGTCGCTCGGGTGACCGGGCGCTGCGGGAGATCGCCACCGTGCTGCGGTCCGCGGTCAGAAGCCGCGATCACGTCGCGCGGTACGGTGGCGCGATGTTCACGGTGATCCTGCTCGACACCCCTGTCGAAGGCGCACGGCTGGTGGCGGAAAACGTCGTGCAGCGACTCGGCGACCATCGCTACCACGGCGGCACGCTGCGACTGGAGTTCAGCGCGGGAGTCGCCGCGGCCGACCCTGCGGAGTCGCTCGACGCCCATGAGGTGGTCCGCCGCGCGGACCAGGCGCTCGGCGCAGCCAGACGCGGTCAGGCCCACAGCGTTTGCGTCTGGGAGAAGGGCTCGGATGTCGAGACCGCCGGCAGCGTGGACCGCCTCCAGGGCATCTTCACCGGCGACAGGTCCAAGGACTACCGCAACATGGGTCTGCTGCTGGACCAGATGGCAGTGGTCGCCGGCTCCACGGATCGCGCCGAGCTGGCGCGCAGCTTCTCGCTGCGGCTGTTCGAGGCCCTGCGCGCGCGCCGCGTCGGGGTGCTCGAGCGATCGGCCAACGGCTTCGATCTGCTCGGCGGCGTCGCGCGCTCGAACGCTGGGTCGCGAGCCTTCGAGGTCGAGGGACGGGACCGGGCGCTCGTGGAGCGGACGATGCTGGAGCGCCGCATCGTGGTGGAGGACGGTCGCGAGCCGGGGGCGCTCTCGCTCTGTGCCCTTCCTCTGGTGCTCGAGGACCGTTGCCTCGGCGGAATCCTGCTCGAAGTGACGTCGGTGAACGTCTCGTTCGAGGCGTCGGACCGGAGGTTCCTGAACGCCCTGGCGTCACAGATGGCGGTGGCGCTCGACCGGGCGCGCCTTGCCGAACTGGAGCGCCGCCGCCAGTGCGAGGAGAGAGAGCGGCTCGAAGCGGAGGTCGAGGACCTGCGCCGCGTGGTCAAGGGCTCGCGGCTCGCCTTTCGATCCGCCGAGATGGAATCGGTCCTCTTCGCGGTCCGGAAGGTGGCGGGCACCGACGCCACCGTCCTGATCACCGGCGAGAGCGGCACGGGCAAGGAGATGCTGGCGCACACGGTGCACGAGCTGAGCCGGCGCCAGGAACGGCCGCTCGTGGTGGTCGACTGCAGCGCGATCTCGCCTTCCCTGATCGAGAGCGACCTGTTCGGGCACGAGCGCGGCGCCTTCACGGGCGCGCACGCCCGCAAGCTGGGGCGGCTGGTGCAGGCCGACGGGGCCACCGTGTTCCTGGACGAGATCGGCGACATCCCGCTGGACCTCCAGAGCAAGCTGCTGCGCTTCGTCCAGGAAAAGCAGCTCACGCCGGTGGGCGGCGTCCAGCCCCGGCGGGTCGACGTGCGCATCATCGCCGCCACCAACGTCGACCTGCGCGCGAGGGTCGCCGAGGGCAGGTTCCGGGAAGACCTGTTTCATCGCCTGAACGTGGTGCGGCTCGAGCTGCCGCCGCTGCGGGAGCGAAAGCCGGACATCCTCCATCTGGCCAGCCTCTTTCTCCAACAGTTCTCCGCACTCTATCGGCGGCCGGCGCAGCACTTCACGGCTCGGGCCGAGGAGGCACTGCTCGCGTACGCCTGGCCGGGCAACGTGCGCGAGCTGCAGAACGCGGTCCTCACCACCGTTCTGTTTCACGACGCCCGGGAGGTCGACGCCGAGGACCTGCACGGCCTGGACACGGAGGCCCGCGAGACCGTCGGGGCGGCGTCCGTCCCGGTACCCCGGTCTGTTGCGGCGCCGCCCGAAGCCCCCGCCCAGTGCCCGGGCGATTCCGCCGCCTCCTCTCCGCCTGCGCTACGCCTTCGGCACGCACTGGCAGCTGAGGTTGCCGCCGCCCTCGTGTCAGGGCGGCAGAAGGCGGTTCCGATCGGAAGGTGGCTCGCGGAAGACCTGATCCTTGCCGCGGACCGGCTCGCGGGCGGAACCTCCCGGCGCGGCTCCCACTTGCTCGGGCTGCCCGACAGCACCTACCGCCGCCAGCTCCACAGCGCGGCCAGCCGGCGGGCGAACGGCATCACCACAAGGTCGCCCACGTGGCCGGCAGTGACGAGCGTTCTCGACGATTTCATCCGCGCCCGCAGCGGTGAGACCGATGCCTGCCAATGGGCGGAGGCGTGCCTGCTCGTCGAGCTCGAATCCGCTGCTCCCGGTGACGCTCGCAGCGCCGCGGCGCTCCTCGGCGTCACCGAACCAACCTTCCTTCGCCGAAAAGCCGAACTCGCGCGCCGTTTTTGAGAAACGGCGCGTCGAGATCGCGGGCGGGCGCCGTTTCTTGGCGATGGAGCGTTGGATCTGCGGGGGTCCGCCAGCCATAAACCGGTGTTACGGAACGGTTTGATGATTGGCGAGGTCCGCGTCGGGAGAGCTGGCATCGTCATTGCTCCCGCCAGATCAACAGAGGGAGCCGATGACAACGAACTGGTGGACCCACTGGCGGCGAGACTGGGTGCTTGGCTTGGTGATCGCCGTCGCCAGCTCCGTCTCGGCCGGCGCTGAGAAACCGCAAGACCGGGGCAAGCTCAGCCCGAGGATGCGGCACCAGGCGAGCGTCCACGGAACGAGCAGGATCGACGTCGTCGTGCGATTCCGCCAATCGCCCGGCCCGGCCGAGCGGGCGCTGGTCAAGTCGCTCGGCGGGCGGGTCCGGCACCAGTACCGGTCGTCGCGGTGGATGGCCCTGCGGCTCCCGGCGCACCTCGTCGCGAATCTGGCGGACAACCCGATCGTCGAGTACGTCGCGCCTGACTGGCCCGTCATGGGAGGGATGGACGTCGCGCACCAGGCCGCCGGAGCGCCGGCGGTCACCACCAACGAGAGCGCCCTGAAGGGTGCAGGGGTCACGATCGCGGTGGTCGATTCCGGCGTCGCGCTCCACCCCGAGATCCAGACCCTGGTGGCGGCCGTCGATTTCTCCGGGGACAACCCGCTCGATCCCGAGCCCGCGACCGCTCCGGAGAACAGCATCGACCCTTACGGTCACGGGACCCACGTCGCCGGCATCATGGTCGGAAACGGCAGCCACTCTCCCGAAGGGCGGCTCGCCGGCCTCGCGCCGGAGGCGAACCTCGTCTCCGTCCGCGTGCTCGACGGACACGGCAGCGGGCGCACCTCCGATGTCATGGCCGGCCTTCAGTGGATCGCCGATCACAAGGAGCAGTTCGGAATCCGCGTGGTCAACCTCTCCCTCGGGCATGCGGTCTACGAGCCCCTGGAGAACGACCCGCTGGTCGGGGCGGTGGACGCGCTCTGGGATGCCGGGATCGTGGTGGTGTGCTCGGCGGGCAACGCTGGGCGCGGCGGCAGCTTCACCGTGACGAGCCCCTGCAACTCGCCCAAGGTCGTCACGGTCGGGGCCCAGAACGACCGCGGCACCGCCGACCTCGCGGACGATGCAATGGCGACCTACTCCTCGCGAGGGCCGACCCGCGGCGACCTCGTCGCGAAGCCCGACATCATCGCGCCCGGCAACCGCATCGTGTCGTTGCGGTCCGCCGGCTCGTACCTCGACTTGCTCTTCCCCGAGCGGCGCGTGGCCGCGGACCCGGGTCAGCCGCAAGTGGTCGAGCACGTGGAGATGTCGGGGACCAGCATGGCGGCGCCGATGGTGGCAGCCACCGCCGCGCTGATGCTGGAGCAGGACCCGTCGCTCAACCCGGGTTCGGTCAAGGCGCGGCTGATGCTCTCGGCCCGCAAGATCGCCCTCGGCGATCCCTTCGCGAGCGGCGCGGGAGCCCTCGACATCCTGGGGGCGCTGCGCACCACCGGGCGGGCCCTCGACGCGCCGTCGCCTCGCGTCCACCCCGATCTGCAGACGGGGCGGCTAGGTGTCGACAACACGGCCCTGACGTGGGGGGACGCCCTTTTCTCGCTCGACGCGGTGTGGGCGAACTCCGTCCTGTGGTCCCCGGACACGCAGTGGAGCAACCCGATCTTCTGGTCCGACGGAGTGCAGGGGGCCGGCGCGAACGGCGAATTGTGGCCCGATGGCGAACTGTGGCCCGACGGCGAACTGTGGCCCGATGGCGAACTGTGGCCCGACGGTGAGCTGTGGCCCGACGGCGAACTGTGGCCCGACGGGACGCTCGTTCCCGACGCGACGCCCATTCCCGACAACTAGGCCCTGAGACCTGAACCGATGAAGTTCACCGAAATGTGTCGCGTCGGAGGAGCGCTGGCTCTCGTCTTGCTCGGGCTGCAGGCGACCGTCCAGGCGGCCCCGGCGCGTCCGATCCGCTTCGACCGGCTGTCGCTGGAGCAGGGTCTCTCCCAGTCGGCCGTGTATCAGGTCCTGCAGGACCGCACGGGATACGTCTGGCTGGCGACCGAGGATGGGCTCAACCGCTACGACGGCGTGGCCTTCAAGGTCTACACCCACGACCCGAGTGATCCCGCCTCGCTGCCCAGCAGCTTCGTCTGGTCGCTGGCCGAGGACGGCGCCGGCAACCTCTGGGCCGCGACCACCAGCGGCCTCGCGATGTGGGAGCGCGCCACCGACCGCATCACCCGGCACGAGGCGCTGGCGGGCCTCTACACCCGGGCTCTGCATTTCGCTGCCGGGCAGAACGCGCTCTGGATCGGCACGCGTGACTCCGGCCTCGTCAGGCTGGACCTTGGGAGCGGCGCGACGACCCGGTTCGTCCACGATCCGGCCGACCCTGCCAGCCTGAACGACAACCGGGTCTACGCCATCAGCGGCGACAGCCAGGGGCGGCTGTGGGTCGGCACCGATGGGGGCCTCGCGCTCCTGGACGCCCAGGGCAGGGGATTCATCCGTTTCGTCCCGAGTTCCGACGCGAACAGCCTGAGCGACCCGGGCGTGCGCGCGATCCAGGAGGATGCCACGGGCGTGGTGTGGGTGGGGACGCTCAAGGGGGGCCTGAACCGCCTCGATCCCGCCAAGGGGACGTTCGAGCGCTTCGGGCACGACGTGGACCGTCCCGCGAGCCTGGCGCACGACCAGGTGCGGGCCCTCCTGGTCGACGCGGAGCGCCGGCTCTGGGTCGGCACGACCAAGGGGCTCGACCTGTTCGACCCGGAGCACGGCACCTTCGTGCATTACCGCCACGACGCCAGCAACCCCGCGAGCCTGGCCAACGACCACATCCTGTCCTTGATGCAGGACCGCAGCGGCGTCCTCTGGGTCGGCACGCGTCTCGGCGGGGCGCACAAGTGGAAGCCGCTGAGCTGGCAGTTCGGCCACGTCGCGCCCGATCCCGGGAACCCGACCGGCCTGGGCAGCGGCAACGTGACGGCCTTTTCGGAAGACCGCCTCGGGCGGCTGTGGGTCGCGACCTTCGACGCCGGGCTCCACGCGATGGAGCGAACCAGCGGAGAGATGACGCGGTACCGGCACGATCCCAAGGACCCGCGCACGCTCGGCAGCGACAAGGTGGCTTCTCTGCTCCACGACCGCAAGGGCGACCTGTGGATCGGCACCTTCGACGCCGGGCTCGACCGCTACAGCGCCGCCACGGGGGTCTTCAAGCATTACAGGAGCGACGCCAGGCGCCCGGAGGGGCTGAGCGCGAACGGCGTGACCGCGATTCTCGAGGACCGGGGCCGGCTGTGGCTTGCCACCTACGGCGGCGGCCTGGAGCGCTTCGATCCCGAGACGGAGCGCTTCACGCACTTCCGCAACGACCCCAGGGACGCGGAGAGCCTGAGCGGCGATCGCGTCTACAGCCTCGCGTTGTCGCCCTCCGGGAGCCTCTGGGTCGGCACCGCCGAGAAGGGCCTCAACCTGCTGGACCCGCTGTCGGGCCGCTTCCGCAGGTACAGACACAAGGCCGGCGATCCCGGAAGCCTGCCGTCGGACTCGATCTTCACGCTCTTCGTGGAACCGGCCGGCGGTTTGTGGGTGGGCGCGCGCGGAGGTCTCAGCTACCTCGCCCCGGAGGCGGAGTCTTTCCGGACCTACACGACCAGGCAGGGTCTTCCGAGCGACGTCGTGTACGGCATCCGCGGCGACCGCGAGGGGCGGCTGTGGCTGAGCACGAACAGGGGAATCTCCTGCTTCGATCCTCGCACCGGCGCGTTCACACACTACGGCGTCAGCGACGGCATCCAGGCCACCGAGTTCAACCTGGGGGCGTGGAGCCAGAGCCCGAGCGGCGAGCTGTTCTTCGGCGGGATCAACGGCTTCAACGCCTTCGTGCCCGAGCGCGTGCGCCAGGGCACCCAGGTGCCGGCGGTGGTGCTCACCTCCGTCACCGTCGGGCGCCGCCCGGTGGCCGGCCCCGCCGACCAGGTGCGCCGGGTGGCCCTCGGCTATCGGGACTACGTTCTCGGCTTCGACTTCGCCGCGCTCGACTTCAGCGCGCCGGAGCGCAACCAGTTCGCCTACAGGCTCGAGGGGTTCGACCCGGACTGGGTCCCGCTCAGCGGGCGGCGCAGCGTGACCTACACGAACCTCCGGGCGGGGCACTACACCTTCCGGCTGCGCGGGGCCAACAGCGACGGCCGCTGGAACGAAGAAGGGCTCGCGGTCGCGGTGGACGTGGCGGCGGCGCCCTGGCTCACCGGCTGGGCCTTCGCGCTGTATGCCGCCCTCCTGGTGGCGGGCGTTCTCGCCCTCGTCCGCACCCAGAGCCGGAAGCTCGAGCGTGAGGCGGAATACTCGCGGACGCTGGAGCTGCGCGTCCAGGAGCGGACCCAGGAGCTGTCGGCGCGGCAGGCCGAGCTGGAGCGCGCCAACTTCGACCTGGCCCAGGCCAGCATCACCGACTCTCTCACCGGGCTGGCGAACCGGCGCTTCCTGATCGAGTACCTGGAGCGGGAGGTGCCCCTGCTCCACCGCCGTTACCGGCGCCTCGAGGAAGGAACGCTCGGCGCGGACTCGATCGACATGGCCTTCGTCATGGTCGATCTGGACCGCTTCAAGGAGGTCAACGACTCCGCGGGACATGCCGCCGGGGACGAGGTCCTGAAGCAGCTCAGGGACCTGTTGCAGGCGGGCAGCCGGAGCTCGGACATCATCGTGCGCTGGGGCGGAGACGAGTTCCTGGTCGTGGCCCGCGACCAGACCGGCGACGGCCTGATCGAGTTCGCCGAGCGGCTCCGCACTTCCGTGGCGCAGCACGTGTTCGACGTCGGCGGGGGCCGCGTCGTCCGCACCACGTGCTCGATCGGCTTCGCTCGCTACCCCTTCCTCCGGCACCAGATCGACGCCCTCACCTGGGAGCAGGTGATCAGCGTGGCCGACAGGGCGCTCTACGTGGCGAAGACCAGCGGCAGGGACGCGTGGGTCGGCCTGCATCCGGGCGTGTCCCCACTGCCCACCGAGGGCCTGTTGGCCACCATCTGCCACGGAACCGAGCAACTGGTGCGCGAGGGCGGGCTGCGCGTCTCGAGCTCGCTCACCGGTATTCGCCGGCTCGTGTGGGAGGAGGCGGAGGCTGGGGCCGCGAGCGGGCCGGCCGCCGTCGGCGAGACGGGGGGTGGAGCCGAGGTGATCCCGATGCGGCCGAGCGCCCGAGGGAAATCGAGCTAGCCATGTCCCGCTCGACCATCAGCAGCCGCGAAGCTGGGTCCGCGCGTTGGGCGGAGCGACGATCGCGGGTGTGGTGCTGGACGCTTCGCACACGATGCTCAAGGTCACGATCGCGGTCTTGTTGACGGCCAGGAACGCCTGCGCGGCGCCGCTGTCCGTCGCGACGTCCGTCAGGCAGAGGAACGCCCTGCCGTCTTCGAGCACGTCCGAGACCCGCCGCTTGCCGTCGGGGACGTGGAGTGTGCCGCGGTAGTGGTGGCTCTCGGTCACCACGTCGACGATCGCTCGCCGGGCGCAGGCCTCCTGGGCCATCAATAGAGTCACCCCTGGCCCGTGGACCTTGCCAGCCGAGCGTCCGTTCGTTCCGGCGGCGGGCGAGGGCGACGAGCGGTTTGTCCAGGGTGTCGGGAGGGCCCAGGCCGCGTTCACTGGGACGCCGCCCACTCACGGCAGTGGCCGGCCTCGAGCATCAGGCAACCCAAGGTTGCGCTGAGCGCCGCTGACATGAGGACCGCTCCGAAGTTCTTCATACCTCCCGGTAAAGCAGGTTCTCGGCCAAGTCGTGTCTTTGACGTAACTATTTCATTTGCATCTATTTGTGGGCCTCGTGAGGTGGAGGGTGGATGGGCGTTATTGCCGATCTCGTCACCTCGAAGGGAAGCCCGCCCGAGTCCGCAATTCCCATTGGGACCGCGGCACGTCGCTCCCGCCTCCCACCGACCGCGCCGCCCGCCGCGAACGTGGGGGCTCCCAGCAACACGCAGGGCCGGGCGCTCTGGCGAGCGGCCCGGCCCTGCGTGTCGAGAACGGTGCGGACTAGTAGCGGTAGGTGTCGGGCTTGTACGGGCCGTCGGGCTTGACGCCGATGTACTCGGCCTGCTTCGGCGAGAGCGTCGTCAGCTTGACGCCGATCTGCGCCAGGTGGAGGCGGGCGACCTTCTCGTCCAGCTTCTTCGGCAGCACGTAGACCTGCTTGGCGTACTGGCCCGCGTTCTGGCTGAGCTCGATCTGGGCGATCACCTGGTTCGTGAAGCTGTTCGACATCACGAAGCTCGGGTGGCCCGTCGCGCAGCCCAGGTTCAGCAGCCGGCCCTCGGCCAGGATCATCACCGCATGGCCGTCGGCGAACGTGAACATGTCGTACTGCGGCTTGATGTTGGTGCGGACGACGCCGGGCATCTTCTTCAGCCCGTCCATGTCGATCTCGTTGTCGAAGTGGCCGATGTTGCCGACGATCGCCTTGTCCTTCATCCGCGCCATGTGCTCGACCGTGATCACGTCGCGGTTGCCGGTGGCGGTGATGAAGATGTCGGCGCTCTCGACCACGTCCTCGAGGGTCAGCACCTGGTAGCCCTCCATCGCCGCCTGCAGCGCGCAGATCGGGTCGATCTCGGTGACGATCACGCGCGCGCCCTGGCCGCGCAGCGACTGGGCGCAGCCCTTGCCCACGTCGCCGTAGCCGAGCACCACCGCGACCTTGCCGGAGATCATCACGTCGCTGGCGCGGAAGATGCCGTCGATCAGCGAGTGGCGGCAGCCGTACAGGTTGTCGAACTTCGACTTGGTGACCGAGTCGTTGACGTTGATCGCGGGGAACAGGAGCTGGCCGGCCTTGTGCATCTCGTACAGCCGGTGCACGCCCGTGGTCGTCTCCTCGGAGACGCCCTTGATGTCCTTCGCCATGCGGGTGAAGCGCTGGCCGTCCTCCTTGACGAGGCGGGCGAGCAGGCGCAGCACGATCGCGAACTCCTCGGAGTCGGCGGTCTCGGCCGCGGGCACGACGCCGGTCTTCTCGAACTCGACGCCCTTGTGGATCAGCATCGTCGCGTCGCCGCCGTCGTCGACGATCTGGGTCGGGCCCTGGCCGTTGCCGAAGTCGATCGCCTGCGACGTGAACTCCCAGTACTCCTCGAGCGACTCGCCCTTGAAGGCGAACACCGGCACGCCCTTCGGCGCGTCGACGGTGCCGTGCGGGCCGACGACGACCGCGGCCGCGGCGTGGTCCTGGGTCGAGAAGATGTTGCACGACACCCAGCGCAGCTCGGCGCCGAGCGCCTTCAGCGTCTCGATCAGCACCGCGGTCTGGATCGTCATGTGGAGCGAGCCGGTGATGCGCTGGCCCTTGAGCGGCTGCGACGCGGCGTACTCCTTGCGCACGGCCATCAGGCCGGGCATCTCCTGCTCGGCGAGCATGATCTCCTTGCGGCCCCACTCGGCCAGCGAGAGATCCTTCACGTAGAACTCGAGTCCGCCCTTCTTCTGGACGAGCGGGGTGTGCGCGGTCGTGGCCATGTCTGTTCTGTCTCCTTGGTTACGGTTTGCGAGTACGGGTGACGCGCCCCGGCGTACGACCGGTCGCGAGCAGAAGTGCGGGGCCCTTGGCTCCCGCCTCGGGGGGGAGCGGGCGCACCGCGATGTCTTCGAAGCCGGCGGCCTGCAGCAGGTCGCGCAGCTCCTCGGGCGCGAAGCCCAGGTTGGCGTGGCCCATCTGGCGGGCGAACTCCTCGCGGTCGTGGCGCATCACGTCGACGATCACGGCGCGACCGCCGGGCGCCAGCACCCGGGCCGCCTCCGCGAGCGCGGGGCCGGGGACGGCGAGGTAGCCGAGCACCAGCGCCATCAGCGCGCCGTCGCACAGGCCGTCCTCGATCGGCAGCGCCTCGAGCGCGCCCTGGCGCAGCTCGACGTTGGCGAGGCCGGCGATCCGCTTGCGCGCCGCCTTCAGCATCGCCGCCGACTGGTCGACACCGATCACGTGCTTGACGTGGGGGCCGAGCGTCGCCGCGAGCTGGCCGGTGCCGCAGCCGAGGTCGGCGACGGTCCACTCGGCGGGCAGCAGCGCCGCCATCATGCCGGCGGGGAAGGCGCGGCCGTACAGCTCGTCGCGCAGCTTGTCCCAGCGCGTGGCGGCGCTGGCGAAGAAGGCCTGGGCGTCGGCGCCGCGCTCCTTCAGTCGCCGCTCCAGGCGCAACTGGTCCTGGGCCAGCGCGGCCCAGCCTTCGGTCTCGGAGCGGGTGACCTGCCACAGCCGGCGCGGACCGGAGGGCAGCTCGTCGCTGGCCAGCCGGTACAGGTTGGCGGTGCGCTGCGCGCGATGGCGCACCCAGCCGCGGTCGGCGAGGTGCTTGAGGTGGCGGCTGACGGTCGACTGCGGGAGCTGCATCACGTCGGACAGCTCCAGCACGCCGAGTTCGTGGCGCTCGAGCAGCCGCAGCAGGCGCACCCGGGTCGGGTCCGCCAGGCTCTCGATCCGCGTCAGCAGCTCCTCTTGATTCATCCGTATAACCGGATGAAAGAATAAAACGAACGGCTGGCTCCGTCAAGCGGTCATGTCACCGGTCCACCGACTCCCTGCAAGTCCATCGTGCTCAGGGTGTTGGGTGCTTGGGCAGACGCCGTACGCATCGTCGCACAACAAGTGGTATGATCATCATATGAGGACGACGATCTCGATCGACGACCGCCTGGGTCGGCGAGTCCAGCAACGCGCGGCCCAACTCGGCCTCTCGGTCAGCGCCTTCATCGCCCGGACCCTGGACGACGCCCTGAAGCGCAGCCCGGCGACGCCCGAGCGACCGTTCCGGCTGGTGACCGTGAAGGGCGAGGGCGTCGCCCCCGGGATCGACCTCGACCGCCACGGGGCCCTCCTGGCCGCCGAGGACGAGCGCCGATACGGGCCGGGCGAGGGCCGACGCTGATGCTGCTGCCGGACGTGAACGTGCTCGTCTACGCGCATCGCGAGGACTCGACGGCCGATCACCCGCAGTACGCCGCCTGGCTCACGGATCTCGCCACGCGCAAGGAACCTTTCGCGTTGTCCGTCCTGGCGCTTGCTGCCGTGGTGCGGATCACCACCAACCCGCGGATCTTCCGGCGCCCGTCGACGCTGGATGAGGTCTTTGCGTTCGTGCAGGAGCTGCGCGCTCGCCCCACCGCCCGCGTGGTCGGTCCCGGGCCGGAACACATCGAGCTCTTCGAGGACCTGTGCCGCCGCGCGGGCGCCTCGGGGAAGCTGGTCGCGGACGCCCAGCACGCCGCAGTGGCGATCGAGCACGGCTGCACGCTGGTGACCACCGATTCCGATTTCGACCGCTTCCCCGGCCTTCGCTGGCGCCACCCGCTGCGGCCGTAAGCGTCCCCACCCACCTGTCCGCCAGCCCCTGGCGCCCGGCGCAGGCGGCCCCTTGACAAAGTAAGGGAACACTTACATAGTCAGGGCATGCCTCGACTGCGCGGCAGTGCCGACCGCCGGACCACCATCGTCGACGCGCTGCTGCGGATCGCGGCGGCGGAGGGCATCGCGGCGCTGACGGTCGAACGGCTGGCGCGCGAGGTCGGCGTCACCTCGGCCGCGCTGTTCCGCCACTTCCCGACCCGCGACGCGATGCTGGACGCGGCCGGCCAGCGGCTGGCGGCGCTGCTGCTGGGCAGCCTGGCGCCTGCCGACCTGCCGCCCCTCGACCGCCTGCGGCTGTTCTTCCTGGCCCGCCTGCGGATGATCCACGACCACCCCGGGCTGCCGCAGCTCGTGTCTTCCGAGCAGTTCTCGAAGGCGCTGCCGAGCGCGGGGCAGCGCGCCGTGCGGGGCGCGATCCGCCAATCCGTGGAGTTCATGCAGCAGGCGGTGTCGGAGGCCGCGGCGAGCGGCGGGCTGCGCCGGGACGTGCCTCCGGGCGAGCTGGTGCTGCTGGTGATGGGCTCGCTGCTGGCTCGCGGCCTGGTCGCCGCCCACGTCGGGATCCCGCAGTCACCGCCCGAGGAGGCCTGGCGGCTGCTCTCGGCCGTGCTGACCGCGCCGCGGCCGATCACCGCTTCTGGAGACAAGTAAGTGAACAGTCACAAGACGTGGAGCCTGACGGTCGCTGTCGCGGCGTTACTGGTGGTCGGAGCGGGGTGCGGGCCGAAGCCGGCCACGACCGCGGCTCCCGTCGAGGCACAGGGCACGGCGCCGCGCCCCGGCGAAGTCGGCGGCACCGGGACGCTGGAGAGCGAGCAGGCCGTGAGTCTCGGCTTCCGGGTCGGCGGCCGCATCAGGGAGCTTCCGGTCGACCAGGGAGACGAGGTCACGGCCGGCCAGTTGCTGGCGACACTCGAGGCCGACGAGGCCCTTCGCGGCATGGCCCTGGCCGAGGCGGGCCACGCCGTTTCGCTCGCCGCGGTCGACAAGGCCGCAGCCGACCTGACCGAGCTGGAGGCTTCGCTGGGGCTGGCCGACAAGGACCTGGCCCGGACCCGGGAGCTGGTCGACTCGGGCGTCGTCTCCCGCTCGGTGTTCGACGCGGCCGAGGCCCGGCAAGCCGAGGTGGCGGCCCGCCTCCAGGCCGCGCGGGCCGCCCGGGCGCTGGCCGAGGGCTCCGCGGTCCAGGCGCAGAAGAACGTGGCCGTGCGCCAGGTGTCCGTCGCCGATCAGCAGTTGCGCAGCCCGATCGCCGGGTTGATCGTCAAGCGCCACCTCGAGGCCGGCAGCGTCGTGGCGGCCGGGGCCCCCGTCTTCACCCTGGCCTCGACGGGCAAGCTGTGGGTGCGCGCCTGGGTCGACGAGACCGCGCTCGGCGCGCTGCAGGAGGGCCAGGCGGCGCGCATCCTGTTCCGCTCCGAACCGTCGCGCTCGTACCGCGGCCGGGTGGACCGGATCGGCCGCGAATCCGACCGGCAGACGCGCGAGCTGCTGGTCGACGTCGAAGTCCTGGAGCGGCCCGCACGGCTGGCCCTCGGCCAGCGCGCCGACGTGTTCCTCCAGACGGGGCCGCGGCCGTGAACCTGGCACTCAAGGACATCGGCTTCCAGCGGCTGCGCTTCGCGGCCACCGGCCTCGGCCTCGGCCTGCTGTTCACGCTCGTGCTGGCGATGGGCGGCATCTACAAGGGCCTGGTCGAAGAGGCGACGCAGCTGGCCGACAGCCTGGAAGCCGACATCTGGATCGTGCAGCGCGACACCCGCGGCCCGTTCGCCGAGCGCTCGGTGCTGCCGGCGGAGACGGAGGCGCGCGCCCAGGTCGTCACGGGCGTCCGCTCGGCGCGCGCGTTCACTTACGTGTTCATCCAGCGTGAGCACCGCGGCCGGCCGCTGCGGCTGGGCCTCGTGGGCCTGGCGTGGCCGCTCGACCGCGGCGACCGCTTGCCGATCGTGGAGGGCCGGGCGCTGCGCGCGGGTCGCTACGAAATGGTGGCCGACCGCATGCTCGGCTTCGCACTGGGCGAGGTCGTGCACCTGTCGGACGAGAACTACACGGTCGTGGGGCTGACCCGTGGCATGGTGTCGTCGAGCGGCGACGGCATCGCCTTCTTCACCCTCGCCGACGCGCAGCGGATCGAGGGCTACCTGGCGCCCGAGTCGCTGCGCCTCGCGCGCGCGGGCCGCACGGGCAGCTCCTTCCCGGCGCCGTTCGAGACCGCGATCGCGCCGCGCCAGGAGCAGGTCAGCGCGATCCTCGTCGAGGTGGCCCCGGGCGCATCCGCGGCCGACGTGCTGCAGGCCTTCCAGGCGTGGCCGGACGTCACGGCCCGCTCGGCCAGCGAGCAGCGGGCCCTGCTGCTCCAGGTCGTGGACAAGCCGCGGCGCCAGATCCTGCTGTTCCGGGTGCTGCTGCTCGCGATCTCCGGGATCATCGTCTCGCTGATCCTCTACAACATGACCGTGGCGCGCACCCACGAGATCGGCGTGCTCAAGCTGATGGGCGCCCGCACGTCGATGGTGGCGGGCATGATCCTGCAGCAGGCGATGCTGCTGTGGGCCGCGGGCTACGCCGTGGCGCTGGCGCTGGCGGTGCTCACCTTCGATCGCTTCCCGCGCAAGGTGACGCTGACCGGCGAGGAGATCGTGCTGGTCGGAGTCGTGGTGTTCGTGGTCTGCGTGCTGGGCGGACTGGCGGGAGTCGTGCGGGCGCTGCGCATCCCCGCCAACCTGGTGCTGGCGTCGTGAGCGCCCTCGGCGCCGAGGCCCTGCGCGCGGAAGGCCTGGTCAAGACCTACGGCTCGGGGCACACCGCGCTGCGCGCGCTCGACGACGTGTCGATCTCCACCCGCCGCGGCGAAGTGGCGGCCCTGCTCGGGCCGAGCGGGGCGGGCAAGTCGACGCTGCTGCAGGCGCTCGGCCTGTTGAGCCTGCCGGAGCAGGGCACGATCAGCGTCGGCGGCCGCGTCGTCGCCGTCGACGGCCAGGCGCGCGAGGACCTGGCCGCGATCCGCCGTGGCGGCATGGGCTTCGTATTCCAGAAGGCCAACCTGATCCCGTTCCTGACCGCCCGCGAGAACGTGCTGCTGGCGCTGCAGATCAACGGCCGGGTCGGGGCACCGGCCGCGAAGCGGGCCGACGACCTGCTCGGCTACCTGGAACTCACCGAGCGCGCCGCGCATTACCCGGCGATGCTGTCGGGCGGCGAGCAGCAGCGGGTGTCGATCGCCCGCGCCCTGGCCAACGAACCGGCCGTCGTCTTCGCGGACGAGCCGACCGCGGCGCTCGACAAGAAGCGCGGGCGCGACGTGATCGAGTTGCTCGGCGAGGCCGCCCACGATCACGGCACGAGCGTCTTCGTGGTCACCCACGACCACCGCACGCTCGACCTGTTCGACACGATCTACGAGATGGAGGACGGCCGGCTGCGTCCCCAGCCGCCCGTCAGCTAGCCGAGGTCCTCGGCGCTCGCGCCAGCGGCCAGGCGAGCTGGCCGACGAGGCCGCGCGGCATCTCCCGGTCGCCCGGGTAGCCCAACCGTTCGGGATTGCGGTCGCGCGGCCACCAGGCCGTGCCGAACAGGAAGTCCCAGGCGCTCAGGATCACGCCGAAGTTCTTGGCGACTCCGCCCTCGTCCGACGCGTCGTGGTGCCACAGGTGCATGCGCGGGCTGTTGAACACCCGCGACAGCGGACCGGCGTCCCAGTCGAGGTTCGAGTGGTTGAGGTTGCCCCACACGGTGCCGATCACGGCGACGACCAGCGCGGCCTGGGGCGAGGCGCCGAGCCAGGCCAGCGGGACCCACTGCAGCCAGCGGTAGACCAGGATCTCGCCCCAGTGGAAGTGCCAGTTGCCGATCCAGTCCATCTCGACGATCGAGTGGTGGACCTTGTGGATCTGCCACAGCCACGGCACGCCGTGCAGCAGGCGATGGATGCACCACTGCATGAAATCGGAGACGACGAGCAGCGCCGGCACCTGGACGTACAGCGGCCAGGCACCGAGCGGCGAGCGGCCGAGCCCGAGGCCGGCGTCGCGGGCCGCGGCGACGATGCTGGCGACGAGCGCCGCCTCCAGGCCACCCGTGAGCACGGCGAAGTAGTGCCCGTTCAGCGCGAGGAAGCCGACGTCGCGCAGCAGCCCCCTGCGCAGCAGCCGCTGGGAGCGCCACGGGCGCACTCGCTCGACGACCAGGAAGGCGATCGAGGTGAGCAGGAGCCAGTGCCAATAGGTCATCGTCGCCGGGCTCAGCTCTCGAAGACGAGCCGATCCTCGAAGTACAGCCGCAACGGGAGCGGCGCGCGGCCCGGGCGGTGAGCGAGCTCGAGCGACCAGCCCGGCGCGCTCTCCTGCGCGGGCAGCTCCAGGCGCTGGGGCAGGAAGAAGCGCTCGACGCCGAGCTCCAGCCGCACCCGCCAGCCGGGCTCGGGCACTCGCTCGCCGTCGCGCCAGACCTCGGCCTCCCAGTCGATGAAGGCGTGCCCGCGCGACCAGAAGGCCGCCTCGGGCCGGCCCGTCGCGGCCGTAGGGTCGACGCGGGCCAGCGCGCAGACGCGCTGCAGCTTCGCCTCGGGGCAGAAGCCGACCTCCACGAGTCCCATGTAGGCCTTGTCGCCCGCGAGGAAGCGCTCGACCTCGGCTGCCCCGAGGGCGACGCCCGGCGTGCCCGTCTTCAGGTTCGAGTCGGTCGGGTTGAGACGGAAGTAGCGGCCGCGCAGGAGATCGTGGGGATCGACCGGCTGCAGCGGCACCCGGAACACGGGCGCGTGACGTCGCACGTTCTCCTCGAAGCCCGCCCAGCCGAGGATCACGCCGACCTGGAACACGGCCAGCAGCAGCACGCCTCTCATCGTCGTCCCTCCACGGCGGTCGCCTGGCCCAGCGCTCGCCGCCGCGAGCGCTCGAGCGCGTACAGCCCGAACAGGATCAGCAGGCCCGTGGCCGTCAACGCCAGCCCGCCCTCGAGGTAGTCGCCGAAGAAGTCGAAGTAGCGGACGAGGATGCCGACCGCGATCGCCACGTAGCCCGCGTTGATCCAGCCCGGTGCCTGGGCCCGTGCCCCCGCCCGCACGACCAGGATCGCGAGCGCCATCTGGACGATCCAGGCGAGGCCCACGGCCGCGAGGTCCGGCAGCGAGTCGGGCTCGTAGCGCGCGCCCATCAGCACCCAGGGCAGCAGCGAGGCGGCCAGCAGCGTGCGCCACTCGTTGGCGGACAGCCCGCCCGGCAGCGCGCTCGCGGGCCGGGCCAGGCCCCACAGCACGCCGGGCAGCGCCACGGCGAACGCGCGTCCGAGGTCGGAGTGGTCGAGGTGATGCGACGCGCCGAAGACCAGCAGGAAGAACTGCGAGGCGGCGAAGGTCCACGCCCCCGCGATCCCGCGCAGTCCGTCGAGCGGCCGCGGCAGCAGCGAGACGGCGCCGAACGCGAGCAGCGGCAGGCCCAGCCACAGCCACGGCCCCTCCGCGTGGTCGGCCTCGACCAGCGAGCCCGCTTGCTGGGTCTCGAGCACCAGGACCGCGAGCAGCGCCGTCACCACGACGGCCGCCGGCGCGCGCCGCGGTAGCGCGAACGCCATCGGCAGCGCCAGCGCCAGCCACAGCCAGGCGCCGTTGGGCGGCCGCGCGTCGAGCTGGTAGATCTGGCTGACCAGCGCGATGCCGCCGAGGGCGAAGCCGCCGGCGACCAGCGCCGCGGCCTCGGCCAGCGCGGGGCGATCGGGGAAGCGGCGGCCGAGCTCGTGGGCGAGGCCCAGGAACAGGAGCTGGAGCAGCGCCCAGGCCCCCAGCTTGGTGAAGCGGTCGATCGCCTCCCAGTTCTCCGCGATCACCAGCAGCAGGCCCGCGAGGACGAGCCCGCCGCCGAGGACCGCGAGGGCCCCGCGCACGAGCAGCGAGGCGCCGCCGCCCATCAATTCGTCGCTGGCGGCCAGTAGCTGGCCCGCCTGCTCCTCTCCGACCAGGCCGCGCTCGCGCCAGTGGCGCACGTGCTTGTGGACGATCCGCCGCTCGTGCCTCATGGCCGGAAGATGGGCGCAGCCGGCGACGAACGCAAGCTGCCGCAGGACACTTCCGCGAGCGTCACCCGGACCGGAGTCAGGACGCCGTCGTGGAGCCGCCCGGGGCCGCTTCGTACCACCCGCGGCTCGACACGCACACGTGGCACACCGAGAGCATCACCGGGACCTCGACCAGCACGCCGACCACGGTCGCGAGCGCGGCGCCGGAGCCTGGTCCGTAGAGCGCGATCGCGGTCGCCACCGCCAGCTCGAAGAAGTTGGAGGCGCCGATCAGCGCGCCGGGGGCCGCCACCCGGTAGGGGACCCGCAGCATCTTCATCAGCCCGTAGGTGAGGCCCGAGTTGAAGTAGACCTGCAGCAGGATCGGGATCGCGATCAGTGCGACGTGGAGCGCGCGCGAGGTGATGTTCTCGGCCTGGAACGCGAAGATCGCGACCAGCGTGGCCAGCAGGGCCAGGATCGTCACCGGCTGAAACGCGGGCAGCAGCCGGGTCTCGAACCAGGCGACGCCCTTCGTGCGCAGGAAGAACGCGCGGCTGAGCGAGCCCATCGCCAGCGGGATCACGACGAAGACGAGCACCGAGAGCAGCAGGACCGAGAACGGGACCTCGAGCCCGGCGGCGCCGGAGACGAGGTACTTCACGATCGGCGCGAACGCGAACAGCATGATCAGGTCGTTGATCGAGACCTGGACCAGCGTGTAGGCGGGGTCGCCGTCCGAGAGCTGTGACCACACGAAGACCATGGCCGTGCAGGGCGCGGCGGCCAGGATGATCACGCCCGCCAGGTACTCCGCGGCCAGCTCGGCCGGGATCCACGCGGCGAACACCTTCGTGAAGAAGAGCCAGCCGAGGAAGGCCATCGAGAACGGCTTGACCAGCCAGTTCACGAAGATGGTGACGAACAGGCCGGTGGGCTTGCGTCCGACGCCGCGGATCGACGCGAAGTCGATCTTCAGCATCATCGGGTAGATCATCAGCCAGATCAGCACCGCGATCGGGACGTTGATCTGGCTGCCCGCGGACAGCTCCATCCCGCGCAGCCACTCGACGAAGCCCGGGAACAGCTTGCCGATCGCCAGCCCGAGCGCCATGCAGGCGGCGACCCACAGGCTCAGGTAGCGCTCGAACACGGACATCTGCTTGCCTTCCATCTCCACTCCTCGGGGGTCGGTCTTCGTCGCTGCTGCGGGTTATGCCGGCCGGATCTTCTGGTGGATGGCCGTCAGCCGCGTGCGATAGGCCGCCACCAGCGCGGCCTCCTCGTCGGCCATCGGCCGCACGGGGATCAGGTCCATCACCTCGGCGGGTGTCAGCCCGGACTCGGCCAGCGTGCGCGCCGCGCCGATCGCCATCTGGTTCACGGCCTCCGCGGCTGCGGGTGCGGGCAGACCGAACTCGCGCCCCAGCGTCGCCAGCAGGTCGAGCTGGAACCACAGGTAGGTCGGACCCATGGCGGCGATCACCGCGTACGCCTCGAGCTGCGACTCGGGCACCTCGGGCGCCCGGCCCAGCGGCGCGAGCAACGTCGCCACCGCGTCACGACCCTCCGCGTCCAGCCCCGGGCCGAAGGCCGTCGGGTTGAACCCGGCGCCGATGATCGACGGCGCGTTCGGGATCACCCGCGCGAGCCGGTCGTGGCCGCCGAGCAGGTCGCGCAGCGCGGCGAACGTGAACTTCGGCGCCAGCGAGACGACGACCGCGCGGCGCTGAAGCTGGCTCGCGAGCGGGGCGAGCGCGGCTTTCATCACCGGCGGATGCACGGCCGCGAACACCACGTCCTGCCGCGCCGCGCGCGCGTTGTCGTCGCGAAGAACCGTCACGCCGGGGAAAGCCGCGGCGAGTCGCTCGACGACGGCGGCGTCGGGGTCGCTGACGACGATCTCGGGCGGCAGTTCCCCGTGTCGCCTCCAGCCCTCCAGGAACACCCGCGTGATGCGCCCGCCTCCGACGAATCCGATCGACATGACGGCTCCTCCTTCAGGCGGTGGCCAGCAGATACAGGCCGACGCCCAGCACCAACACGCCCGCGGCGAGGTGCAGGCGCTCGAGCGCCCGCACCAGGCCCCGCGAGGCCAGCGTGCGTTCCACCAGTCCCCACGACGTGCCCGCCGCGATCACGAGCGCGCAGTGTCCCAACCCGTAAGCCGCGACCAGCAGGGCCCCGAACGCCGCGCCGGTGGTGGCTGCCACGGCCAGCAGCGCGACCAGCACCGGGCCGGCGCAGGGCAACGACGTGAAACCGAAAAGCACGCCCAGCAGCAGCGCCCCCAGCGGTCCGCGCGCCGCCGGGGCCGACCAGGCGGGTACGGGCAGCTCGAGCTTCAGCACGCCGAGCATCTGCAGGCCCATGGCAAGGCACACCGCCGCGGCCACGTAGCTCCAGACCGCGGAGCGGGCGATGCCGCGGGCCAGCCAGGCGGCGACGAACAGGCCCGTGAAGGTCAGCGTCAGCCCGCCGGCGAACGCCAGCGACATCAGCAGCGGGCGGCGCGGCGTGGCCGCGGGCGGGCCGGCGACGAAAGCGAGCATCACCGGCACCATGCCGATCACGCACGGGTTGGCGGCGGTGAGCACGCCCCCGACGAGGGCCAGCAGCGGCGCCAGCCACAGGCCGGGGCCCGTCAACCCCGCGAGCGCCGCGGCCAGCCACTCCGCGAGCCGCTCGATGCTCATTCGACGCCCATGCGGCGGAACTGGTCGACGATGTACGGCTTGTCCAGGAAGCCCTCGTGCCGCCACACCTCGCGGCCCTCGCGGTCGAAGAAGATCTGGGTCGGGATCAGCTCGAAGCGGTAGGCATCGGCATCCTGCGGGCGCTCCCAGACGTCGATGAAGACGACCTCGGCCCGTCCCGCGTACTCCTCGCGCAGTTCGGCGAGGATCGGGGCCATCTTCTTGCACGGGATGCACTTCTTGGCGCCGATGTCGACCATGCGGGGCAGGGCAGCCGGTGCGGGTGCCATGGCCGGTGCGCTGGCGACCGGCGCGCCGGCCGCTGCCCCGCGGCGTGTCGAGCGGAACGTCGCCACGCCCGCGACCAGGGCCACGATGACCGCCAGCAGCGCGGCATCCTGCTTTCTCATCTCGTCACCCCACCAGCGACCCGTAGCCCCAGCCCGCCACGGTCGAGAGCACGATGACCAGCGCGACGTAGGCTCCCGTCTTGCGCGGGCCCAGGTAGGAGTGGATGACCAGCATGCTCGGCAGCGAGAGCGCGGGCCCCGCGAGCAGCAGCGCGAGCGCCGGGCCCTGGCCCATGCCCGAGCCGAGCAGCGTCTGCAGGATCGGCACCTCGGTCAGCGTCGCGATGTACATGAAGGCGCCGACCACGGAGGCGAGCAGGTTGGCGCCGAAGCCGTTGCCGCCGACGGCGGTGGCGACCCACGAAGACGGCATCAGGCCGGCGTCGGTCCCCGGGCGCCCCATCAGCCAGCCGGAGACCAGGATGCCGCCCAGCAGCAGCGGCGTGATCTGCTTGGCGAAGCCCCAGCTCGCGTCCACCCACTGGCCCAGCTCGTCCTTCGAGTACCAGCGCCACATCATCACGGCGAGCGCGACGAGACCGGCGAGCGTCAGCTGCCAGTGGATGGCGTGGATGGCGGCAAAGACTCCAATGCTCGCGTTGGGCGCGCCCCAGTTGGCGAGCACCAGCACCGCGATCATCGTGCCGAGGAAGAGGGCGTCCTGCCACGGTTGGCGCGGGGACTCGTCACCCGCCATCGCGAAGGGGTCGGGGCCCGTGCGCTGACGCTCCGCTTCTTCGTGGCGGAACAGCGCCGCCATCATCAGGCCGACCACGAACGCGAAGCCGACGGCGCCCACCGCCCGCGCGAGTCCGAGTTGCATCCCCAGCACCCGCGCCGTCAGGATCATCGCCAGCACGTTGATCGCGGGGCCGGAGTAAAGGAAGGCCGTGGCCGGCCCGAGGCCCGCGCCGCGCTTGTAAATCCCGGCGAACAGCGGCAACACGGTGCAGGAGCACACCGCGAGCACGCTGCCGGAGACGGACGCGACGCCGTAGGCGACCGGCCGCGACGCCTTTGCCCCGAGGTAGCGCATCACCGCGCCCTGGCTGACGAACTGGCCGATCGCCCCGGCGATGAAGAACGCGGGGACGAGGCACAGCAGCACGTGCTGGCGGGCGTAGTCCTTGAGCAGGAACAGGCCCTCGAGGAAGGCGTCCTGGACGCGCGGGCTCTCGATCGGCAGGAAGTACGCTGCGACGAATCCGGAGACGAGCAGGAGAAACTTGCTGCGTTCACGCATGGCGGGGCGCCTCCTGGCGCCCACTCCGGAGCCGGCTCAGGACAGGCCGAGCAGGCGCCGCACGTCCTCGGACTTCGGGATGCTGCCCTGGTGCACGACGACGCCGTCGATGGCGATCGCCGGGGTACGGAGCACGCCCAGTTCCACCATGCGGTCGATGGACTCCACCTTCTTGACGGTGCAGGCGATGTGGTCCTGCTCGACGATGTGCCGAACCACGCGGTCCGTCTCGTGGCAGCGTGCGCAGCCGGGCCCCAGGATCTCGATCACGTTGACGGGATTCGCCATCACGTTCTCCTCTTCACGGTTCACCCGCGCGCAGCGGAGCGGGCCAGGCCGAAGCGCGACACGTCCAGCTCGACGCGACACAGTTCTTCGACCGGGACCAGGCGCAGGTCCTTCGCCAGGCGCGCGTCCGACGCCACCTGTGGATCGCCCTTCGCGAGCTTCCAGGCGAGGTCGAGCGTCGCCTGGACGGCGGCTCCGTCGGCCAGGCTGTAGCTGACGAAGCGGCCGTCCTTGCGCTCCTTCAGCAGGCCCGCGCGCTTCAGGTCCGCCAGGTGGGCCGAGACGGTCGAGACGGCCACCTCGAGCACGGCGGTCATCTGGCACACGCACAGGGCCCCGGGGCGGAGCAGCGCCAGGATGCGCAGGCGGGTGGGGTGGGCGAGGGCCTTGAAGGTGTCCGTGGCTGGCCCCAGGCCGCCCGCGCCCGATCGCACGCCTGCCGTCATTTCGTGCCTCCGCGAAATGACGTTGCAGCAAGTCCCGGGCCAGGCTCAGGCGCGCAAGGAGTGCCGCCGGTCGAACGGGCTGCTGTAGAGTCGCGGAAAAGAGAGGACTGAAGGATGGATCGCGTGATCTTCGCTTGCCGTCACAACGCGGGCCGCTCCCAGATGGCGGCGGCATTCTTCCGTCAACTGGCCGACCCGACCAAGGCGGAAGCCGTCTCGGCCGGGACCACGCCCGGCGATCGCGTTCACCCCGAGGTCGCGGCCGTGATGGGAGAGATCGGCGTCGATCTGTCGGGCGCCCGGCCGCAGTTGCTGACGCGCGACCTCGCCAGCGGCGCCCGGCTGCTGGTGACGATGGGCTGTGGCGAGGAGTGCCCCTACGTGCCGGGCGTCGAGGTCCTCGACTGGCCGCTCGAGGACCCCAAGGGCAAGCCCGTCGAACGCGTGCGCGAGATCCGCGACGAGATCCGCACTCTCGTCGTCGACCTGCTGCGCCGCAACTCCTGGAGCGCCGACGGGCGCTGAGGCGAAGTCGCGCGGGGATCAGGCCCCGCCGCAGGCGCAGGGGAGTTCGAGCGTCGGGGCGGACGACGACCAGGGCTCGATTGCGGCCGTGCTGGAAGCCGGGCACGCGGTGGGCCCGTAGCCTGTCCGCGCTCGTCGAGGTCAGTGCGACCTCGTTCGCCTTCAACACGAAGCAGGTCTCGAAGCTGAAGGTGGGCGACGAGATCGCGCTCGCCAAGGGCAAGGTCGCGCCAGTGGGATGTTGACGCGCAAATCCCGGGCGGATCAGCGCGCTGACTGACGAAGGGCACGTGGCCGGCCAGTGGG
This sequence comes from Vicinamibacteria bacterium, assembly GCA_023701125.1. Classification (GTDB taxonomy): domain Bacteria; phylum Acidobacteriota; class Vicinamibacteria; order Fen-336; family Fen-336; genus WYBL01. Next base: position 51,715 of record JAMPXO010000002.1, on the reverse strand, counting down.
CGACTGGTCGGCCACGTCTCTTTCGGCCGGCCGCGATCGCCCGCTCAGGGCAGCGGTTCGTTGCGGACCTTGCGCCCGGCACTCGTGAACGAGTAGCCGACGTTGCCACCCTGGCCGATCATCACGGCCTCGATCAGCGGCTCGTCGATGCCCGCCGGGCCCGTCCACTGCACCAGGAAGTTGGCGCCCGGGCCGCCCGCGTCGTCGTGCTGCTGGATCACGAACTCCACCGACGCCAGCGGGCCGAGTTCCGCGGGGCGGTTGACGTACTCGCGCACCATGCGGCCCGCGGAGTCGTAGTAGCGCACGTGGTCGAGCACGAGGCGCTGCCGCGAGCTGACGTTGCGCACGCTGACCGTGGCGGCCAGGCCGACCATGTTCCGCTCGAGGTCGAGGCCGAGGTAGATGCTCGAGTACACGGGCACGTACACGGTGCCCTGGACCGTCGGCGGCGGCAGCGGGCTGGTCACCGGCTTCAACTGCACCGCGGCGCTGCCGTGGGTCAGCGGGTCCGGGGCCGATCGAGTGCACCCCAGGATCGCGGCGAGGACGACGACGCAGGCGGATGCGCGCATGGTCGATCGGGAGTGTCCCACAAGTTCCCGGCGGGTCAGAGACGTAGACTTCGCGGCGGAACGTCTGCCCCCGGAGGCCGCTTCGATGAACGTGAGACTGACCGCCGCGTCGCTGATCCTGGGCCTGGCCCACGCCGCGTCCGCCGAGGAGGCGATCCGCTACACGGTCCGTTTCCCCGCGCCCCACACCCACTACGCGGAGGTGACGGCCTCGGTGCCCGTGCCGAAGGCCGGGCCGGGCTCGGTCGAGGTGTTCATGGCGGTGTGGGCGCCGGGCAGCTACCTGGTGCGCGAGTACGCGCGGCACGTGGACGACTTCGCGGCCGCAGCCGCCGACGGCCGCGCCCTCGCGTGGTCGAAGACCCGCAAGAACCGCTGGCGCATCGAGACCGGCGGTGCTTCGCGGGTGGAACTGCGCTATCGCGTCTACGCCCGCCAGATGAGCGTGCAGGGCAACTGGGTCGACGCCTCGTTCGCGATGCTCAACGGGGCGCCGATGTTCGTGACGCCGGTCGGCAACCTGAAGCGCCCGTACGAGGTCCGGCTCGAGCTGCCGGCGGCGTGGAAGAAGAGCGTCAGCGGCCTGCCCACGGGCAGCCAACCGCACAGCTACCGGGCGGCCGATTTCGACGAGCTGCTCGACTCGCCGATCTACGCCGGCAACGCCCCGATCCACGAGTTCGAGGTCGACGGCAAGAAGCACTACCTGGTCAACGAGGGCGAAGGCCCGATGTGGGACGGGCCCGCCTCGGCCCGCGACGTCGCGAAGATCGTCGCGGAGTTCTCCCGCCAGTGGGGCGGGCTGCCGTACGAGAAGTACGTGTTCTTCAACCTGATCACGGAGTCGGGCGGTGGCCTCGAGCACCGCAACTCGACCTGGATGGGCGCCAGCCGCTGGGCCTACGCGAACACCCAGGCTGCGGACGACGATCCCGACAGCGCGGAGTCGCGGCGCCGCAAGCCCTCCCGCCAGAACTGGCTCGGCCTGGTCAGTCACGAGTACTTCCACCTGTGGAACGTCAAGCGCCTGCGGCCGGTGGAGCTGGGCCCGTTCGACTTCGAGAACGAGGTCTACACCCGCAGCCTGTGGCTGGCCGAGGGCGTCACCTCCTACTACGGTCCGCTGGGCCTGAAGCGCGCGGGCCTGATCGACCGCAAGCAGTTCCTGCGCACGACGTCGCGCGCGATCCGCGAGCTGCAGACGACGCCCGGCCGCCTGGCCCTGCCGCTGGAGTCGGCCTCGTACGACGCCTGGATCCGCTCGTACCGCGCCGACGAGAACACGCCCAACACCAACATCAGCTACTACACGAAGGGCCAGGTGGTCGGCTTCCTGCTCGACGCCCGCATCCGCGAGGCGAGCGGCGGCCAACGCTCGCTCGACGACGCGATGAAGACGGCCTTCATCCGCCACGGCGGCGCGCGCGGCTACGCGCCGGCGGAGTTCCGCAAGATCGTGTCGGAGGTCGCAGGCGTCGACCTCGGCCCGTGGATGGCGCGCGCGCTGGAGACGACCGAGGAGCTCGACTACGCGCCGGCGCTCGACTGGTACGGGCTGCGCTTCCGCAGCGAACCGCGGAAGCCCGACGCGCCGGAGAAGCGCTTCCGCACGGGGATCACGACCCGCAACGACGCCGGCCGCACCGTGATCACCGGCCTGCGCCGCGACACCGCGGGCTACGACGCGGGCTTCAACGCCGAGGACGAGATCCTGGCGGTCAACGGCTATCGCGTGCGCGCCGACCAGTGGCCCGCGCGGCTCGAGAGCTACGCGGTCGGCGACACGGTCGAGGTGCTGGTCGCCCGGCGCGACGCGCTGATCACGCTGAAGCTGCCGCTCGTCGCCGACCCGCCGCCGGCCTGGTCGCTCGAGGTCCGCCCGGACGCGACCGACGAGCAGAAGGCTCGCCTGCTCGCCTGGATCGGGGAGTAGGCGTGGGTCGCTTCTACCGCAAGCCGTCGGAGCAGCCGTGACCGACACCTGCCCAGTGCCGCCACCGCCCACCGCGAACCGCCCCGAGCTGCTGCGCCACGCATTGCGGCTCGAGTACCTGACGGTCGGCTGGAACGTGCTCGAGGGGCTGATCGCGGTGACGGCCGCGCTGGCCGCGGGCAGCGTCGCGCTGCTGGCGTTCGGCATCGACAGCTTCGTCGAGACCTCGTCGGGCCTGGTCCTGCTGTGGCGGCTGCGCGCCGAGTCCGCCGCGAGCGACCCGAAGGCGATCGAGGCGCTCGAGCGCCGCGCCCAGAAGCTGGTCGCCGTCTCGCTCGGTGCGCTCGCCGCCTGGATCGCGTTCGACGCGACGAAGGCGCTGTGGCAGCGCGAGATCCCGGAGCCCTCGCTGGTCGGCATCGCGCTGACCTCGATCTCGGCGGGGGTGATGCTGTGGCTGGCGCGGGCCAAGCGCGCGGCGGCCCGCGCCCTCGGCAGCCGCGCGCTGGAAGCGGACGCGTTCCAGACGACGGCCTGCTGGTGGCTGTCGATCGTGGCCTTGGGCGGCCTCGCCCTCAACGCGGTCTTCGGCTGGTGGTGGGCCGACCCGGCGGCGGCCCTGGCGATGACCCCGCTGATCGTCAGCGAAGCCAGGGAAGCCTGGCGCGGCGAAGAGTGCGGCTGCCACTGAATCACCTGGCGCTGATCCTGGCGCCGCTTCTCGCGGCGGGTCAGGAACCGTCTGCGGGCGTCGTGCCCGTCGTCGAGGCGGAGATCGTCTCGGTCGACGTGCGGGTCACGGATCGCAAGGGGCGGCCCGTGGCCGGCCTGCCCTGCGAGGCGTTCCGGGTGTTCGACGAGGGGCAGGCCGCAGCCCTCGAGGTGTGCTCGGGGCCGCAGCTCAGCGCTGCGTCTCAGGCCGCCGAGCCTGGACAGGCTGCCGGCGCTGGGCCGGCGGCGCTGCGCCGCGAGACGCCTCCCGTGCTCGTGGTCTACGTCGATCCGGTGTTGCTGGGGGCGGCGGGCCGCCGCCGCGCTCTCGAGTACGCGCGCGTGCTGTCGCTGGACCACATTGCGGGAGGTGGGCGGCTCGTCCTCATGGCGGGTGAAGACAGTGGCCCGCGTGCCCTCACGGCACTGGCGAGTCGAGCCGACGAGGTCGGCGCCGCGTTGGATTCCCTGGCGCGAGTCGGCCGTGCGGTGCCGGCCGCGATCGCGGACGAACGGGTGGCACTCGAGCAGCTCGAGGGCGTGCTCGAGGTGCAGGGATGCGCAGTGCCACTGCTGCTCTCGGTCGTCGATGCCTATGCCTCGCGCCGTGTCGGCGAGGCGCAGGCTGCAGCCGAGCGATTGCGGCTGCTGGTGGACGCGATGGCCGCGATCGACGGTCGCAAGTCGCTCGTGTATCTGAGCGAGGGCCTGGAACAGCGTCCCGGCATCCAGCTCCACGATCAGCTGACGGACATCTGTCCCGACCTCTCCCACGACGAGCGGTCACGACTGCACGCGGCGATGCTGGAGCGGGACACGTCGCGGCTGCTCGAAGAGGTCGCGGCGCGGGCCAATCGCGCCCGCGTCACGTTCTACCCGGTCGACGCCCGCGGGTTGGCGAGCCCCGCAGCGATGGACGTGTCGCGTGGCAGCCGTCGCTTCGTGCCCTCCGCGCGCAACGACGCCGTGCGCGATGCGAACGTCACCGCGCTGCTCCACCTGCTGGCCCGGGAGACGGGCGGCTTCCCGACCCTGAAAGGGCTCGAGGCCGGCGCGGTCGCGAAGCGCCTGAGGGCGGAGGCGGAGGGCCGCTACGTGCTCGGCATCACGCCGCGCGGAGAGTCGGGGCAACGACGACGCCTGCGCGTCGAGGTCCCCGACTCCCCCCGGCTGAAGCTGCGTTTTCGCGAGTCCTACTCCTTGCGCGACGCGACGGCCGGCCGCGCGCAGCGCGCGCTGTCGGCTCTGGTCCTGGGCCTGGAGCAGGATGACCTGGGAGCGGTGATCGATCGGGTGCTGGAGCCGCGGCAGGCGGGCCCCGAGACCTTCGTGCGCATCCGGATCCCCAGGCGGCCGATGCTGGTCGAGGCGCAGCGGCGGTTCCGAGTGGTCATCGCGCTCCAGGGGGAGCGAGCCGCCGCGACGGTTCGCCAGCAGGAGTTCCACGCGACCGCGAGCGCGGAGCCGCACCACGAACTGCGCATCCGGATCGAGTCCGCCGTCGGCGATGCGGAGGCCGGCGTCGTGGTCGAGGATCTCGACTCCGGTGTCGTCACCGTGCGGCGCCTTCCACCCGGCACGCCACCCCTCGAATGAGCCGGGCTCTTCAGGTGGCGTCGGCAGTGCGGGCGGCGAGGGCGGCGGCGAGCGCAATCAGGAGCGCGAGCAGCAGGAGCAGGCCGACGTAACCGCCGAAGGTCGGCAGCAGGGCGGCCGCGGTGATCGGGCCGGCGGCGCGGGCGAGGGTGGTGCCGAAGGCCAGCGCGCCGCTGATGCGGCCGTAGCGCTCCACGCCGAAGCGGTCGGCGACCTCCGTCGCGCGGGCGAGCGTGAGCAGGCCGCTCGCCATGCCCAGCAGGCTGGCGCCGAGCAGCACCGGGACGAAACCGGTGGCCCCGGCCAGCACGCCGACAGCCATCGCCTGGGCGCCGAGCAGCGCGGGCGTCAGCTGGCTCGCAGGCAGCGCGCGCCGCAGTACCGGGTGGAGCAGTCGGCCGGGGAGTTGCATCAGGCCGACCAGGCCAGCGATCGCGGCGGCGGTCGCGCTTGCGAAGCCGCGATCGACCAGCATCGGCACCAGGTGGACGCCGACCGCGGCGACGCCGATCGCCGACAGCACGAACGCGGCGGCGAGGCCCACGAACTCGCGCGAGCGGAGCACGTCGCGCACGCTCGCCGCGGGCGCCGTGACCGGTGCCAGCGCCTCCGGGGCCCGGGACCTGACGGGGGTTTGGGGGCGGAGCACGAGCGCGTGCAGCGGGATCGTGACCACCGCCAGCAGGACGGCCAGCGACGCGAGCGCCTGCCGCCAGCCGAAGCGCGCGACCAGCGCATCGGTCAGCGGCAAGAAGATGGTGCTGGCGAGGCCGGCGACCAGCGTGATCGTCAGCAGCGCGCGCGCCCGGCGCCGCACGAACCAGCGGGTGACGACCGCGAACGCGGGCTCGTACAGCACCGCCGCCATTGCCACACCCAGCCCGGCCCAGATGGCGTAGTAGGTCGCGACGCTCGTCACCTGGGACCAGGCCGCGACCAGCACGGCAGCCATCGCCGAGCCGGCCGTCATCAGCCCGCGCCCGCCGTGGCGGTCGAGCCAGTGGCCGACCGGGAACGAGCACAGCGCCTGCACCAGCAGGCCGAGCGAGAAGCCGCCCAGCACGGTGGAGCGGGACCAGCCGAGGTCCCGCTCCATCGGCAGCACCAGGGCGCCGATCGCGTAGTACAGGACGCCCCACGAGACGGTCTCGGAGACGGCCAGCGCGCGGACGACGCGGTCGCCCTGGGAGCGGGTCACGACCCGCAGGAGGACGTGCTGCTCGACGCAGCCCCGGCCCCGACGCGTCGCCGCAGCGTGATCTGCTGCGGGGCGCCGGCAGGTTCGCCGCCGCCGCAGCAGCCGCCCGCGACGCTCGCGCCGTCGTCCCGCCCGCTGCCGCCGCAGACGCCGGTCTCGGGCAGCAGCAGCCGAACCTCGCGGGCGGCGGCCATGTCGCCGGCGAGCGCCGCGGCCACCGAGCGCGCCTGCTCGTAGCCGGTCAGCAGCAGGAACGTCGGCGCGCGCCCGTAGCTCTTCATCCCGATCACGTACAGGTCGGGCTCCGGGTGCTTCAGCTCCGCGAAGCCGTGGGGCCGCACGGTGCCGCAACTGTGGACGTTGGGGTCGATCAGCGGTGCCAGCGCCGCCGGCGCCTCGGTCACCGGGTCGAGCTGGGTGCGCAGCTCGGAGAGCAGCGCGACCTCGGGCCGGAAGCCCGTGGCGACCACGATCTGGTCCACGGGCGCCAGCGCGCCATCCGCCGAGCGGGCGACGACGGAGCCGTCCGCGAGCCGTTCGAAGCGCTCGAGGCGGAAACCGAGCTCGATCCGCAGCCGGCCGGCCTCGACCTGCGCGCGCAGCCGCTGGCCGAGCTTGCCGCGCTCGGCGAGCTGGTCGTTCAGGCCGCCGCCGAACACGGAGCCGAGCGACGTCCGCCGCACGGCCCACACGACCTCGGTGCCCGGCGCCTCCTCGGCGAGCGCCAGCAGGTCGAGCAGTGCGTTGAACGCGGAGTGGCCGCTGCCCAGCACCAGCGTGCGCCGGCCTGCCCAGCGTGCGCGCTGCGGCCCGCGCACGTCGGGGATGCCGTAGGCGACGCGATCGCCCAGGGCGCGCTCGCCGAGCGCGACGCGGCCGTCGGCGCCCGCCGGGTTGGGCGAGTGCCAGGTGCCGGAGGCGTCGACCACGGCGCGTGCGAACAGGTCGCTCTCGCGACCGTCGCCGTGGCGGACGCGCAGCACGAACGGCGCGCGTTCGCGGCCGTCGCTCTTCTGGCGGTCGAAGCCCGCTCGCGACACCGAGACGACGCGACTGTCGTAGCGGATCGCGTCGCGCAACGCCGGCACCTGGGACAGCGGTCGCAGGTAGCGCTCCACCAGCTCGCGGCCGTTGGGGTACTCGTCCTCGGGCGGCCGCTGCCAGCCCGTCGGGGCGAGCAGGCGCCCGGCCTCCGGGTCGACGACGTAGTTCCAGGGGGAAAACAGCCGCACGTGGCCCCACTCCAGAATGCTGCTGCCGGGGCCGGGCCCGGCCTCCAGCACCAGCGGCGCCAGCCCGCGCGCGAGCAGGTGGGCGGCGGCGGCGAGACCGACGGGGCCCGCTCCGATGACGGCGACCGGCAGGTTCGAGTTCATCGCAATTCGGGTGCTCATGGTCACACTCAGGCTTCGGGCGGGCAGCAGGCCGCCGGGGTGATTCCGCGCCACGCCGCGACCGCGGCCTCGGCGCGGGCGCGCGCGGCTTCGAACGTGCGCACGCCGGAGGGCGTGCACAGCCACACGTGGAGCGCGGCCATCACCACCGCGCCCGGCAGCGCCTGGGCGGCGACAGCAGCGGCCAGCGGCGGCATCGGGCCCAGCACCCACGGCGCGTCGAACGCCCAGGCGGCGGCCGGTCGGGCCCCCAGCGCCAGCGCCAGCGAGGCGCCGCGCGCGGCCATGATCAGCATGTGCAGCACGTACTCGCCGGTGCCGAGGCCGCCCAGGTCCGCCCGCGAGTCGCCCTCCGCGACCATGTCCACGAGCGACACGCCGAGGTCGACGGCGATCAGGCCGACGCCGAACCACAGCAGCAGCCCACCCGTCTCCCACAGCAGCACCGCCGGCAGCTTGAAGACGAACAGCACGGCCGCCACGGTGTGGATGCGGTGCTCGCGGCGCGAGGCCGCGCGGGCGTGCAGCCGATGGCGCCACAGGTGCAGGTAGATCCCGTCCACTGCGGCGAGACCGAGGAACACCGCGAGCGCGACGGCGCTGGCTTCGTACAGGTTGTCCATGACTCCCATCCCTACCCCCCGGGAACATATACTTGTATGCTACAAGTAAAGTTCCGCGAGAAATGTCACGGGGCGGGACGATCTCGGCGCGGCTCGCGTCGCTACTTCGTCTTGTCGAGGTACTTGAGCCACTGGGCCACCAGCTCCTGCTGGGGGCCCCGGCCGTCGACGTAGGCCTTGGCGTAGCGGGTCAGCCGCTCGCGGTCGCCGGCCAGCGGGTCGGTCGCCTTGCCCTGGGCGTAGCGCTCGAACAGCAGGCGCATCACCACGAACGAGGCGCCGAGGTCCGTCGGGTTCTGGTCGAGATAACCCGTCAGCGTCGCCAGCGACTTCTCGTCCTGGCCGCCGAGTGCCTGGGCGATGCCCAGCGAACGCTGCAGCCGCGCCTCCGTCGGGTACTTCGCCGCCAGCTCGGTCAGCAGCTCGAGCGCGCGCTCGGGCTGGTCGCCGCGCAGCAGCGCCTCGCCCGTGAGGGCCGCGATCGTCGGCGACTCGAGGCCGAGCGCCATCGCCGTCTGGAACGCGCCGGCCGCCTGCAGGTCCTCGCCACGATGGGCGTAGCAGGCGCCGATCAGCAGCGGGGTGGCCGCGAAGTCCGAGCCGTGGCGCACGGCCCCCTTGAGCTGGGTCGTCGCCGCGGGCGTGTCGCCGCGGGCGAGGAAGCCGACGCCGCGCAGGATCGACAGCGACAGCGAGTCTTCCGCGCCCTCGGACAGCGTGTCGAGCACGACCTGGGCCTGGCCCGCGCGGACCTGGTCCAGCGCCTTGCGCAGCACCGCGCTGCGCTGCATCTCGGGTCGCGCCTCGAGCGGCGTCAGCAGCGGGCCGATCACCGCCGGGTCGAGCACCTCGCGGCGGTCGAAGCGGGCGAGGCTGGGCGCCAGGCCGGCGCGCGAGATGCCGCCACCCGGCGCGGGCGGCTCGCCCGGCTGCCGCGGCCGCAGCGTGAACGGCCGGACCAGCTGGCCCTGGGCCTTGCCGTCGACGACCACCACCGCCCGCGCGACGTACGCTCCCGGCGGCAGCAGGCCCGTCGGCAGCACGGCCTGGGCCGCGAACTGCGCGGGCGTCGCGCCCTGGGTCGCGCGCGCCGGCACCGTCAGCAGCGCGGGCCCGTTCTCGCTCTCCGCGGCCTCGAATCGCACCTCGACCTTGTCGGTCTTGCCGTGGTACTCGGTGTAGGCGAGCACGCCGCCGCTGACCGTCAGGTCCACGCCCGGCCGCAGCCGCTGCTCGGCCTGGGTCAGCGGCGGGGCCAGCATCAGGTCGGCCAGCTCGACGCCGCCGATCGAGTGCAGCGAGGCCTTGACCGGGTGGTTGACGCTGCCGCGCCGTCCGCGTCGGTCGAGCACGGCCAGCTTCAGCGTGTAGAGCCCCGGCTCGACCGTCGCCGAGCCCAGGTAGGGCACCGGCGAGCGGGCGCCCGCCTCCGCGCGCTGGATCACGTTGGCCGCGATCTTGCCGGCCGAGTCGATCAGCACGAAACCGACCGAGAGCGCCTCGGGCGCGCTGCCGGCGCGGCCGATTTCGGCGCTGACCACGACCTTGGGCTTGCCCGTCGCCTCGTCGCGCAGGGCATAGGTCGCGACCCGGATCGGCAACTCGGTGGCGGGGAACGGCGCGCGCAGGATGGCGAGCAGCGTCTCGCGATCGCGCTTGCCCTCGGGGTCGGCCTCGGGAATGGACACCGCTCGCCGGGCGCGGACCTCGGCGCCCGGGCGCACGACCTTGACGCGGAAGTCGTGCTCCTTGCCGTCACGATCCGAGGGCTGCGGCTCGAAGCCGAGCAGCCAGTAGCCCGTCAGCTCGCGCGCCAGCCGATCCCACACCCTGTCGCCGGCCGCCGTGATCTTGTACACGCTGCCGCGGGCCAGCGAGGCCAGGGTGTCGAGGCCGAGGCCCTTCATCTGGATGTCGCCCGTGACGCCCTGCGGCGCGTCGCGGAGCGAGGCGTCGGCGAACCCGGAGTCGTCGAGCGAGAACGCGGAGAAGCTGACCCGCGCGGCCGAGGCCTTGACCGCCAGCTCGCGCAGCTCGCGGGTCGACTCGTTGACGAGACCCTCGCTGATGAAGATCAGCGTCTTCGGCCCCTCGATCCCGCGCAGGTAGTCGAACAGCGCGGCCAGCGCCTTCAGCGACTGGCGGCTGCCCTCGCGGTAGAGCTGGGAGGTGCGGAACGCCTCGCCCTCGACGTCGTTGATGCACAGCGCGCGCTGGTTCGGATCCATCTCCGGCGGGCATTCGCGGTTGAGCACGTCCTCGGTGACGATCATGTCTTTGTCGTCCATCGCCAACGCCTCGCCGAGGCTGACCCGGCGGCGGGCCGAGAGCGCCGCCCGGCCCTGGGTCTTCTTCAGCGCCGCCAGCACCTTGGCGTGGTCGGGCGTGAAGTCGACCTGCTGGCTGCCGCGTCCCGGCAGCGTGAGCAACGCCGAGCGGTCCTGGGGCCCGAGCTTGTTCAGCAGCCGCCCGGCCGCGTCGGCGACCATGCGGGTGCCGCCGGGGCGGATCGAGCTCTCGTCGACCACGAACAGCACCATGCGCCCGGCCACGGCGTTTTCGTTCGAGCTGTAGTGGGCGATCGCCGGCGTCGGCGACGCCTCCGGGTCGGGCGTGCCGCCGAGGTCCACGAACTGCGCCGAGACCACGTTGCGCGGCTTGCCGTCGACCGTGACCTGGAATTCCTCGGGCTTCAGGTCGCGGATCGGGCGCCCGTCCTTGTCGACGACGTTGACGTCGAGCGCCGCGACGTCGATCTCGGCGGAGAAGGTGGGGGTCTGCTGCATCGCGCGGACCGGGCCCACGCCGGCCGCGGCCAGCACGGCCAGCACCGCGGCGGTCCCGGCCGCGCGTGCCCTCGGGCTCGTCTTCATCGGCTTCATCCCCTAGTCGCCCCCGCGACCGGCCCGCGGCGCCACCGCCCGGTAGCCCGCCCGTGCGCGCACGTGGTGGCGGGTGCCCGGCACCGTGACCGTGATCGTGCGCCAGCTCCCGTCGCGCTCCGCGTTCTTCGGATCGTATGCCAGCAGGTACTGGTTCGACAGTTCCTCCGCGATCTCCGCGAAGGCCCGCTCCAGCTCTTCCTGGCGGTTGGTGTGGAACGAGCGGCCGCCCGAGAGCTCGGAGATGTGGCGGATGATCCGCTGCAGCTCCGGGCTGTCGGTGCCGCGGCCCTGGCCGATCACGTAGACCGGCGCGTCCGAGGTCTCCAGCCGGCGCTCGACCTGCGACACGCTGGCCAGGCTCGACATGTCCTCGCCGTCGGTGAACACGACCAGCGCCTTGCGCCCCTTCTGCCGCGCCAGCAGCTCCATGCCGTGCAGCAGCGCGTCGTACAGCGCGGTGCCGCCCCACGCCGCCAGCCGGTCGACGGCGCGCTCGCGGGCGACCGGGTCGGTCTCGCGCCGGGCCAGCGTGAACAGCGAGTCGTTGAAGGCGATCAGCGTCGACGAGTCCTCGGGGCGCAGCGTGCGCAGGAAGCCCTTGACGGCGTCGCGCAGCCCGCCCATCGCCTCCGCCATGCTGCCGCTCATGTCGACTGCGGCCACCACCTCGCGCGCCGAGCCGGGGCCGATGAAGTGGGCGATCTCCTGCGGCCCGCCGTCTTCGGCGACCCGGAACGAGTCGCGGGTCAGGCCCTTCACGAAGCGGCCGTCGCCGTCGATCACGGTCGCGGTGACCAGCACCAGGTTGGCCTCGGTGCCGATCATCAGCGCGTCGCCGCGGGTGCGGACCGAGGCCGCCAGCCGCCGACCGTCGCGCAGCACCGCGACGGCGCGCACCACCCGCGGCTTGACCTCTGCGCCGGCGTCCCACGCGCACGCCCACGGAGCGCGCTCGCGGGTGCAGACCGCCTGGCCGTCCGCGAACAGGGTGACCCGCGCGACTTGAGACGCGAGGACCGCGTCGTCGACCGCGGCGACCAGTTGCACCGGGCCGCTCAGGAAATCCGAGGCGACCGGCGCAGCGATCCGCAACTCGTCCGCGGCGGAGCCCCAGGCCAGCGCGACCAGCAGCCACCAGGCCCTCATCGTGATCCCCCCCCCTCGCTGAGGCCGCCCTCGCCGGCGAGTGCGGCGAGGTAGTCGTCGACGCGGTGCTCCTCCAACTCGCGGGCGAAGCGGCCGAGGGCCAGGTCGTCGCCCGCGTGGAGCAGGCGCACGTGCTCGAAGGCGTCCTGCGCGGCGTAGGGGAACAGCGCGGGCAGCAGCTCCGCCGGCAGCCCGCGCGCGTCGAGCGCGAGCAGCAGCCGCAGCGGCAGGTCGAGCGAGCGCTCGGCGAGCAGCCCGTCGCGGCGCCCGAACGACTCCCACGCGGCGGTCGCCTGCGGTGGCGCGAGCGCGAGCGTGTGCTCCAGCAGCAGGCGCGACGCGCCGAAACCCGTCGGCCACGCAACACCTCCGAGCGCGGCCAACTCGGCGAGACCCAGCATCGGCTCCACGTCTTCGCCGGCGCCGCGCGCCGCGCGCAGTCGTGCTTCGCGCCAGGCCCCGAGCCCCAGCTCGTCCAGCGCCGCGGGCCGCTCGCGCAGCGCCGCGCGCCCGCGCTCGCAGGCCGCGCGCACGAGGGCCGGGTCCGGCACGGCGCCGGGCGCCAACGCGGCCATCTGGCCGACCCACACGCCGAGCGAATGGCGCTCGGCGTCACCGAGGGTCGGGGCCTCCGCCGGCGGGTCCGGCGACGCGCGGCGCAACGCGACCCGCGCGAAGCCCGACTCCAGGCCGAGCAGCGAGCCTTCGACCCGCCACGGGCGGCCTGCGCCCGACACGGCGCGGGGCAGCGCGAACGCGAAGGCGGCGCGCTCGTCGGCGCCCGACAAGCCGAGGCCGAGCTCGTGGCGGCGGGCGAGCGACTCGGGGGCCCGCTCCTGCAGCGGGCTGGCGTGGAGGGCGTAGAGCAGTTCGGCCAGGGCGTCGGCCACCGCCGCGTCGGAGGCCGCCACCAGCCGCGCGGCCAGGCCCGCGCGCGAGGTGCCGCCGCGGCGCAGCGACTCGAGCGCCTCGGCGACGCGGCGTGGCGCGTCCACCGGCGCGGTGGCGGCGGGTGGCACGAAGACCGGCAGGGCGCGCGCCGCGGCCCGCAGGGCGTCGAGCGTGGCGGCGTCTTCGGCTCCCTGGAAGCGGCGGCTGGCGCGCGAGAAGTCGAGCGCCGCCGCGAGCGGGGGGGCCAGTTGCGCCTCGGCGAAGGCCAGCAGGCGGCGGGCCCGGGCGCCGGCGACGTCGGCGCTGAAGGTCAGGCCCTCGAAGCGGAACGTCGGGCGCGGCGCGGAGGTGGGCCGCACGCCCGTCAGGCCGCGAGCCACGACCGTGTCCGCGTCGCCGGGCTCGATGGAACCGTACGTCGCTGCGGCCAGCGCCGGCAGCAGCCGCTCGTCGAGCACGGCGGCGAGTTGCCCGCCGTAACCCTCGCGCTTCACCTCCGGGCCGACCACCGCCGCCGCGAGATCGCGCGCCGCGGCGACCTCGAGCAGGCCGTTGCGACGCGCCTCGAGCAGCAGCGCCAGTGCCGCCTGGAACTGGACGAGGGCCGGGGCCGCGGCCTCGCGCGGGAGCGCGGCCAGCTCGGTCGCGCGCCGGCGGGCTGCGGCGTGGAGCGCGGGCGAAGCCGCGAGCCCCTCGAGCCCGAGCGCCAGCGCCGGGCGGTCGCCCGCGCTGCGGACCGCCGCCAGCGCGTCGGCGTCCGCCGGCGCGCCCGTGGCCAGCAGGCGCTGCGCGAACTGGAACTGACCGAGGCGCTGCGCGGCTTGATCTTCGATCGCTGCCTGGGCGATCTCGCGCACGAGCCAGGCCGCGTCGACGGCCGTCGCGTCGCTCCCCGGCTCGCTCGCCCCCGCGAAGGCCGCTGCCCAGAAGCCGCGCGTCGCCGGCGCGGCCAGCTTTCCGTCGGGCCCCAGCCGCGCGCCGGTCAGCACCCGGGCGCCGTCGACGCGACGCCGCGAGAGCGGGGCGCGGCCGGGATCCCACCACGCCTCCTCGGCCGCGAATGCGGAGGCCAGCGCCTCGAAACGCTGCCGCCGCTGCTCGAGGTCGGCCTCGTCGAGGCCCAGCGCCCACGCCCGCGCCACCGGCTCCATCGCCGAAAGCGTCGCGTACAGGAAGGCGGCGCGTCCGCCCGCGCGTCCCAGCAGCGCGCGTGCGAAGCGCGCGGGCTGGTCGGCACGGGCCTCGAGCAGGCTCTCCCACAGCGCGCGCGCCGCGTCGCCGCCGGGCACCTGGACCCTCCCCTCGTTCACCTGCAGCGCCGGCCCGAACGCGGCGAAGGCGGCGGCGGAGGAGCGGGCGATCGCGCGCAGCGACTCGCGGTCGCGGGCCAGCGCCTCGCGGGTGGCGTCCGACAGGCCCGCCAGGCCGTGATAGACGAGCGCTGCGCGGGCGTCCGTGAGCAGCGTGCAGCCGAGCGTCGCACGCGGCACGGAGCGATCGAGCAGCGCCGACCACTGATCGGCCTCGAGCAGCGTGGGCATCGGTTCGCCGAGCGGCCCGGCGGCGCACAGCGCTGCCAGCCGCTGGTGCACCGCCACGCCGCGGCCGCGTTCACCCCACGGCACGTGCACGCGGCGGGCGACCAGCAGCGTCAGGTCCCGCGGCTCGAGGGCGACACCGCGCAGGCCGACGGCCTCGGCGATCTGCCCGGCGGGCGCCGGCAGCGGGGCCGTGGGCGCATCGGCCGCCGCGGTGGTCGCTGCGATGCCGACCAGCGTGAACGCGTATCGGAGACGGGATCGGGGTCGCATCGCTTCGAGCCCCGGAGTATAAGTGCGCGTGCGGGATCGACTGCGTCCAGCCCGATGGATTCGTGTCGCGCTCGCGCTAGCCGCGGTCGTGATCGTGGTCCACTACGCGCAGCCGCTCGGCATGACGTCCTTGCGCACGCTGATCGCGGTCTCGTTCGCCGACGTGCCGACGGTGTCCACCACCGAGCTGGCCGCGGAGCTGGCGTCCTCGCGCAAGCCGCTACTGCTCGACGCACGTTCCGCTGCGGAGTACGCGGTCTCCCACCTGCCGGGCGCGCTGCACGCGCCGCCCGAGGACGAGCCGCGGCTGTTCCGCGAGCTGTCGCGCGCCACGCCGATCGTCGTCTACTGCTCGGTGGGCTGGCGCAGCGCCGGGCTCGCCCGGAGGCTGCAGGCCCAGGGGCTGACGGACGTGCGCAACCTGGACGGCAGCGCCTTCGCCTGGGCCAACGAGGGCCGGCCCCTGGCCGGCGAGCGCGGCGCGTTTGGCGAAGTCCACCCGTGGTCGGCGTCGGTCGCTTTCCTGCTGGTCCCCGCAGCCCGCGGCCCGGCGCGGTGAGCGCGCGGCTGACCGCGTTCAGCGGCCTCGGTGCGCTGAGCCGGCTCGGGGCCCGGGCCGTCCGTCTCTGCGAGTACGTGGGCGTGGCGCTGCTGTCGCGCGGGGAGTTGATGGCGGGCGCCGCCCGCGCCTGGGAGCCGTTCAACCGCTCGCCCGTGGCGCTCAGCGCCGAGCTGTTCGAGTGGGAGCGGGCCGCGCTCGATCGGCTGCTCGGGCCCGGCCAGGCCGTGCTCGTCGTCGGCTGCGGAGCGGGTCGCGAGTTGCTCGCCCTGCTCGCCCGCGGCCTGGTCGTCGACGGCCTCGACATCGCGCCGCAGGCCGTGGCGAAAGCGCGGGAGCGGGTGACGGCATCCGGCTTCGAGTCGACGCTGATCGTGGCGGCACTCGAGGACGAGCCTGCCCTGCCACGGGCCTACGACCTCGTGATCTTCTCCTGGTTCTGCTTCAGCTACGTGCCCGATCGGCGCTACCGCCTGCGCGCCTTGGCGGCCGCGGCCCGAGCGCTGCGTCCCGGCGGTCGCCTGATGCTCAGCTACATCCCGCAGCGGATGCGGGGGGCCGATCGCGCGGTGCGAGTCGCGGGCCTCGCCGCACGGCTGGTGGGCAGCGACTGGCAGCCGGAGCCGGGCGACGAGTTGATGATGCCCGCCGCGGGGATGGCGTCGTACCAGCGCCTGTTTCGACCCGAAGGACTGGTCGCCGAGATCGAGCAGGCCGGCCTCAGGGTGATTCGCCACGAGATCCACGAGTCGGGCGGAATCGTCGTGGCCGCGCCAGTCGCGATCCCGGGCGAGCGAAATGTGACCCAGGCCACTTCCGCTGTTGACAGCATCGCGGGCGCCCCTTAGCCTCGCCCGTCCCACTCAATAGGAAGCAGGAGACTCGTGCCGCCGGAACGCATCGGCAAGTATCGAATCGACAGCAAGATCGGGCAGGGCGCCATGGGCGAGGTCTGGAAGGCCTACGACGAGGTGCTCGGCCGCGAGGTTGCCATCAAGACGATCGTGCCGGAGTCCGGTGGCGACGACAGCCAGCGCCAGCGGTTCCTGCGCGAGGCCCAGTCTGCGGCCCGCCTCAACCACCCGAACATCATCACCGTCTATGATTTCGGAGAAGAAAACGGCAGCCTGTTCATGGCCATGGAGTTGCTCTCGGGCGACGACCTGCGCACGCTGCTGATCAAGCGCGCGGTCACGGGCCTCGAGGAGCGGCTGCGGATCATGGAGCAGGTGTGCGATGGCCTCGCCTTCGCCCACGCCCAGGACATCGTCCACCGCGACGTCAAGCCGGCCAACATCCACGTCCAGCCCGGCGGCGAGGTGCGGATCGTGGACTTCGGCCTGGCCCGCGTCGGCGGCTCCGAGATGACGCGCACGGGCACGGTGATGGGCACGCCCCATTACATGTCTCCCGAACAGGTGCGCGGCGAACGCGCGGACACCCGCTCCGACGTGTTCGCGGCTGGCGCGGTGTTCTACGAGCTGCTGACGGGCAAGAAGCCGTTCGAAGCCGACTCCATGCACGCCGTGCTGTTCAAGGTGATGCAGGAGGACCCGGCGGCGGCCAAGGAGATCTCGCCCGAGGTCCCGCTCGTGCTGTCGGAGATCCTGGTCTGGACGCTGGCCAAGGACCCCGAAGAGCGCTACCAGGACGCCGGCCAGTTGCGGGCCGCGCTGCAGCTCGCGCGGCAGGCGATCGCGGACGGCCGCGGCGACGAGCCGCTGGCCGAGCCGCCGGCGCGCCAGCGCTCCGGCCAGCCGACGCTGAAGCCGACCACGCCGGGAGCCGCCGGCAGCGAGCCCAGCCGCTACGGTTCACGGCCCGGCTCGCGTCCCGGTTCGCGGCCCGGCTCGCGCCCCGGCGGCCCGGCGTCGCATGGTTCGAGCCGGCCCGGTCGGGTCCAGACCGCGGTCGCCGCCGAGGCTCCCTCGCGCACGCCGCTGTTCGTGGGCGGCGGCGTGGCTGCCGTGGTGGTGCTGGCCGGCGCGATCTGGGCCCTGCGTCCGGCGCCCGAGCCGCAGGCGCCGCCGCCGACGCGGCCCGCCCAGGTCGACTCGCTGGCCCAGGCCGTGGCCGGCACCGAGGTCGAGGTCGCGTCGCGGCAACTGGCCGCGGGCGACTATCGCGAGGCGGCGCGCCGCGCGGAGCGGGCCCTGAAGATGGACCCGGCCAACCCCGACGCCAAGCGCATCCTGGATCAGGCGCGCAAGGTGGTGGACGGCGCCGACAAGGCCGCCGCGGCGGCGAAGGCCGCGACCGACGCGGCCGGCGGCGCCGCAGCTTTCGTCGAGATGGTGGCGCTCGACCCGCGCCACCCCGAGGCCGCGCTGATGGCGCCGCGCTTCGAGGAGGCCGTGACCGTCGCCCAGGTCGAGCAGGCGCGCGAGGCGGCGAGCGACGTGCGCAAGGACTCGGAGGCGGCGGGGGCGGATCGCGCCCCGGCCTTCGGCGAAGGCGCGCAGCGGGTCAAGGACGCGGAAGCCGCGTCGCGGGCGGGCAAGAAGGCGAGTGCGGTGCGGGGCTTCTACGAGGCCCGCGATCTTTTCGAGCGCGCGCGCCGCCGCTGACCTGCTAATCTCGGGCATTCCCAAGAGCCGGTCGACGTTTCACCGTTCCCCGGAGGTCACTCGATGAGATCGCGTGCGTTCGTGCTGGTTTCAGCCCTGGTCGCGGCAGTGCCCGCCCAGGCCCAGGAGACGTCGAGCGGCCTGTCGGGCCTGCTGCTGCGGTTCTTCTCGCCGTCGAACCCGGTGGTGCTGGCCGGCAACCCGAACCCGGCCTTCAGCCACGCCGCCCACTTCGTCTCGCAGCCGGCGGCGCAGGGCACCCTCAACCAGCTCAACCGCGGCATCGCCCAGCAGTTGTCGACGTTCCCGCTCGGCTCCTCGTCCGCGGGCTTCACGTACACGTTCGACGCCAGCGTGGGCGTGTTCCAGCGCAACACCGAGACCTTCGGCCCGATCTTCGCGGAACGCCCGCTGACCGCCGGCAAGGGCAAGTTCAGCTTCGGCGTGAACTACCTGACCGCGACCTACGACACCTTCGAGGGCCGCGACCTGGGCAGTGGCACGGGCATCCAGCTGTACCTGACCCACCAGGACGTCGACGGCAGCCAGAACAACCTGGCGCCGTGGTTCGAGGGTGACATCATCCGCGCCGACCTGCGCGTCGACCTCGAGAACCAGACCTCGGTCCTCTACGCCAACTACGGCGTCACCGACAAGTTCGACATCGGCGTCGCCCTGCCGTTCGTGCGGCTGACGATGAACGCCGCGATCGACACCTCGATCGAGCGGCTGTCGACCAGCGTGGACCCGTTCATCATCCACCAGTTCACCGACGGCACGATCAACCGCACCTACACCGAGTCGGGCGATGCCGAGGGGCTGGGCGACATGGTCGTGCGCGCCAAGTACAACCTGTTCAACAAGGCCTCTTCCAGCATGGCGCTGGCGGCGGACCTGCGCCTGCCCACCGGCGACGAGCAGGACCTGCTCGGCTCCGGCGTCACCCAGGCCAAGCTGTACGCCATCATCGGCGGCGGCACCGGCCGCTTCTCGCCGCGCGCCAGCGTGGGCTACACGTTCTCGAGCGGCAGCGGCGAGGTGATCGGCGAGCTGCCCAACGAGTTCAACTACACGGCCGGCTTCGACCTGGCGCCGCACTCGCGGGTGACGCTCACCGCCGACCTGCTCGGCCGCCTGCAGTTCGACGCCGAGCGGCTGGTGCTGGAGGACGAGACGTTCCGCTACGTCCTGCGCAACGACACGACGACGATCCGCACGACCACGCGCCAGACGCCGGCCACGGCCTACGACAATGCCAACCTGCTGCTCGGCTCGGCCGGCATCAAGATCAACCCGTTCGGCCGCCTGCTGCTGGTCGGCAACGTGCTGTTCGGCATCGGCGACACGGGCCTGCAGGACAAACTGACGCCAGTCTTCGGCATCGACTACACGTTCTAGCTCCGGCAAGAACTACAGCTACAGCAAGCATCGGGGTGGGGGGAGGCCGCAAGGCCGTGGGGGGAGGTCACCGGACCTCCCCCCGCTCAATCGACCCGGGCGCTCATTCGGTGCAGCACGCCGGTCAGGGAAAGGGCTCGGTTCGTCCCGCACCGCACGCCTGAAGCTGAACCCCTGACCGCTACTGGCCGATCGACTCGATCTTCCAGGCGCCCGCCTGCTGGACGAGCGTGAAGTTCTGGACCACCTTCGGGGTCTCGCGGCCGTTGACGCTGTCCTGGCGCTGGACGCGGACGATGATCTTGCCGCCGTCCATCACCAGTGACTCGACCTGGATGCCGACCTTCCAGTTCTTGATGGCCTTGAACGAGGCGGAGAGCCGCTTCGCTTCGTCGGCCGAGAGGTTCGGCTTGACGGCGCGGAAGCCGTCGATGCTCTTGCCCTCCAGCGCCGCGGTGTACTCGGCGAGCAACTGGCGCACCGCGGGCTCGTGCGGCGTCACCGGGTTGACGACGACGGGCGCCGTCGCCGGCGCGACGCTCGCCGGGGCCGTTGCCGCGGTGGCGGGCGGAGCGGTCGGCGGCGGCGCCACGGGCCGGGCCGCGGCCACCGACGTCGGTGGTGCCACGGGGCGCGTTGTTTGGGCCTGGGCCTGACGCTGGGCCGCGGCAGCGGCCTGGACCTGGCGCTCCTTGTCGGCCGCGGCTTCACCCGCGCGCCGCGCGCGGTCGAAGCCGTCGCGGGCCTCGAGGAACTTCTGGGCCGCCACCGCGTACTCGCGCGAGGCGAACAGCGCTTCGCCTTCCTTGACCAGCGCCAGCGCGCGGGCGTGGCCGTCCTGGCTCGTGGCCTCGCGGGCGGCCGTGCGCGAGTCGGCCATCGCCTTGCGCGCGTCGGCGGCCTGCTCGCGGAAGAACTCGTTCAGCTTCGAGGTCAGCTCGGCCGCAACCGGGTGACGGGGATCGAGTGCCAGCACGCGCGCCAGCGCCGCCGAGGCGGCGGCCGTGTCGCCGCGCCCGAAGGCCGTGCGTGCCTCGCTGGCCGCGCTGTCGAGGGCCGCGAGTTGCTGCCGCGCCTCGTCGCGCAGCGCCTTCGCCTCGGCGTTGCCGGCGTCGACCTTCAGCGCCGCCTCGGCCGCCTTCTGTGCCGCGGCGAAGTCCTTGTCCGCGAGGCTCAGCCGGGCCAGGTCGATCTGGCTCGAGACCAGGCTCTCCTTGAGAATGCCGACCTGTTCGCGGGCCAACTCGGCCGGCGCCATCGTCACCGGCGGCGCCGCGGAAGGCCGGGTCAGGAACCAGGCCGCCGCGCCGCCACCGACCACCAGCACGCCGGCCGCGACCAGCGGCAGCGGCGAGCGGCCGGCCCTGGCCTGGGTGCGGTCCTGGCCCGACAGGGTGGGCGCTCCCACCCGGGTGCTGGAACCGCTGCGCGGCCGCCGCGAGACGTCGAGCGCGTTGGCTCCGATCACGGTCCGCGACCGCAACGAGGACGGCGTGGTGTCGAGCGACGCTACCGTCGGCGCGTCGAGGCCGTTGACGGTGGCCTCGCTCTCCATCGCGCCCGACGCCAGCTCGCCGCTCTCCATGCGCTCGCGCACCTTGCGCACGGCCTCGAGCATCTGGCGCGCGTCCGGGAAGCGCCCTTCCGGGGTCTTCGCCAGCGCGCGCTCGACGATCTGGGCGAGTTCCACCGGGAGTCCCGGCACCAGCCGGGTCAGCGGCTCGGGCTGGACGTCGAGAACCTTGTTGAGGATCGCCGTCATGCTGTCGCCGGGGAAGGCCTTGCGCCCGGACAGCAGCTCGTAGAACAGCGCCCCGCAGGAGAAGACGTCGGAGCGGGCGTCGGCTTTCTTGCCGTGCACCTGCTCGGGGGCCATGTAGTTGGGCGTGCCCATCACCATGCCCTGGTGGGTCATCTCGGACGTCTCGATGCGGGCCAGGCCGAAGTCCATGATCTTGACCCGGCCGTTGGGCAGCACGTGGATGTTGGCCGGCTTGACGTCGCGGTGGACGATGCCCTGGCCGTGGGCGAAGGCGAGCCCGTCGGCGATCTGCTCCATCACCAGCACGCGGTCCCACAGCTCGGGCAGCGCGCGCTGGGCGATGACCTCCTTCAGGTCGCTGCCCTCGAGCAGCTCCATCGCCATGTAGAGCTTGCCCTGGTCCTGGCCGAAGTCGAAGACCGTGATGATGTTGGCGTGGTTGAGGCGGGCCGCCGACTGGGCCTCGCGCTGGAAGCGCTGGATCAGCTCGGCGTCCGACTCCAGGCTGGCCGACATCACCTTGACGGCGACGAAGCGATTGAGCACGGGGTCCTTGGCCTTCCAGACCTCGCCCATCGCTCCGGCCCCGAGGCGTGCGACGATCTCGTACTTACCGAGCTTCTTGAGCTCCATCCCGCCTCTTCAGAAAAATTTGGCGATCATAACATCCGCGTTTCAGCCGCTCGCCCCGCTCTGGCCCTTCCTGCGCCCGCAGTGGCGGCGCGTGGTGGCGGCCGAGATCGCGGGGCTGGCCGGCACCCTGGCGGACGCCGGCCTGATCGTGTTGCTCGCCCGTTTCCTGGAGGCGACCCACGCGGGCCGCGACCCGGGCGCGTACGCCGCGGCGGTGGGACTGGTCGTGGTGCGGGTCGCCGCAGCGCGGGTCCAGGGCGCCTGGCATGGCGCGGCAGCCGCCGCAGTGCGGGCGCGGCTGGCCGTCGCCCTGCACGACCGGCTGCTGCGGCTGCCGCTGGCCGCGTTGCGTGGCGGGCCGCCGGGCGACCTGCTCGCCCGCGTGTTCCACGACGCGCCGCTGGCCGCGTCGTTCGCGCTGCAGGGCGCGCCGCAGGCGCTGCTCCAGTCGTCGCGGGCCGCCGTGCTGCTGCTCGCCGCCGCCGCCTTCCATCCCGCCACCGCGGGCCTCGTGGTGGCCGTCGCGCCGCTGCTGCTGCTGGTCGCCCGCGCGCACGGCCGCCGCGCGTCCGCACTGCACGGCGACCTCGCCTTGCAGCACGGCGCCATGTTCCAGGCCGCCGAGGACGCCCTCGGCGCGCCCGAGGTGTTGCGGGCGTACCGCGCCGCGGAGTCGGAGTCGCGCCGCTTCGACGCGCTCGCCGCCGGGCTCGCCGACGCCGAGACGCGGGTGTCGCGGGTGCTCGCGAGCGCCGACCCGGCGGCCGGGGGACTCGCCGCGCTGCTGGTTCTCGCGCTCGTGTGGCAGGGGCAGGCGGAGGTCGCGGCGGGCCGCGTCTCGGTCCCCGCGCTGGCCGCCGCCGCGACCGCCGCCGGGGCCGCGCTGGCCGCGCTGCGCGGGCTGGTCGGCCTGCACTCGCAGGCGCAGGAGGGGCTGGTGGCGGCCCGCCGCGTGGCCGAGCTGCTGGCGGCCCCGCTCGAGCCCGCAGCGGGATCCGCCGCCGTGGCCGCGCCGTTCGTGGACGCGATCAGCTTCGAGGACGTCGGCTTCGCCTACCCGGGGCGCGCGCCGGTCCTGAAGGGCGCCACCTTCGTGTTGCGCCGCGGCGAGCGGGTGGCGCTCGTGGGCGAGACCGGCGGCGGCAAGACCACCCTGCTGCGCCTGCTGCTGCGGCTTGCGGAGCCGACGTCGGGGCGCCTCGCGGTCGACGGCATCGACGCCCGGACGCTGCCGTTGCACGCGTGGCGCGCGCTGTTCGGGCTGGTGCCGCAGGACGCGCAACTGCTCGCCCGCTCGCTGGCGGACAACGTCCGCCTCGGTCGCGACGGGGCCGACGACGACGCGGTGGCCGCAGCGGTGGCCGCTGCCGGCCTCGGCGCGCTGGTGACCCGACTGCCCGCGGGGCTCGACACCGGGGTGGGCGCCGCGGGCAAGGAGCTGTCGGGCGGCGAGCGGCTGGAAGTGGCGCTGGCGCGGGCGCTGGTGGCCGGGCCCGAGGTGCTCGTGCTCGACGAGGTGACGGCGTCGCTCGACGCGATCAGCGAGCAGCGGGCGCTGGCCGCGATCCGCCGCGCGTCCGAGGGGCGCACGTTGCTGCTGGTCACCCATCGGCTCTCCACAGCCCGGCTCGCGGACCGCGTGCTCGTACTCGACGGCGGACGGATCGTCGAGGCGGGCGGGTTCGACGAGTTGCTCGCCCGCGGCGGCGCGCTGCACCGCATGTGGGAGGCCCAGGGCCGACCGGGCGCCTGAGCCGCCGCGGTCGACGCGGCGAGCGATCGCTCGCACTGGCGTGGGGATTGCACCCGGTCGGGGCAGATTTCCCCGGGTGGGGGAGGGCACCACAGCGACGCTGCCGACGGCCCGCAGCTCTCGCCCGCCCGCAGCGCCAGAAGGCGCTGATCGCCCATGAACATCCCATCCAGCTCGCGCCGCCGCCTCCGGAGTGCCGGAAATCGCGGCAAATCCTGTGTGAGCCCAGCAGTGCTTCCTTGCGCCGCGCGCGGGATGCGGATGCAAACGTTGCGGAACGCACCGGCCTGCGCGCACGGGTGCTCCGCGAACCGAGGTCGCCCATGACCACGTCAGTCGACACCGTCGTCCGCGAGGCCTGCGTCTCGGTCGGTCACGACCCGACCCGGCTGATGGACGTGGCGCGGGAGGTCCAGGCCCGCCTCGGCTGCATCCCGCCCGCGGCCGTCGACGCCATCCACCACGACCTGCACGTGTCGCGGGCGCAGGTGCAGAGCCTGGTCTCGTTCTACGCGTTCTTCGACGACCACCCGACCAGCCAGATCACGATCCGGGTGTGCGACGACGTCGTCGACCGGCTGGCGGGCTACGACCGGGTGGCCAAGGCTTTCGCTGACGAACTGGGCGTCACGATCGGCCAGACGACGGCGGACGGCGCGATCTCGCTCCAGCGCACGGCCTGCATCGGCATGAGCGACCAGGCCCCGGCGGCACTGGTCGGCAACGTCGTGGTCACCGACCTCTCGGCCGAGCGCGCGCGCCAGGTCGTCGCCGAGTTGCGCGCGCACCGCGACCCGCAGCGGCTGATCAAGAAGCTGGGCGACGGCAACAACGCGCACCCGCTGGTCAAGGCGATGGTCCGCAACAACATCCGCCAGGCGGGGCCGATCGTGATGTCGGAGCCGAGGCGTGGCGAAGCGATCCGCAAGGCCGCGGCGCTGAGCCCGGCCGAGGTCATCCGCGCGGTGAAGACCGCGCGCCTGCGCGGCCGCGGCGGAGCCGGCTTCCCGACCGGCATCAAGTGGGAGATGGCGCGGGCGGCCCCCGGCGCGCGCAAGTTCGTGGTCTGCAACGCCGACGAGGGCGAGCCGGGCACATTCAAGGACCGCGTGCTGCTGACCGAGTGGCCCGATCGAGTGTTCGCGGGCATGACCATCGCGGGCTACGCGCTGGGCGCCCGCGAGGGCATCCTCTACCTGCGCGCCGAGTACGCCTACCTGCGCGCCTTCCTCGAGGACGTGCTGGCCCGGCGGCGCTCCGACGGCCTGCTGGGCCGCGACGTGATGCCGCGGCGCGGCTTCGAGTTCGACATCCGCATCCAGATGGGCGCCGGCGCCTACGTGTGCGGCGAGGAGTCGGCCCTGCTCGAGTCGTGCGAGGGCCGCCGCGGCGACCCGCGCAACCGGCCGCCGTTCCCGGCCCAGCGCGGCTACCTCGGCTGCCCGACGGTGGTGAACAACGTCGAGACGCTGTGCTGCGTGACCCGCATCCTGGACGCGGGCTCGGCCGCCTTCTCGGAGCTCGGCTCGCGGCAGAGCGCGGGCACCAAGCTGCTCAGCGTCTCCGGCGACGTCAGTCGCCCCGGCGTCTACGAGGTGCCGTTCGGCACCCCGATCCAGGACGTGCTGGCGCTGTGCGGCGGGCGCGACGCGACTGCGCTGCAAGTCGGCGGTCCCAGCGGCCGGATGGTCGGCCCGGCCGACTTCGAGCGCACGATCTGCTACGACGACATCGCGACCGGCGGCGCCCTCGTGGTGTTCGACTCGACCCGCAACCCGCTCGAGATCGCCCACGCCTACATGGAGTTCTTCGAGGACGAGAGCTGCGGCTACTGCACGCCGTGCCGGGTCGGCAACGTGCTGCTGCGCAAGGGCCTGGAGAAGGTGCTGGCCGGCCG
Source organism: Vicinamibacteria bacterium (assembly GCA_023701125.1). Classification (GTDB taxonomy): domain Bacteria; phylum Acidobacteriota; class Vicinamibacteria; order Fen-336; family Fen-336; genus WYBL01. The sequence continues at coordinate 26,383 of JAMPXO010000002.1, read as the reverse complement.
CGGCGAGCCCTCGGACCTGGAGCAGTTCGAGCAGATCGCGAAGGTGATGAAGGCGGCCAGCCGCTGCGGGCTCGGGCAGACGTCGTTCAATCCGGTACTCAGCTCGCTGCAGAGCTTCCGCTATCAGTACGAGACGCTCGTGGCGGAGCCGGCGCAGGGCCGCCGCCGCGGGTTCGACCTGGACGTCGCGACGGCCGAGGCGGCGCGCATCCGCGCGGGAGGCACCCAGTGAGCGCAGACCCCAGCCTGATCCTCGACGGGCGGGAGATCCCGTTCGTCCCCGGCCAGACCATCCTCCAGGCGGCCGACGACGCGGGGGTGTACATCCCGCGGCTGTGCGACAAGCCCGGCCTCGAGCCGTTCGGGAGCTGCCGGGTCTGCGTCGTGCGCGCCAACGGCCGCACCGTGTCGTCCTGCACCTACCCGGCCAGCCTCGGCATGGTGGTGGAGAGCGAGACGCCGGAGCTGCAGGCCATGCGCAAGGTGCTGCTCGAGATGCTGTTCGTCGAGGGCAACCACTTCTGCATGTCGTGCGAGAAGAGCGGTCACTGCGAGCTGCAGGCGCTCGGCTACCGCTTCGGCATCACCGCCCCGCAGTTCGAGTACCAGTTCCCGCACCGCGAGGTGGACGCCTCCCACCCCGACATCCTGATCGACCACAACCGCTGCATCCTGTGTGCGCGCTGCGTGCGCACCTCGCGCGACCTCGACGGCAAGGAGGTCTTCGGCTTCGTCGGCCGCGGCCCGCACAAGCGGCTCGCGGCCAGCACCGGCAGCCGGCTGAAGGACACGAACGCCGACGTCACGGACCGCGCGATCGACGCCTGCCCGGTGGGCGCGCTGCTGCGCAAGCGGGTCGGCTTCGCGGTGCCCGTCGGCCAGCGCCCCTACGACACGGTGCCGATCGGCGCACCGGAGCCTGTTCAGGAGGCACGGCGATGAGCAAGCCGCGGGTCGCGACCACCTCGCTGTGCGGCTGCTTCGGCTGCCACATGTCGCTGCTCGACATCGACGAGCGCATCCTGGCGCTCGCCGAGATCGTCGAGTTCGACAAGTCGCCGATCAACGACCACAAGGACTTCACCCAGCGCTGCGCCGTCGGCCTGATCGAGGGCGGCTGCGCCAACGCCGAGAACGTGCACGTGCTGCGCCGCTTCCGCGAGATGTGCGACGTGCTGGTCTCGGTCGGCGACTGCGCCACCACCGGCGGCATCCCCGCGCTGCGCAACCTGGTGCCGCTCGGGGAGTGCCTGCACGAGGCCTACGTCGCGGGGCCGTCGGTGCACAACCCCTCGGGCCGCGTCCCCGACGACCCCGAGATCCCGCTGCTGCTCGACAAGGTCTACCCGGCCCACGAGGTGGTGAAGATCGACTTCCACCTGCCCGGCTGCCCGCCCTCCGCCGACACGCTGTGGGAAGCGCTGAACGCGCTGCTCGCCGGCAAGCCGCTCGCCTTGCCCTACGCGCTTCTCAAGTACGACTGAGGTCAAGGACCATGGAAGCCACCAGCGGACGTCGCATCGTCATCGAGCCGGTGACCCGGGTCGAAGGCCACGGCAAGGTCACCATCCTGCTCGACGCGGAAGGACACGTCGAGCGCGCGCGCTTCCACGTCGTGGAGTTCCGCGGCTTCGAGCGCTTCATCCAGGGCCGGCCGTACTGGGAGGTGCCGGTGGCGGTGCAGCGGCTGTGCGGGATCTGCCCGGTCAGCCACCACCTGTGCGCGGCCAAGGCGATGGACCGCATCGTCGGCGGCGAGAAGCTGACACCGACCGCCGAGAAGATGCGGCGGCTGATGCACTACGGCCAGACCTTCCAGAGCCACGCGCTGCACTTCTTCCACCTCGCCTCGCCCGACCTGCTGTTCGGCTTCGGCTCCGACGTCAACGCCCGCCACGTGCTGGGCATCGCCGCCAAGTTCCCGGACCTCGCGCGCCAGGGCATCCTGATGCGCAAGTACGGCCAGGAGATCATCCGCCTCACCGCCGGCAAGAAGGTCCACGGCACGGGCGCGATCCCGGGCGGCATCAACAAGAACCTGTCGCTGGCCGAGCGCGACCTGCTGCTGCAGGACCTGGCGCAGATGAAGGACTGGGCGCGGGCCACGGTCCAGCTCGCCCGCGACTACACGCTGGCCCACATCGACATGCTCGGCGGCTTCGGCTCGTTCCCCTCGAACCACATGTGCCTGGTCCGCGCCGACGGTGCGCTCGACCTGTACGACGGCGGGCTGCGCGCGGTCGACGCCCAGGGCCGGACCATCTTCGACCACGTCGATCCGCAGCGTTACCTCGATTTCATCGCCGAAGAAGTGAAGCCGTGGTCGTACATGAAGTTCCCGTTCATCAAGTCGCTGGGCCCGGAGCACGGCTGGTACCGGGTCGGCCCGCTGTCGCGGATCAGCGCCTGCTCGTTCATCGACACCCCGCTGGCCGAGGCCGCGCGCCAGGAATTCATGCAGGTCGCCGGCGGCAAGCCGAGTGCCGTGACGATGGCCTACCACTGGGCGCGGATGATCGAGCTGCTGCACGCGGTGGAGAAGATCGACGAGCTGCTGCACGACCGCGACCTGCAGGGCACCGACCTGGTGGTCAAGGGCGAGCGGCGGGGCGAGGCCGTCGCGATCATCGAGGCCCCGCGCGGGACCCTGTTCCACCACTACAAGGTGGACGAGAACGACCAGGTGACGATGGCCAACCTGATCGTCTCGACCACCAGCAACAACGAGCCGATGAACCGCGCCGTCGAGAGCGTGGCGCGGCAGTTCCTCGACGGGGTGGAGATCACCGAGGGCCTGCTCAACCACGTCGAGGTGGCGATCCGCGCCTACGACCCGTGCCTCTCGTGCGCGACCCACGCGCTGGGCCAGATGCCGCTCGACGTCCAGGTCGTGGACGCCGCGGGGCAGGTGGTCGGCCGCCGCGTCAAGGGGTCGAAGGAGCGGTGACGCGCGTCCTGGTCTTCGGCTACGGCAACCCCGGCCGGCTCGACGACGGCCTGGGCCCGGCGCTCGTCGAGGCGCTGGCCGAGCGCGGCCTGGCGGGCGAGATCACGCTGGAGAGCGGCTACCAGCTCCAGGTCGAGGACGCGGAGCTGGTGGCGAACCACGACGTGGTCGTCTTCGTCGACGCCCACACGAGCTGTGCGCCGCCTTTCGAGCTGCACCGGCTCGAAGCGCGGTCGGAGACGGAGTTCACGACCCACGCGCTGACGCCCGCGGCCGTGCTGGCGCTGGCCCGCGAACACTTCGGCAGCCACGCCGCGGGCTACGTGCTCGGCATCCGGGGTTATGCGTTCGACGACTTCGGCGAGCGGCTGTCGCCGCTTGCCCAGAGCAACCTGGCGGCGGCCGTCCAGTTCGTGCTGCAGGCCCTGCGCGACGGCCGGATCGACGTCCCCGCCGTGGCCGGGAATCCCGAAGGAGACCTCCATGTCCGCGCCTAAGCCGCTGATCCTCTACATCGACGACGACCCGGACTACCGCGAGGTGATGCGGATCGTGCTCGAGTCCGCCGGTTACGAGATGAACGAGGCGGCCTCCGCCGAAGAAGGCGTCGAGGTCTACAAGCGGCGCATGCCCGACCTGGTGATCGTCGACCTGATGATGGAGGAGGTCGACTCCGGCACGGCCTTCGTCAAGGAGTTGCGGCTGCTCCACAACAAGGCCCCGATCTACATGCTCAGTTCCGTCGGCGAGAGCATGAGCCTGTCGGCCGACCACATGGCGCTGGGCCTGTCCGGCATCTTCCAGAAGCCGATCGACCGGGCGACGCTGCTGGGCGTGCTCAAGGCCAAGCTCGGGCGCTGAGGCCATGCGACACGCCCTGATCGTCACCAGCTGCGCCGCGATTCTCGCCGTCCCGCTGTCCGCCCAGGACGCCAAGCCGTTCGAGGCCCAGGTCAAGGAACTGACGGCGAAGGTCGACTCCCTGACGTGGCAGCTCGACCAGGTCCGCAAGTCGTCCGACGACGCGCTGTTCTGGCTGCGCTTGTCCGACATCGCGGAGGTCGACAAGGTGGCGTTGACCGGACCGCCCAACCCGCGCGAGAAGGCGCGGTACGGGATCGCCAACGAGCGCCACCCGCTGCGCATCTACCAGTACGTGTTCCTGCCGAGGGCTCTCGACAAGTCGAAGAAGCACCCCGCGATCGTGCTCACCCACGGCGGCGTGCACGGCGACTTCGGGACCTATCACGTGCACATGGTCCGCGAGATGCTCGAGCGCGGTTACGTGGTGCTGGCCCCCGAGTACCGGGGCTCGACCGGCTACGGCAAGGCGATGTACGAGGCGATCGACTACGGCGGGCTCGAGAACGACGACGTCGTGGCCGCTCGCGACTGGGCGGTCGAGAACCTGCCGGTCGACCCGAAGCGGATCGCGCTGGTCGGCTGGAGCCACGGCGGGATGATCTCGTTGATGGTCGGCTTCGACCACCCCGACAAGTTCGCCTGCATCTTCGCGGGCGTGCCGGTGTCGGACCTGCTCACCCGCCTCGGCTACCACGAGCAGAGCTACACGGACCTGTTCGCGGCGCCGTACCACATCGGCAAGGAGCCGGTGGCGGCGGTCGACGAGTACCGCAGGCGCAGCCCGATCTGGAACGTCCACAAGCTGAAGCTGCCGCTGATGGTCACCTCGTCGACCAACGACCGCGACGTCAACGTGGTGGAGGTGGAGCAGTTGATCGTCCACCTGAAGGCCGCGGGCAAGAGCTTCGAGCACAAGATCCACGACGATGCCCCGGGCGGCCACAGCTTCGAGCGCCTCGACACGACGTACGCCCGCAAGACCCGCGAGGACCTGTACGCGTTCCTGGCGAAGCACCTGAACTGACGGTCCGGCTCACTACTCGAGGTGGGCGGGCAGCTCGAGGAAGAAGGTGCTGCCGCGCCCGGGCGCGCTGACCACGCCCGTGCGGCCGCCGTGGGCGAGCGCGATGCGGCGCACGATCGACAGCCCGAGGCCGCTGCCCTTGATCGCCGGCGCGTCCGTGCCCTGGGCCAGCCGCACGAAGTCCTGGAACAGGCGGGGCTGGTCCTCCGCGGCGATGCCGGGGCCGTCGTCCTGCACCTCGACCCGGACCAGCGGCGGCTGGTGCAGCAGCCGCAGCGTGACGTGACCGCCGTCCGGCGTGTACTTCAGGGCGTTGGTCAGGTAGTTGACGACGGCCTCCTGCAGCAGCCGCTCGTGGCCGACCACCGGCGGCAGTCGCTCCGGGATCTCCAGCGTCAGCTCCTGGTGGTGGGCCGCGGCCACGTCCGCGTAGTCCTCGACCAGGCGCCGCACGACGGGGGCGAGATCGACCGGCGTGAACTGGGTGCGGATGATGTCGCTCTCCAGCGAGGCCAGCAGCGAGATCCCGGACATGAACTCGTCGAGGTCGCCGAGCCGGCGCAGGCTGCGCTCGAGCCAGTCGCGCTGTCGCGCCGACGTCTCGCCGGCCAGCCCCGCGTGCATGTTCTCGAGCATCATCGTCACGGCGCCGAGCGGGGCGCGCAGGTTGTGGGCCGCGACCAGCAGGAAGTCCTTGCGCTGCTGCGACAGCCGCAGCAGCTCGCCGTTGGCGAGGCGGACCCGCTGCTCCACGTGGCGCAGCGAGCGCATCAGGCCCAGCGAGAGCAGCGCGCTCAGCCAGAACAGCAGCGCGTGCACGAACACCAGCGTGAAGGCGTGGAGCCCCCCCAGCGGCTCCGCCCCGGCGACAGGCCCGATCGGCAGCGGCGGCGTCGCCAGCCCCGTCCACTCCGCGGCCACCATCCCGACCAGCAGTGCGTACGCGATCCCGGTCAGGGCCAGCGCGGCCCGCCGCGACAGCAGGATGCAACTGACGATCACGTGCAGCACGTACAACGCCGTGAATGGGGAGCGCGCGCCGCCCACCAGCCACACGGTCGCGGTCAGGGCCAGGAAGTCGAGCACGACCGCGCCGTAGGTGACGGCCATCAGCAGCCACGGGACGACCTGCGCCGGGGGCGTGGCGTCGGGAGGGGCTTCGGCCGCCGCGGGCCGCTCGTGCGGCTCGCGGAAGCGGCGGAAGAACGCCCAGGCCACCAGGTTGTAGACGGCGACCGCCAGGGCGAGGGTGCACAGCCGCCCGGCGTCGATCGCCTCCAGCCCGAGCCCGTGGCGGGCGACCAGCGCGGCGGCGGCCAGGCCGAGCGCCACCCACGTGCGGACCCGGGTGTAGACGTAGAAGCTCTGCCCGATCAGCTCGCGGTGGTCCGCGGCGGCGAGATCGGGGTCCTCGTTCCCGGCGGCTGCCGAAGGCAGTGCGCGGGCGGGGAGCATATCGGGAAGGATGCAGCAACTCGCGTGCCCGAATTCGGCCCCAAACCGCGCGAATCGTGCTGGCACCGGACGTGCTTCGTAATCCCGGGACGTGAGTCCGAGGGCCCTGATCGCTCGTCACAACTCGATCCGCGCCGTGCTCGTGGTCGCGCTCCTGGCCTTCGCGCTGGTGCCGGCGGCGCTCACGGGCGCGATCGGGGTGCGCAGCCTGACCGCCTCGGTCAACCACGAGGCGCAGCAGCGGGTCGACCGCGACCTCGAGATCGTGGCGACCAGCTACGGCGAACGGCTGGCGCGGCTGGCCTCGTCGCTCGAGGTCGCCGCCAGCCGCATTCAGCGCGCGGCGGCGCCGGACGAGGCGCTGACCGCGCTGCGGCGCGAGCTCGGGCTCACCGTGCTCAACCTGTGCGACGCGGAGGGGCGGCCGCTGGCTGGCGCCCACGACGCAAGCGCTGGCCCCGTGCCGCTGGCCGCGGACCCGGTGCTGCGCGAGGCGCTCGAGGGCCACACGGCGTGGGGCACGCTCGCGCTGGACGCCGCGCGGCTGCGGCTCGAGGGTGGCCCCGCGCTCCGGAACGCCGCCCGCATCGCCGACGGGGAGGGTCGCGAGGCGACGAGCGCCGCCCTGGCGTGGTGGATCGCCGTGCCGCTGAAGGGACCGGGCGGCCGAGTCGAGGCCCTGCTCTACGGCGGCCGGCTGCTCAACCACGACCCGGCGCTGGTCGACTCCCTGCGCGACCTGGTGTTCGGGGTGGACGTGGCTGGCCCGCCCCGGGGCACGGTCACCCTGTTCCAGGGCGACGTCCGCGTGGCGACCAACGTGCGCGACAGCGCCGGCGCGCGCGCCGTCGGCACTCGCGTCTCGGAGGCGGTGCGCGAGACCGTGCTCGATCGCGGGCGGGAGTACGCGGGTGAGGCGCTGGTGGTCGACGCCTGGTACCTGAGCGCGTACCGGCCGCTGCAGGACCCGGGAGGCAAGACCATCGGCATGCTCTACGTGGGGCTGGCCCGCGCCCCCTACGACGAGATGCGGCAGGACCTGATCGTGCGCTTCCTGGCGCCGGTGGCCGTGGTCGCGCTGCTCGCGGTGTGGGGCGCGCTCTACATCGTCGGCCGCATCACCCGCCCGCTGCGTCTGCTGGGGGACTCCGCCGCCCGGATGACGGACGGCGACTGGGACCACGAGCTCGAGGTACCGCCGTCCTACCGGGAGCTCGACCACCTGGCGGGCGCGTGGGCCGGCATGCGCGAGGCGATCCGGCGCCGCGACCAGGAACTGCGCGCGCGCAACGACGAGCTGACGCTCGCCAACGAGCGGCTCGAGCAGTCGAACCGCAACTACATGCAGACCCTGGGCTTCGTCAGCCACGAGCTGAAGGCGCCGCTGGGCGCCATGCAGATGCTGATCTCGACGCTGATGGACGGCTGCGTCGGCGCGCTGCCGGAGCCGGTCTCGCGGCTGCTCGTGCGCATCCAGCGCAACTGCGAGGAGTTGCAGGACATGGTCCGCGACTACCTCGACCTGTCGCGGCTGGAGCACGGCGAGCTGGCCGCCACGCGCTCGGAGGTCGACGTCGCCACGGTGGTGGTCAAGATCGTGGTCGACAACGTGGCCGTGTACTTCCGCTCCCGCAACATCGCCCTCGAGGTGGAGTGCCCGGCGACGCTGCCGGCGGTCGTCGACCCCGCCCTGCTGCGGATCGCGCTCGGCAACTTCCTGACCAACGCGGCCAAGTACGGGCGCGAGAACGGCCGCGCCCGGCTGTCGGTCAAGGCCGAGCACGGCCAGCTCTCGTTCTGCCTGTGGAACGAGGGCGAGGCCTTCCCGCCGGAGGCGGCGGAGCGGCTGTTCGAGAAGTTCTTCCGCGTCCGCGACGCCCACACCCACGCCAAGCGTGGCAGCGGCATCGGGCTGTTCACCGTGCGCCGCATCGCGGAGCTGCACGGCGGCCGGGCCTGGGCCGAGTCGGAACCGGGCGCATGGGCGGCTTTCCACCTGCGGGTGCCGGTGCGCCCGGAGGAACCCTCCCCGGCTCCCGCCGCCTGAGCCGGACCGAAGCGCGCGGTCGGCTTACCGCCTGACGATCGAGATGCCGCCGTTCACGGTCTCCAGCGCGAGCTTCGGGCCGCCGCTGCCGATCGTGCCGCGCAGCGAGCGCCGGGTCTTCTGACCCCCGCTGACCGCGAAGTCGCTGGAGATGCCGCCGTTGACGACCTCGGCCTCGAGCGCGGCCGAGGCGGAGGCGGGCAGGCTCAGCTCGATGCCGCCATTGACCGTCTCGAAGCGGGTGTCGCCGAAGCGAGCGCCCATCTTCGCGTCGATGCCGCCGTTGACCGTCTCCGCGCGGGCCGCACCCTCGGTGGCGATGTCGATGCCCCCGTTGACCGTCTCGGCCACGACGTCGCCCTTGAAGCCCAGGGCGTCGATGCCGCCGTTGACCGTCGACAGCGCCAGTGCCGCCCCGCGCGGGACGCGCAGGCGGTACTCGACCGAGACGTCGTTGTTCTTCGAGGACAGCCGGCCGCCGTCGCCCGGCGCGCACTCGTTGGGCTTGCCGCCGTTGGCGGGATACACCGAGCAGACCGTGATCCCGCCCGCGTGCTCGAGCACCACGACCTGGACCTCGTTGGGGTCGTTGCGGCGGCCCTTGCGGAGCGCCTCGATGCCGACCGCCGGCGTGTCGCCGGGCTCGACCACGATCCCGCCGTTGATGCCCTTGACCTCGAGCGTCTTGCCCTCGGCCAGCTTGCCCTGCCAGCGGAACTCCGACTTCTGCTGCGGGCCGACGAAGAAGTCGGCCAGCGCCGCCATCACCCCGTTCCAGGTGTCGTCCGCCAGCGCCAGCGGCGCGAACCCCGCACCCAGCGCCGCCGCCAGCATCACGCGTAGCACCTGCGTTCGCATCGTCGCCCTCACCACACGTAGACGCGGACGTGATCGCGGCCGTCGCGGACGTCGACCAGGTCCGTGTTGGACACCTGCTTGAGCGCGGCCACCACGTCGGCGGCGCGCAGCTCGCGCGAGCCCTGGGCCTTGACGAAGTCGCGCACGACGCCGATCGGCACGTTGACCCGCACCTGCTCGTTGCGGCGGCCGTCGACGCTGATCCGCAGCACGTCGCCCGCCTTCTCGATGACGACCGTCTCGTTGCCGTCCTCGACCCGGACCAGCTCGGCGTCCGGGCAGTCGGCCAGCGCGTCGAGCAGGCCGGCGGAGCGGGCCATCACCTCGACCGCCTCCGCCGGGATCTCGGCGCGCGTCGCGTGGGACGGGACCATGTTCAGCGCCGCCTGGGCGAGGAACAGCGGGACCGGGACGACGATCCGGTGACCGGAGGGACCGCCCTCCTTGACGTCGACCACCAGCATCGAGGTGTTGGCGACCGCCAGCGTGGCGACGACCGGCAGGGCGGCGAGGGCGGCGAGCTTGGCCATGATCGGCTCCTGGTCTTTCCTGCGGCCTACTGCTGGGCGTTCTTCTCGTCGATCCAGATGCGGACCGAGGAGTCCTTGTCGGTCACCTTGACCACGTCGCCGCGCAGCTTGGAGAGCTCCACCATCGCGGCCTTGAGGTCCACCTCGTCGCCGGGCGCGGCGAAGAAGGCGTCGACGACCGTGGTCGGCAGGTCGATCCGGACCTGCTCGCTGCCGTCCTTCTTGTCGACCCGGACCAGCACGCGATCGCCCTTCTTGGCGACGGTGACCGTCTCGTCCTCTTCTTCGACCGTGACCAGGTCGGTGTCGCCGGCCTTCTTCAGCTCCGCCCAGATGCGGCGGAAGTCGTCGATGTCGACGTCGCCTTCGCCGTGGTCGCGGAGGTGGATGCGGCCCTTGCGGATCACCTTCTCGGGCGCCGCCTCGAGCGCGGCGTGGACGATCGCCATCGGCAGGTTGACGCTGACCTTGGACTGCTTGCCCTTCGACTCCTCCACGCGGATGTGGAGCCAGGGGCTGGCCGTCTCGGCCAGGGCGGCGGGTGCGCCCGCCAGGATCAGGGCCGCTGCGGCCAGGGTCAGGGTTCGCTTCATGATCGAGGTCCTCCCGAAGGGGGTGAATGTCGGCTGTCAACCTTCGTTACGAACGACCCCCCGCCGGGGTTCTCCGAAGGTGGCGGAAAGTTTCAGCCGGCCCCTCACGTTTACACTGGGCAGGATGTTCCGCACTTTCCTGCTGGCCCTGCTTTGCGTGGCGCCCCCGCTCGCGGCGGGCGCCCAGCCGTTTGATCACGCGGCGTTCGACGCCCTGCTGCGGGCCCACGTCCGCGGTGGTGCCGTCGACTACGCGGCTTTCGCCCGCGCCCCCGAGTTCAAGGGCTACCTGGAACGGCTGGCGGCCTTCGATCCCGCGCGGCTGGACACCCGCGAGCGGCTGGCGTTCTGGATCAACGTCTACAACGCCTGGACGATCGAGCTGATCGTCGGCCACGACGAGCGGGATTCGATCCGCAACGTCAACCGCACGCTCGGCATCGGCCGGCCCTGGAAGCTGGAGCTGGTCCGCGTCGGCGGCCGCCGCTACCACCTCGATCACGTCGAGCACGAGGTCATCCGCAAGCAGTGGCAGGAGCCGCGCATCCACTTCGCCCTGGTCTGCGCCGCCGTCAGTTGCCCGCCGCTGCGGGCCGAGGCCTACACCGGGGCGAAGCTGGAGGCCCAGCTCGACGACCAGGCCCGCCAGTTCCTGCTGCGGATGCCTGCATCCAATCGCGTGGACGTGGCCGCCGGCAGCCTGCACCTGAGCCCGATCTTCGACTGGTACGGGGACGACTTCGGCGGCCGCGGGGCGCTGGCCGGCTACGTCGCCCGCTACCTGCCCGAGGGCCCTGAGCGCGCGCTGCTGCTCTCGGGCCGGGCGAAGATCGCCTTCACCGACTACGACTGGAAGCTGAACAAGGTCCCCGGCGGGGCCTGGTGAGCAGAGCCAGAGGAGAACGCATGACCGCCTACTTCGACGACAAGGACCTCGCCCACTTCGGCGACCTCAAGCAGCACAACCCCGAGCTGTGGGCGATGTTCGAGAAGTACTACGGCGCCGCGTTCGAGCCCGGACTGCTGACGAAGCGCGAGAAGGTGCTGATCGGCTTCGCGGTCGCCCAGTCCTCGCAGTGCCCGTACTGCATCGACAGCTACACCCAGCAGGCGCTGGAGCAGGGGATGACGATGAAGCACCTGGCCGAGGCGATGCATGCCGCCGCGTCGCTCAAGGCCGGCATCACGCTGGCCCACGGCCTGGTCGCCCACAACGTCGACAAGAAGGTGTCGATGTGACAGCCGCGATCCCGCTGCGCGTGCTGCGCGAGGAGCCGGCACCCTCGCGCTTTGCGCGCCGGTTGTCGGGCGGCGACCGGCCGGGCGAGCTGCGCGCCGGCACGGTGCGCACGCTGCAGGTCAACGTCGGCAAGCGCTGCAACCAGGCCTGCCGCCACTGCCACGTCGACGCCTCGCCGCTGCGCACCGAGGTGATGGCCGACGACGTCGTCGACGCCTGCCTGGACGTGCTCGCCCGCCACCCGGAGCTGACGACCCTCGACATCACGGGCGGCGCGCCCGAACTCCACCCGCGCTTCCGCGAGATGGTCGCGCGCGCCCACGCCCTGGGCCGCGCGGTGCTCGTGCGCCACAACCTCACGGTCCAGTTCGAGCCGGGCCAGGCCGACCTGCCCGAGTTCTTCGCGGCCCACGGCTGCGAGGTGGTGTGCTCGCTGCCGCACTACACCGCCGAGGCGACCGACCGCCAGCGCGGCCGCGGCGTGTACGAGAAGAGCCTCGCGGGCCTGCGGCGCCTGAACGAGGTCGGCTACGGCCGCGGCGACGGCCTGGTGCTGACCCTGGTCGCCAACCCGGTCGGCGCGTTCCTGCCGCCGAAACAGGAGGACCTCGAGCGCGACACCCGCGCCTATCTCGCCGAGCAGCACGCGATCGGCTTCGACCGCCTGATCACGATCACCAACATGCCGATCGCCCGCTTCGAGGAGTGGCTACGCCGCGCCGGGCTGCACGACGAGTACATGGACCGCCTGGAGGCGGCCTACAACCCGGCGACGGTCGACGGCCTGATGTGCCGCTCGCTGGTCTCGGTCGACTGGACCGGCCACGTCCACGACTGCGACTTCAACCAGATGCTGGAGATGGGCCTGGCCCACGGCCTGCCACAGCGGGTCCACGGCCTCGACGTGCGCGCGCTCGCGGGCCGCGAGATCCTGACGGGCGATCACTGCTTCGGCTGCACGGCGGGCGCCGGCTCGTCGTGCGGAGGGGCGATCGCCTAGCCCGCCGGCGGGGCCCGCCGCACGTTGTGGGGGCGGAGTTTGCCGCTGGGATCGAGCGCCAGGCGCACGCGTCGGCTCGTGACGTAGAGGGTGTCGGCCTCGAACAGCGGCACGACCGCGAGCGAGTCCATCGCCCGTCGCACCGCCCGCTCGAGCAGGCCCAGGCGCAGGCCGTGGTCCATCTCGGCGCCGGCCGCCTCCACCAGCGCGTCGAGCTGCGGGTCGGCGAGCCCGGAGAAGTTGACGGAGCCGAAGCGGCCGTCGGCCGTGGGGGAGTGCAGGCCGTCGTTGAGCAGGTCGGCCACGTCCCCGGAGGTGAACGTGAACTGCATCAGCCAGGCCGGCGCCTCGCCCCGCTGCAGGCGGGCATCGAGCTCGGGCCAGGTCAGCTCCACGGTTTCCAGTTCGAACCCGGCGCCAGCGAGGAGCTGCTTCAGTTGCAGTGCCAGGCCGCGGTCGCGGTCGACGTGGTACAGCGTCTCGCGCAGACCGCCGGGCCGCAGCGAGCGCAGCGCGGCACGAGCGGCGTCGGGCGCGAGGTCCGGCGCGCGCACGGCCGCGAAATAGCCGACCGCGGCGCGCGGTGCGAGCTGCCACGCCGGGCGTCCGAAGCCCGCGACAGCTTCGCGGACCAGGCGCTCGCGGTCGATCAGGCCCGCCACGGCGCGCCGCACGATCGGGTCCGCGAACGCGCCCGTGCCTGCGACGCGGAAGCCGAGCAGGGAGAGCACCAGCCCGGGCTGGGCGATCACCTGTGCGTGCGGGTTGGCGCGGGCGCCCGCCAGGGTGTCCGGCGGCGGGAACTCGGCGATGTCCGCGCGCCCGGCCAGCACCTCCGCGACCCGCGCCCGGCCGTCGGCCAGCGGCCACACCTCGACGGCGTCGAAGTCGGGCCGAGTGCCGCGGTATCCCGCGAAGGCCCGCAACGAGAGGCGCGCGCCATCCCACGCGGCGACGCGGTACGGGCCGGTGCCGACCGCCGAGGCGGCCGCCTCCGGCTTGCCACCCGTGATCAGCACCTGGCTGAGGCCGGCCAGCAGCAGGGGTGCGGGGCCGCGGGTGAGGACCTCGACGTAGCGCGGGCGACTCGCCTCGAAGCGCTCGACGTGGAGCAGCTTCCACGCGTCGCGCGAGCCAGGGCCCGAGCGGCTGGTCCGCAGCCGTTCGACCACCCGCGCGGCGGTCAGTACCTGGCCGTCGTGCAGTCGCACACCCTCGCGCAGCTTGAAGCGCCACCACGAATCGGTCGGTGTGCCCCACGTCTCGGCCAGCGCCGGTCGCGGCCGCAGGCCGTCGTCGAGTTCGACCAGAGGCTCGTAGATCGAACCGAGCAGACCGCTGGTCGTGAAGTCGTCGGCGAGCTGAGGGTCGAGGGTGGCCACGGGGCTGCGCACGAGCAGGCGCAGCGGCGGCTCGGGAGGCGGGGGCGCGGTCGGCGCGCAGCCCATCCCCGCGACGCAGAGGACTCCGACGATCGCCCGCGCACCCGCCGCGCAATCGCTCAACGTCGCCTCGATGAAAAGAAACCCGGGCGGAATCCTGCCACGCCCAGGGCACCGGCGCTACCAGACCCGGCGGGCACGGATTTCGCACCGGGCCCCGGCGTGACGCAAGCACTGCCGAGCCTCGACCTCGACCTGCCCACGGCTTTCGCCTCGTTTTCGGCGGCGCACCCCGGGTACGCCGCGACAGCCCCCCTCGACGCCCTCCGCGAGCGCGAGTTCGGGCGGCTCGAGGCCAGCGGCCAGCGCTACCTCGACTACACGGGCAGCGGCCTGTACGCGGCCTCCCAGGTCCAGCGCCATGCCGAGTCGCTGCTCGGCCACGTGCTGGGCAACCCGCACTCGACCAGCGCTTCCTCGATGGAGAGCACGCGCCGGGTCGAGCGCTGCCGCGAGCGGGTGTTGCGCTACTTCCGGGCCGACCCGGCGGAGTACGTCGTGGTGTTCACCGCCAACGCCAGCCACGCGCTGAAGCTGGTGGGCGAGGCGTACCCGTTCGCGGCCGGCGACGTGTTCCTGCTGACCTTCGACAACCACAACTCCGTCAACGGCATCCGCGAGTTCGACCGGCTGCGCGGCGCGCGCACGGTCTACGTGCCGATGACCCCGCCCGAGCTGAGGGTGGACGAAGCGACGCTCGACCAGAAGCTGGCCGAGGCCACCCCCGGTGGCCACAACCTGTTCGCCTTCCCGGCCCAGTCCAACTTCTCCGGCGTCCAGCATCCGCTGGACTGGGTGCGGCGCGCCCAGGAGCGGGGTTGGGACGTGCTGCTCGACGCCGCCGCCTTCGTGCCCACGAACCGCCTCGACCTGTCGCAGGTGCGGCCCGACTTCGTGGCGCTGTCCTTCTACAAGATGTTCGGCTACCCGACCGGCGTCGGCGCCCTGATCGCGCGCCGGTCGGCCCTCGCCAAGCTGCACCGCCCGTGGTTCGCCGGCGGCACGATCGACGCGGCGTCCGTGCAGGCCGACCGTTTCGTCTTCACGCCGGGCGCCGCCAGCTTCGAGGACGGCACCCTCGACTTCGCCAACATCCCGGCGGTCGAGCTGGGTCTCGACCTGCTCGACGAGGTCGGCGTGGAGCTCGTCCACGAGCGGG
Organism: Vicinamibacteria bacterium; assembly: GCA_023701125.1. Classification (GTDB taxonomy): domain Bacteria; phylum Acidobacteriota; class Vicinamibacteria; order Fen-336; family Fen-336; genus WYBL01. Next base: position 11,224 of record JAMPXO010000002.1, on the reverse strand, counting down.
TGCGGCTGTTGAGCGGCTGGATGCTCGAGCAGTTGATGGCGATGCGCCACGCGAGCGGGCAGCCGCTGGTGCGGCTGTACGGCCCCGATTCGACCGAGCGCCGCGGCGCCACGCTGGCCCTCAACTTCTACGACCGCGACGGCCGCCTGGTCGACCACCGGCGGGTGGAACAGCGGGCGAACGCTGTCGGGCTGTCGCTGCGCACGGGCTGCTTCTGCAACCCGGGCGCCGGCGAGCTGGCGCTCGGCCTGTCGCGCGAGGAGCTGGAGCGCTGCTTCGCCTCCAGCTCGCACATGACCCGCGAGGACCTGCAACTCTGCGTCGACCCCAAGGCGGCCGGCGCGATCCGGGCCTCGCTCGGGCTCGCCAGCAACTTCGCGGACGCCTGGGCGTTCGTCGCCTTCGCCCGCAGCTTCCTCGACGCCCCCGCCCGCGGCTGACGTGCCGGCTCGCTCAGGGCGCGAGCGCGGCGGCGCGGGCGGTCAGCACCTCGCGCTCGCGGGCATTGCGGGCGAGCGCGGCCGCGCGCTGGAACTCGTCGCGAGCCTCTGCGTTGCGCCCGAGCTTCACCAGCAGGTCCCCGCGCACCGCGGGCAGCAGGTGGTAGCCCGCGAGCGCCTTCTCCCCGCGCAAGGCGTCGGCGATGGCGAGGCCGGCGGCCGGGCCCTCGGCCATGGCGACGGCGACGGCGCGGTTGAGTTCGACGACGGGCGACGGTGCGAGGCGCCCCAACTCGGCGTACAACGCGGCGATCCGTGCCCAGTCGGTCTGATCGGCGACACGGGCGCGGGCGTGGCAGGCCGCGATCGCCGCTTGCAGAGCGTACGGCCCGGGCGTGGGCGAGAGCCGTTCGGCGCGGGCGAGTGCTGCGAGACCGTGCTGAATGCGCCCGCGATCCCATCGTGCCCGGTCCTGGTCGAGCAGCAGCACCGCTTCGCCGCCGGGCCCGACGCGGGCGTGCAGCCGCGAGGCCTGCAACTCCATCAGCGCCAGCAGGCCGTGGACCTCGGCCTCCGCGGGCATCAGGCCGGCGAGGACGCGGCCGAGCCGCAGCGCCTCCTCGCACAGCGTGGGGCGCGTCCAGTCGGCGCCCGAGGTGGCCGCGTAGCCCTCGTTGAAGACCAGGTAGATCACGCCCAGCACCGACCCGAGCCGGAGCCGCAACTCGTCCCCGCGCGGCACCTCGAAGGGCACCTGTGCGTCGGCCAGCGCACGCTTCGCTCGCACGATGCGCTGGGCGACCGTCGCCTCGGAGACCAGGAACGCGCGGGCGATCTCGTCGGTCGTCAGGCCGCCCAGCAATCTCAGCGTCAGCGCCGCGCGCGCTTCCGGCTTCAGCAGCGGGTGGCAGGCGACGAACATCAGCCGCAGCAGGTCGTCGCCGACGGGCTCGTCCAGCGCCGCGTCGTGGTCCGGCGTCTCGAAGGGCCGCTGCGCGCGGCCCAGTTCTTCGTGCTTGCGCGCGGCCAGCGAGTGCCGGCGCAAGGCGTCGATCGCGCGGTGCTTCGCGGTCGCCATCAGCCACGCGCCGGGGTTGGCGGGCACGCCCACCTGCGGCCAGCGCTCGAGCGCGATCACCACGGCGTCCTGCGCCAGTTCCTCCGCGCGCCCGACATCGCGCACGACGCGAGCGAGCGCCGCCACGAGGCGCGGCCACTCGAGGCGGACGACGGCTTCGATCGCGCGCACGGTCTCGGAGGGCATCGCCCCCGATCAGAGCAGCGCGGCCGCGCGGCGGCAAGCGGGGCACCGGCCCGGTGGACCGCGTCAGTCCTTGCGCCCGAACTCGGCGCGCAGCCGCTCCTCGCGCGCGCGGGCCCAGGCGGTGAGCTCGGGGCCGAAGTCAGAGGCCTCGAAGAGCTGGCGGATCTCCACCTCGACCTCCTCGCCGGGCCACGGGTGCGGGCACTTGTTCATCCACGCGACGGCCTCGTCGAGCGAGTCGACCTTCCACAGCCAGAAGCCGGCGATCAGCTCCCGGGTCTCGGCGAACGGGCCGTCGATGACCGTGATGCGATTGTCGCCAGCGCTGACGCGGTCGGCACCGAAGCGGACCCGCTTCGCCTTCGCACTCGGATGCAGACCCTCGCCGGCCTGCAGCAGCACGCCAGCCTTGGTCAGCTCCTCGTTGAACTGGGTCATTTCCGTCATCATCGTCTCGGACGGCGCCGCGCCAGCTTCACTGCCCTTCGTCGCCTTGATCAGCACCATCACGCGCATGGTCTACCTCCGCTCACTTCGACGACGAACGGGACGCCCGGGATTCGACAGCGCGCGAGACTTCTTTCGACGGTGGCGGATCCCCGGCTACTCGTCGACGAAGACCTTGAAGCCGCCGAACGCCATGCGCTTGACGTCGAACGGCATCGGGTCCGGCGCCGCCTGCACCCGCGGGTCCTTCATCACCTTCTTGTTGACGCGATCGCGATGGGCGCGCGACTTGTAGACGATGAAGGCGAAGATGACGGTCTCTCCGGCCTTGGCTCCGGCCAGCTTCGGAAACCCGACGACGACGCCCTTGTGGTTCAGGTCGTCGCCGACGCACTCCTTGTAGTCGAGCGCGCCGTGCTCGCGCCAGATCTTGCCCGCCATGCGCGCCAGCCGGCGGTAGGCCGCCAGGTTCTTCTTCGGGCACGGCAACACGAAGCCATCCACGTAGAGCGCCATCTCTCTTCTCCTGCCGAAAGCGGCCTCGATGCTCGCAGGAACTCCGGCGCCCGGCCAGCCCTCTGCCCCCAGACGCCCGACGGCCGGTGGCACGTCCCATGCACTGAATCCCACGATCAGCCCGCGCGAGAGCACTGCCGGCTGCCGAAGGAGACGAAGATGAAGTGGATGCAGATGTACCTGGTGGGCTACTTCATCTTCCTCGCCGGCCTCTTCGCCGCCCTGTGGAAGCTGGGGGTGATCGAGCGGGCCGGGACGCCCTGGACGGTGATCGGCGTCGTGATCGCGGTCGGCCTCGGGGTCATGTTCTCCGTCGCCAACAGCGGGAAGAAGGAGACCGTCGAGGTCGAGAAGAGCTGAGTCCCCGCGGATCGAACCGCGGCCAAGTGTACAAAGCGTCGGCAGGGCGACCGATCGTCCGCTCCCGCGGCTACGGAGTGGTGAGCATTCCCTCGACCTCGTGGAGGTCCGCCTCGGCGAGGCCGGGGGAGAAACGCCGCAGGCGCGGCATCAGGTCGATCGTGCCCGGCACCTCGAAGTAGGTCCGCGCGCAACCGAGGTGCAGGTAGCCGGCGGGGGAGAAGCGCCCTTCTTCGTAGTAGACGAGGGCGATGCGCCAGGCGCCCTTCTCGATCGGCGCCTTGCAGGCGCGGCAGGCGGCGCGGCCCGAGGCGGCGCGCTCCAGCCCGCTCGCTCGTTGCAGCCGAGGGTGGTCGAGGCTCGCCTGCGCCAACCCGGCAAGCCCCGCGGAGTCCTCGACCTGCGGTGCGCCGGCCGCCAGCACCTCGAGCATCACCTCGGGTCGCTTGAACGCCGCGCACTCGGGGTGGAACCAGTGCAGCGTCTCGCCCTCGGCGAACGGGTTGGGCAGGCTCTCGCCGAGGCGCAAGGCCCCGGACTCGATGCGCTCGCCGCAGCCGCGGCACTTGGAGCGAGCGCTCGGCGCGGCCTCGATCACGTGGGGCATCGCAGGACTCCTCTAGACGTGGACCCGGTTGCGGCCCCCGTCCTTGGCGCGGTACAGGGCGCGGTCGGCCCGCTCGATCACGGCCTCGAGCTTCTCGGCGGGCACGGCCTCGGCCGCCCCGATCGACACCGTGATCGACGGCAGCGGCTTCCCGTCGTCGTCGACGAGCACGGCCTGCTCGACGGCCACTCGCAGGCGCTCCGCAGCCTCGAGTGCCGCCCGCAGGTCGGCGCCGGGCAGCAGCGCCACGAACTCCTCGCCCCCGTAGCGCGCCAGCAGGTCGCCGGGGCGCAGGCTCGCCTCGAACACGCGCGCGGCGGCGCGCAGCGCGACGTCGCCGCCGAGGTGGCCGTGGGTGTCGTTGAAGCTCTTGAAGCCGTCGAGGTCCAGCATCAGCAGCGACACGGGCTGGTGGTCGAGCACCGAGCGCTCGAGCTGGCGGGGAAAGGCCTCGGCCATCCAGCGCCGGTTGCGCAGGCCCGTCAGGGCGTCGGTTCGCACCGTCCGCTCCAGCTCCTGGCGCGCGCGCTGGGCCGCGCCGAGCGCCGCACTCTCGGAGCGGGTGCGCCCGCACAGGACGTACAGCAGGTTGCGGGCGAAGCCGTAGCTCGCCTCGACCGCCGACCACACGATCTCCTCGTCCATGACGAAGAGCCGCAGCGGCGTGGTGGCGATCACCGACGCGGACGGGCGCTGCCCGTCGAGCAACGACAGCTCGCCCAGGCACTGCCCGGGCCCGAGCTGCCGGTCGGGCGACGGGCCGGGCTCGCCGAGGTGGACGTCCACCTCGCCGTCGAGGATCAGGTACACGCTGCGGTTCTCGCTGTCCGGCGAGAGCAGCAGCGTGCCCGCAGGAACGTCGGAGTGGACCCGGCCCCGCTCCCACAGGCCCGGGACGGCTGCCACGTCGACGCCGTGGAAGAGCGGGGCGGCAGCAACGGCCGCCCGGTCCGCTTCGTTCACGCTCATGGCGCGGAGCGTGGCCGAGGAGGGGGCCTCGGGTCAACCCCTCGTCGCGCCGGGCGGCGGTCCAGAGCTACGGCGGCTCCATCCGGGCTGCCGCCACGATATCGGAGATCACTCCCAGCATCTCGAAGGCGATCTGGTCTGGACTGATCTCCGTCAGGCTGCGCCACTCCGTCGTGGTCACCACCACCAGGTCGAGCTCCGGCGCCACGTAGACGAACTGGCCGCCGTAGCCCTGGGCGAAGACGGCCGCGGGATCGGCATCGGCCACCCACCACAGGGCGCCGTAGCCGACGCTGGGCAGGGGCCCTTGCGGTCGCCGCCAGGCGTGGGCCGCCCGCGTCGACTCCCCGATCCAGGCCTCGGGCACGACGCTCACGTCGCCCGAGCGGCCGCGTTGCAGCACGAGCTGGCCGAGCTTCAGCAGGTCTCGCGCCCGCAGGTCGAGCCCCGAGCTGCCGTTGACGTAGCCGCCGGCCATCGGCTCCCAGGCCGCGTCGACGATGCCGAGCGGCGCGAACAGCTTCTCCCGCGCGTACTCCGCGAGCGGCGTGCCGAGCATGCGCTCCATCGCCACGCCCAGCACGTGGACGCCGGCCGAGTTGTAGGCCCAGCGTGTCCCGGCCGGGCCCGAGCGTGGACGGTCGAGCAGGTACTGGACGGGGTCGGGGCTGAGCACCCACTGGTTGTAGCCGGCGGCGGTGCTCTCGTCCCACGCGTACCCGGACGTCATCGTGACCAGGTGGCGCAGGGTGACCGTCGCGTCTTCGTCGTCGACCCGCCACATGGGGCGCAGGGAGGTGGCGATCGAGACGTCGAGGCTCGGCAGCCGGCCCTCGCCCAGCGCGATTCCCGTCAGCAGCGAGACGACGCTCTTGGTCACCGAGCGCACGTCGAACAGCGACTCCGGACCCTGGCCGGCGGCGTAACGCTCGAACGCGAGCCGGCCGTGGCGGGCGGCCAGCAGCGCCCGCACGCGCGGCTGCGCCGCGGCCCGCGCGGCCGCGGCCTCCAGCCGCGCGGGATCGAGCCCGACCTGGTCGGGCGTCGTTTCCACCCAGGCCGCGTCGAGCCGCAGCGGCACGGGCTCGACCGGCGTGTCCGCCCGCGCCAGCAAGGCGGCGGCCAGCCCGACGGCGAGCAGCGGGGCGATGACCTTCGGTGACCGCAGGTTCATCCACGGACAGCATGCCGCAACCGGCCTGCCGGCGCAGCTTCTCCGTCCAGCCTGCTGGATCGCCAAAGGGGCGAGCGGGTGTAGGCTCGTCCAGCGATGCTCCGGATACTTCTGTGCTCCGAACTGGACCTGCGCGGCGAACTCAGGGCCTCGGTCATCGGCCGCCAGGGCATCGACGTCTATCGGGCGAACGGACCGGAGGAGGCGCGTCTGTTGGCGTCTTCGCTCGGGGCTCAACTGATCCTCGTCGATCGCGACCTGCCGCACGCGGTGTCGTTGATCCAGAAGCTGCGCGAGGAGCCGACCACCCGCACGCGGTCGGTGGCCGTGTTGGCCCGCGGCGATCTCGAACCCGGCGAGATCGAACTGCTCGCGGCAGGCGCCAACGCCATCCTGCGACTGCCGCCGGACGACACCTGGCCGGAGCGACTGCGCCGCCTGCTCAACGTGCCGCTGCGCGAGGAAGCGCGGGTCCCGGTGGACCTCGTGGTCGACATGCATGCGCGCGGCCCCGGCTCGCTCGTCAACCTCAGCGTGAGGGGGTTGCTGGTCGAGACAGAGAGCCCGCTGCCGCTGCACGAAGAGCTGAGCTTCCGCTTCGAACTGCCGGACGGTGGCTGGGTCGAAGGCCGCGGTCACGTCGTCCGTGAAGCGCCGCCCAACGGCTGGGGCATCGAGTTCGTCGCCTTGAGCGACGCCCACCGCAAGGCGATCCAGGACTACCTGAGGTCGGCCCGGATCGACTGACCCGCGCGTCCAGCGCGCCGGACGCGCCTGTTGACGCCCGACAGCAGCGACCCGCATCCTCGTTGCTTGCGCCGGATCGCCCGAGGCGTCGCCTCGGGCCGTCGACGCCGAAGGAGCGGTGGGATCCATGGACGACATCCGGTACTCGCTGCGAGCGCTCGGTCGTTCGAAGGCGTTCACGCTGATCGCGACGCTGACGCTGGCGCTGTGCATCGGGGCCAACAGCGCCATCTTCTCCATCGTCCACGCCGTGCTGCTGGAGCCCTACCCGTGGCCCGACTCCGGGCGGCTGGTGTTCGTCTACAACACCTACCCGCTGATGGGCCTGGTCAACGCGGGCGTCTCGGTCCCCGACTACCTCGACCGCAAGGCCGGCGTCGCCGGCTTCGAGGACGCCGCGATGTACACGAACCAGAGCTTCAACCTGGCGAGCGACGGCGAGCCTGAGCGGATCGTCGGCCTGCGCGCCACGCCGTCGCTGTTCACGACGCTGCGGGCGCGGGCGCTGCTGGGCCGCACGTTCGACGCGGCCGACGCGGAGCCCGGCAGCGACAAGGTGGCCGTGCTCTCGCACGCGCTGTGGCAGAACCGCTTCGGCGGCGATGCGACGATCGTCGGCCGGACCATCCGCCTCAACACCGTGCCCTACACGGTGATCGGCGTGATGCCCGAGTCGTTCTATTTTCCCACCCCGCAACTGCAGCTCTGGGTGCCGTTCGCGTTCACGCCGGAGCAGAAGACCGACCAGGAGCGCGGCAACGAGTTCTCGTCGATGATCGCGCGGCTGAAGCCCGGCGCCCGCCCCGAGTCGGTGCAGCGCGACCTCGACACGATCCAGGCGCGCAACGCGGAACGCCTGACCGACTCCCGCGAGTTCTTCAAGACCAGCGGCTTCGGCGGCCGCTTCAACGGCTTCCTCGACCAGAACGTCGCCAACATCCGCGGCATGCTGTGGCTGATCCAGGCGGGCGTCGCCGCGGCGTTGCTGATCGGCTGCGCGAACATCGCGAGCCTGCTGCTGTCGCGCGCGGTGGCGCGCGAGCGCGAGCTGGCGATCCGCTCGGCGCTGGGCGCGGCCCGCGGCCGGCTGATGCGGCTGCTGCTGACCGAGAGCGTGCTGCTCTTCGTCGGCGGCGGGCTGCTCGGCGTGCTGGTCGCCTGGTGGGGCGTGCACACGCTCGGCGGGCTGGGGCTGTCGACCCTGCCGCGGGGCTTCAGCGTGCGGCTCGACCTGACCGTGGTCGCTTTCACGCTGCTCTCGGCCGTGGTCACCGGCCTGTTGTTCGGCGCCTTGCCCGCGTGGACGGCGTCGCGGGGCGAGACCGCGAGCACGCTGAAGGAGGTCGGCGGCCGCGGCTCGTCCGGTGGCCGCCACACACGGTGGATGCGCTCGGGGCTGGTGGTGACGGAACTCGCGCTGGCCGTGCTGCTGCTCTCCACTGCCGGCCTGCTCGTGCGCAGCTTCGAGGCGCTGCAGCGCGAGAACCCGGGCTTCGACCCGAGCGGCCTGGTCACGGTCCGGCTCTCGCTGCCCGCGGCGAAGTACGACGGGCCCGAGAAGCGGATCGCCTTCGCCGACGCGGCGCTCGGCCGCATCCGCGCGCTGCCCGGCGTGCGCTCGGCCGGTCTCACCGACGTGCTGCCCTTCACCGGGAGCAACAGCTCGGGCTCGTACTCGAGCCCGGACATCGTGCTGCCCGCCGGCGCTCCTGCGCCACACGCCCAACAGCGGGTGGTCGATCCGGGTTACTTCGAGACGCTCGGCCTCACCTTGCTCCGGGGCCGGCTGTTCACCGAGGCCGACGTCGCCTCCACCCAGCCGGTCGCGGTCGTCGATCGATTGATGGCGGACAAGTACTGGCCGGGCCAGGACCCCGTGGGCAAGCGCATCGTGCGCGGCGACCCGGAGCGGCCGTGGTCGATCGTCGGTGTGGTCGCCCCCATCAAGTTCCAGAGCCTCGAGGAGGACGTCCGCAAGGAGACGATCTACTACCCGTACGCGCAGCGACCCGGCACCAACCTGATCCTCGCGGTCAAGACCGCGGGTGACCCGCTGGCACTGGCGCCGTCGGTGCGCGAGGCGGTGAAAGCGGCGGACCCCGACCAGCCGGTGTTCGACATCAAGACGATGCAGCAGCGGATGGACGACGTGGCGCTCTCGCGCCGTGCCCCGATGGTCCTGCTGACCACGTTCAGCGCCGTGGCCGTGCTGCTCGCGATCCTGGGCGTCTACGGCGTGCTCGCCTTCGCCGTCGCACAGCGGACCTCGGAGTTCGGCGTCCGCATCGCACTCGGCGCGACGCGGCGCGGTATCGCGGAACTCGTGCTGCGCCAGGGCGCCCGGCTGGTGGTCGTCGGCGTGGCGGCCGGGCTCGCCTTGTACCTGGCCTTCTCGAAGCTGATCGGCCAGCTCCTCTACGGTATCGCGGCGACCGATCCGCTGACCCTCGCGCTGGCCCCGCTCGTGATCGCGGTGGCGGCCCTCGCGGCGTGCGTGATTCCCGTCCGCCGCGCGACCGCGGTCAGCCCGCTCGAGGCGCTGCGCGTGGAGTGAATCTTCACCAGCCCTTCGTGTCGATGCCAGCCGATTGTGACGGAGCGCACGGACAGCGACTTCCCGCGGCACTACGTTGAAAAACAGGTCGCCTCGCCGCGACCCCCGCGAAGGAGGTACGAGATGAACCAACCCCGGTTCTCCCGCCGCAGCCGTTGGCTCCTGGCCCTGGGTGTCGTGGTCGTCGTGGCTGTGGGCGCGCTCGGGTTCGCCGATGGCGCCGTGCTCGGTGACATCCGGCAGACCTTCTCCACCGTGCGCGCGTCTTCGCTGGACGCGGCGCTGGAGGCCAAGGCGCGCAGCGCCCTCGCGTTGTCGCGTCGCGCCTCGGGTCTCGACATCGACGTCGCCGCCGACGCCGGGACGGTCACCCTCGCGGGTCGCGTGCCGACCGCCGAGGTCGGCGCGATCGTGGTCGCGATCGTCGCCGACACGCCCGGTGTGACCGCGGTCGAGAACCGCCTCGAGGTCGACCCGAAGGCGGTCGCCAACGGCTACGAGGCGGCGCTGTTGCAGCGGATCGTGGACCTCGAGACCCAGGTCTCGCTGCAGGAGCGCCTGGCCCGCGAGCCGCTGCTGGCCGCGGCCCGGATTCGGGTCGAGGTCGAATCGGGTCGCGTCGTCCTGCGTGGCGCGGTCGAGACCGAACGCGAGCGCGAGGCCGCCGAGCAGATCGCGCGGGCGGCGGTCGGCGCCGAACAGGTGCGCAACGAACTGCAGGCGCTCGACCCGGCGCGCGGAGGGGACGAGGCGCTGGCTCTCCGCGTGCGCTTCGAGCTGTTCTCGACCGAGGCCTTCGAGCTCGCCGACATGGCGATCGACAGCCAGGGCGGCCGGGTCCGGCTCGAGGGCCTGGTGCGCTCCGAGGCCGAGCGCCTGCTGGCCGCGCGCCTCGCCGAGGGCGTCCCCGGCGTGCGCGCGGTGCAGAACGATCTCGAGATCTCCGAAGGCGAGTAGCTGCAGAAGGCCGCAGGCGCCGCGGCCCTCCGCCACCAGCAGCGGAGGGCCGCGGATTGCCCGATGATCCGCGGTCTCTAGAAGCGGAGGCCGACGCCGATCACGAACTCGGTGTCATCCGCGACCGTCAGCTTGGCCTGGATGTAGGGCACGACGGCGCCCCGTCGCCCCAGGCCGAAGAGGAAGTTGGCGCCCACGTCGGTGGAGTTGCCGCCGGCGCCCTCGGGGTTGGAGTTGATCACGGCGAGTCCTGCGCCCGCCCAGACGAGGGTCGCGCTGCGGGTGGGGAAGTCGTAGTGGAAGTCCGCGTTGAACGTCATCAGCGTCCCGTCGTCGACGAACACGTACTCCACGTTGGGGTTGAGGTAGACGGAGTGGGAGAGCGGAACCAGAAGCTCCACGCCGATGAACGGCTTCTCGGCGTCGGTGTAGACGCCGGCCCGCACGCCGAACATGTCGGCGGCGGCCGGCGTGGCGATCGAGAGCATCGAGAGGGCGAGCACGACCGTCGAGTGAGTGAACCGCATCCGTACACCTCCTCGCACCCGCGCGTGATGCGCGAGCTGACCGGTCCCGCAGGACAGGCCCTGTCTCGAACCTAGGCGCGAGAGAGGGATGGCGCTGTGACGGGCCTCACGGCGAAGCCGGGCGCGCGCAGCACCGTGCCAGCGGGAAGCGCCAGCCCGAACCGCGCCTCGAGCACGTCGAGCAGTTCCGCGTTCGAGGTCAGCTCCCGTCGCAGCGCGCTGCCGTCCAGTTCCCGCACGACGAATTCGTGGTTGGTCACCATCAGCCGCTGCGACCCTTCCACCTTCGCCACCACGAGGTTGTTGGTGAAGTGCGCGCGCGGGTGGGTGCACGAGTACCAGTTGCCCAGCTCGAAGTCGATCGCGGCGGGCACGTCCGGCGAAAACTCGTACAGGTCCTTCCACTCGTCGCCGAGCAGCGCCTGGTGCACGAGCAGGCGACCGCGACCGACGATCCGCCGTGGCTCGTGCGGCGTCTCCTGCGGCTCGGCCGTGTCGAGTCGCAGCGGCGCGGTGGTGCCCACGCCGCCGAACCCGACGTCCGCCAGCCACGGCCGGCCGCCGTGCGTCACGCGCAGGACCATGTGGGTGAGCCCGGTGCGCACGTCCGCCGGCACGTTGAAGCGCACGCGGGCGAGCAGCGCTTCGACCTCGAAGCCGAG
>JAMPXO010000067.1 GCA_023701125.1 Vicinamibacteria bacterium | reverse complement strand
TTCGAGCGGCTGTCGGTGCTGGGCTCCTTCCTGCCCCAGGGCGCATACCCGCCCGCGGTCGAGCTGCACTCGATCGACGACGTGCCGTTCCTCGCCCTCACCCTGTGGAGCCCGCAGCGCGGCAGCAGCGAACTGCGGCCGGTCGCGGCGGAACTGGCCCAGGAGCTGTCGGAGCTGTCCGAGGTCGCCAAGGTCAAGGTGATCGGCGGCGCCCCGCGCGTCGTGCGGGTCGAGCCCGACCCGTCGCGGCTGGCCGCCCACGGCGTGAGCTGGGAGCGGCTGACGGGCGCGCTGCGCTCGGCTGCGGCGCGGGCGGGTGCGGGCAGCGTGGTGCGCGCTGGCGAGGAGACCCGGGTCGAGGCCCGCGCCGTCTACGCCTCGGCCGACGACGTCGCGGGCGTGGTCGTCGCGGCCGGCGCCGGCGGCCCGGTCTACGTGCAGGACGTCGCGAAGGTGATCGACGGCCCGGACGAGCCCGTGGATGCCGTGTTCCACGTCGTCGGTCGCGAAGAGGGCAGCGCGGAGGTGCCGGCCGGGACCCAGGTCCCCGCCGTCACCATCTCGCTCGCCAAGCGTTCGGGCGCCAACGCGACGGCGCTGGCCGACGACGCGCTGGCCAAGACCGAGAGCCTGCGGTCGCGGCTGCTGCCGGCGGACGTGCGCACGACCGTGACCCGCAACTACGGCCGCACGGCGCGCGACAAGTCGGACGAGCTGGTCCACCACCTGCTGCTGGCGACGCTGTCGGTGGCCGCGCTGATCGCCTTCACCATGGGCTGGCGGGCCGGGCTGGTCGTGCTGATCGCGGTGCCGGTCACGCTGGCGCTGACGCTGTTCGTGTTCGCGCTGTTCGGCTACACGCTCAACCGCGTCACCCTCTTCGCGCTGATCTTCTCGATCGGCATCCTGGTCGACGACGCGATCGTCGTGGTCGAGAACATCGAGCGCCACCACCGGATGAAACCGGGCCGCTCGCTGTTCGACGTCGCGGTCAAGGCCGTCGACGAGGTCGGCAACCCGACCATCCTGGCCACCTTCACGGTCATCGCGGCGATCCTGCCGATGGCTTTCGTGCGCGGCCTGATGGGCCCGTACATGGAGCCGATCCCGACCGGCGCCTCGGCGGCGATGATCTTCTCGCTGGCCGTCGCCTTCGTGATCTCGCCGTGGGCGGCGCTGCGCATCTTCAAGAACGACCATGCCGGCGAGCACGGCGACGGCCACGCCCCCGAGGGCTGGTCGGAGCGGCTCTACCGGCGGGTGATGACCACCCTGGTCACCCAGCGCGGCCCGCGCATGATCTTCCTGGCCGGCGTGTTCGTGGTGCTGCTGGCGTCGATGAGCCTGGTCGTGTTCGGCCTGGTCAAGATCAAGATGCTGCCGTTCGACAACAAGAGCGAGCTGCAGGTGCTGGTCGACCACGAAGAAGGCACGCCGATGGAGGAGACGCTGGAGACGGCGCGCCGGCTGGCCCGCCATCTGGCCACCGTGCCGGAGGTCGAGAACGTCCAGGTCTACGCGGGAGCGCCCGCGCCCGTGAACTTCAACGGCCTGGTCCGCCACTACTTCATGCGCCGCTTCGCCCACGCGGCGGACCTGCAGGTGAACCTGGTCGACAAGGGCGCCCGCGACGCGCAGAGCCACGACCTGGCCAAGCGCCTGCGGCCCGCGCTGCAGGAGATCGGCAAGGCCCGCGGCGCGCGCGTCAAGATCGTCGAGGTGCCGCCGGGCCCGCCGGTGCTCGACACGCTGGTCGCCGAGATCTACGGCGAGACGCCCGCGGCCCGCGAGGAGCTGGCCGGCATCGTGCGCGGTCTCTACGAGAAGACGCTGGGCGTGGTCGACATCGACGATTCGCTGGCCGCCGCCCGGGAGCGGATCGTGCTCGTGCCGGACCGCGAGAAGGCCGCGCTCAAGGGCGTGCCGGCGATGGCCGTGGTCGAGGCGCTCGCCGCGGCAGGCGAAGGCCGCGACACGGGCCTGCTCGAGACCGGCAGCTCGCGCGAGCCCGTGCCCGTGCGGCTCCGCCTCGGCGCCGCCGACCGCGCGGATCTCGACACCCGGCTGGCCGTGCGGGTCGACACCCCGGGCGGCGCCTCCGTGGCCCTGTCCGAGCTGGTGCGGGTGGAGCGGCGGCCCGAGCCGCAGCCGATCCTGCACAAGGACCTGAAGCCGGTGGTCTACGTGTTCGGCGACCTGGCCGGCGAGCGCGAGAGCCCGCTCTACGCCCTCGCCGACCTGAAGGGTCAGCTCGAGGCGCTGGAGCTGCCCGGCGGCGGGTACGTCGAGCAGCACTGGACCGGCGCTCCCACGACCAGCGAGCGGCCCGCGCTGAAGTGGGACGGCGAGTGGCAGGTGACCTGGGAGGTGTTCCGCGACCTCGGCATCGCCTTCGCCGTCGTGCTGGTGCTGATCGCGATCCTGGTCGTCGGCTGGTTCCAGAGCTTCAGCGTGCCGCTCGCGATCCTGCTGCCGATCCCGCTGTCGCTGATCGGTATCCTGCCCGCCCACTTCCTGCTGGGCGCGTTCTTCACAGCCACCTCGATGATCGGCTTCATCGCCGGCGCCGGCATCATCGTGCGCAACTCGATCATCCTGGTCGACTTCATCGAGCTGAAGCTGGCCGAGGGCATGCCGCTCGAAGAGGCGGTGGTCGAGGCCGGCGTCGTGCGCTTCCGGCCGATGCTGCTGACCGCCGCGGCCGTCGTGGTCGGCTCCGCGGTGATGCTGGCCGACCCGATCTTCCAGGGCCTGGCCGTCGCCCTGATGTCCGGCGAGATCGCCGCGACGTTCCTGTCGCGGCTCGCCGTGCCCGTCGTCTATTCGCAGATCGCCCGCCGCGGCCGTGCGGAAGAAGTCCGCATCGCGGGGGCCGTGCACACGGAGGAGTAATCGAGATGACGATCGAACGCGCGCTGCGCGCCATGGCCGGTTTCATGATCCTGTTGTCCATCGCGCTCACGGTCTGGGTCGACCCGCGGTGGGTGTGGCTGACCGCCTTCGTCGGCCTCAACCTGTTCCAGTCGGCGTTCACCAACGCCTGCCCGGCGATGACCATCTTCCGCAAGCTGGGCCTGCGCGACTGCGTGCCCGCGCCCGAGGGGAAATAGCACCCGATGTCCGACGGCGCGCTGTTCTTCGTCTTCCTGGTCGTCTGGTACCTGCTGCAGGCCGTCGTCCTGCCGCGACTCGGGGTGCCGACCTGAGCGGTCCCGCAACCCCGCCGGTCGGCGGGGAAGGACGAGCCGCAGCCGCCCGCCTGCTAGCGGTCGGGTGAGGACGGGGGCGGCAGCGCTCCCGTCCTCAGGTCGAAGATCCAGGCCCCGAAGCGCCCGCTGCGGAACGCCGCGACGGGCGCGCGGCCGACGGCGAAGTCCTTCGGGAAGTGGGTGACCGCGACCACGTGGCTGACGTCGGCCGGCATCGATCGCGTGCGTGCCGTGACGAGGCCCGCGAGGTCGTGCACGCGCACGTCCGAGTGGTAGGCGATCAGGCCGACCTCCAGCAGCGCCACCCTCTGCTCGGGGCCGACGTGCGCACGCAGCCAGTCCGCCACCTGCAGGTAGACGTCGGTTCGCTGGCCGCCCCAGTACGAGCCCGCATACGACACGGCGTCGCCATGCGTGCGCGCCGCCGTGGCGAGCAGGAGCAGGGCGAGCGCGGCGCGGGCGCTCCAGCCGATGGCCGGCGCGGAGGCCCGCCGCTCGGCGAGGCCGCCGAGCCCGACCAGCGTGCAGGCGGTGAACACCAGGACGACCGGGTACAGGTGCCACGTGAAGAGCGTGAGCGGGCGCAGCACGAGGTAGGCCAGCCCGTGGCCCAACGCCCACGCGACCAGCAGCGCGCCCGCCGGGCCCGAGCGCGCCCAGCGCACGGCGCCCCAGGCGGCCAGCGCGGCGATCAGCGCCAGCGCCAGCGTGGCGTCGGGCGGCGCGAAGCGGGCGGGGCCCGTGCGCAGCAGGTGCAGCGCGTACTCGGCGAGCGGGGTCTTGCCGTACTTGGCGGCTGCGGTCGCGGGCAGCGGCGAACCAAAGGCGATCCAGGCGAACAGCATCCACGGCCCGAGCGGAGCGGCGAAGGCGAGGGCGGGCCGCAGCGCACGGCGCCAGGCCGGACTCGCGTCCCGGTCAGGCGCGCGCAGCGCGGCGACGCCCCACAGCGCGAGCAGGCCCACGAACGCCAGGGCATCCGGTCGGGTGAGCACCGCCAGTCCGGCCAGCGCCGCGGCCAGTGCCGGTCGGCCGCGGTCGGCCGCCAGGGTGGAGGCGAGGACGAGGGCCGCCACCAGGTTGGTCTCCAGCGAGACGACCGACCCGCTGCCGGCGACTCCGAGCAGTACCCCGGCGGCGGCGGCACCCGCCGGCCAGCGGCCGAGGGGCTTCGACAGCAACCCGAACAGCAGCGCGGCCTGGGCGGTCCACGCCAGGCAACCGACGGCCACCATCACGAACGGCAGCGCATCGGAACCCACCCCGAGCCGCACGCCCGCGGCGAGCAGCACGTGGCCCGGAGCGGTCGAGCCGAGCCGCCACTCGCCCGGGTTGAAGACGAACCCGCGCCCGCGGGCGAGGTTGTCGGCGTAGCGGTAGCTGATGAACGCGTCGTCGATCTGCACGGCGCGGAAGTCGGCGAACTGGGCGGCCCAGGCGAGGGCGAAGGCCAGGCCCAGCGCGACGCGGAGCCGGGGACTCACCGCGCCGTGGCGCGCGCGCCGCCGGCGCGGCGGTCCCGCGCGGTCAGAGGTGGACGGCGGTGGGAGGCGGCCACGCCCGATTGTACGGTCGCAACAACGGTTATCCTCGGCGCCGTGTCGACCCGCGTGCGCCTCCTCGGCCTCCGCTACGACGAGCGCTCCTCGCACCTCCGCGGCGCCGCGGAGGCGCCGCCCCGCATCCGCGAGGCGCTGTTCTCGGGCGCCTCGAACCTGTGGGCCGAGGATGGCACCGACCTCGACGGACGATTCGACGATCGTGGCGACGTCGAGCCCGGGACCGGCGACGCCGCGCTGGCGGCGATCACCGCCGCGGCGCGCGGGGTGGTGGACGGCCCCGCGCTGTTCCTGGGCGGCGACCACTCGATCACCTTTCCCGTCATGCGCGCGGTCGCGGAGCGCCACGGGCCGGTGTCGATCCTGCACTTCGACGCCCACCCCGACCTCTACGACCAGTACCAGGGCGACCCGTTCTCCCACGCCTGCCCGTTCGCCCGCGTGCTCGAGGCGGGGTTCGCGCGGCGCCTGGTGCAGGTCGGCATCCGCACCCTCAACGGCCACCAGCGCGAGCAGGCCCGGCGCTTCGGCGTCGAGATCGTGCCGGTCGCCGAGTGGGACCGCTACGTGCCCGACCTGACCGGGCCCTGCTACGTCAGCTTCGACCTCGACGGACTCGACCCGGCGTTCGCGCCCGGGGTCTCGCACCGCGAGCCGGGCGGCCTCTCGGTGCGCCAGGCGCTGCGCGTGATCCAGGCGCTGCGTGGGCCCGTGGTCGCGGCGGACCTGGTCGAGCTGAACCCCGGCCAGGACCCGAGCGGGGCCTCGGCCGTGGTCTGCGCGAAGCTGATCAAGGAACTCGCCGCCCGGCTGCTGGCGACTCTGCCACCGGCATGAGCCGGCGCCTGCTCGCGGCCGCGCTGCGGGGGCTGCTGCTGCTCGGCACGGCGGCGCCGCTCGCCGCGGACCAGATCTCGATCGAGAGCGGCCTGCGCGTGGAAGGCGGCCGCGCGTTCGTGTTCCTGCACAACCGCGGCGACGAGCAGGCGCATCGGGTCGGCCTCGAGGTCGAACTCGCGGGCGCGATCCAGGCCTTCCCGCCGCTGTCGTTGCGGGCGGGCGAGCGGCGCGAGGTGGCGCTCGAGGTGCCGGCCGCAATCTCCCCTGCCGGCACCCACCCGGTCGTGTTGCGGATCACCTGGCGCGACCGCAACGGCTGGCCGTTCTCGGGAGTCAACCTGCAGGCGCTGGTGATCGGCCAACCGTCGGCCCCCGATCCCGGCTTCGAGGTGGTGGCGTCCGAGCTGCGCTTCACGGGCGAGACGTCCTGGCGCATCGACGTCGTCAACCTCGATGGCCGCGCGCGGCGCTTGAAGGCACGGGTGCTGGCGCCACGCGAGCTGCGGGTCGAGCCCGAGCGGTTCGAGATCGAGCTCGGACCGGAAGGGTTCCGCCAGCGGCTGCGGGTCGTCGACGACGGGGCCCTGCCCGGCGCCACCTACGCGGTCTTCGTGCTGGTCGAGGCGCCGGGGGCGACGGTCGACGTGCGTGGGGCGGTGACCCTCGCCCGGGTCCAGGCCAGCGCGGGGCTCGGGGCGTTGCGCCTGCCGCTGGGCGTGATCGGCGCGTTGTGCGCGGGCCTCGGGCTGACGTGGCCGCTGTTCGCCCGGCGGCGCCCGGAACGGGCGGCCGCCTGGGGCGCCGCGTGGGAAGGCCGGATCGGCTCACCGCAGCGCGCCGCCGGCCTGGCGGCGCTGGCGATCGTCTACCTGCTGCTGGCCGCGGCCTTCCCGCCCGCGGCCCTGTTCCAGCCGACGACGCCCACAGGCGGCGACACGCCGGCCCACAACTACCTGGTCTCCCACCTCGCGGAGTCGCTGCGCCACGGCACGGTGATCTCGTGGGCCGGCGGCTGGTGGGCCGGCTTTCCGATGTTCCAGTTCTACTTCCCGCTCCCTTACGTCGTGATGGCGCTGGCGTCCTGGGGGCTGCCGGCCAACGTCGTGTTCAAGCTCGGCTCGATGGCCGGCGTCTGGGCGTTGCCCGTCGCGCTGTGGTGGATGGCGCGCCGCGCCAGCGTGAGCCCGGGGCTGGCCCCGGCGCTGGCGGCCGTCGCCGCACTACCGCTGCTGTTCGTCGACACCCACTCGATGTGGGGCGTCAACGTCCGCAGCACGCTGGCCGGCATGATCGCGAACTCGTGGTCGTTCGTGCTGTTCTGCTTCGTGCTCGGCAGCGCGGTGGCGGATCTCGAGGCGGGCCGGCCGCGCCGGCGCACCGCAGTGCTGACGGCGGCGCTGTGCCTGTCGCACTTCTTCACGACCCTCGTGGCCGCGGCGTCGCTGTGGTTGCTGCTGCCGCTGTTCGGCCGCGCGGCGGCATGGCGCCGGCTGCAGGCCCTCGCCGTGCCGCAGATCGTGGGCTTCGCGCTGGCCGGCTTCTGGCTGCTGCCGCTGGTGCTGAAGACCGCGTGGTCCGTCGAGTTCGGCGGCGACTGGGACGCGCCGTTGCTGGGCAGCCTGCCGGCGTGGGCGCCGTGGGCGGGTGCGGCCGCGCTGCTCGGGCTGTTCTCTGCCGCCCGCGGCGGGCGCCTGGAGCAGTTGATGACGCTGATGTTGGCGGCGTCGCTGGGGCTCTACCACGTCGGCGGGCGCATCAACGCCAGCTTCCCGAACGTGCGCTTCTGGCCGTTCCTGTTCTTCGCGCTGGTGATGCTGGCGGCGCTGGGCGTGGCGCGGCTGTGCGAGCGCGGGCGCGGCGGCGCCTGGCTCGCCGTGGCCGCCGCCGCGCTCGTCGCCGCCGGGATCGCAGTGCCGTCGCGCGACGAGTCGGGCTGGTATCGCTGGAACATGCGGGGCGCGGAGGCGATGCCGGCCTTCCCGGAACTGGCGAAGATCGAGAACGCCCTGCGCGGAACGCCGGGCCGCTTCGTGTCGGAGCAGGGAGCCTCGGGCCGCCGCTTCGGCTCGGACCGCGTGTTCGAGTCGTTCCCGGCCACGGTGGGCAAGCCGTTCCTCGCGGGCGGCATCGTCAACTCCGCCACCGGCGCGCTCTTCACCTACTCGGTGCAGTGCGAGCTGTCGCAGGAGTGCGCGGGGTTCCCCAAGCTGGTGTCGCCGCCCGCCTACGACCTGGCGACCGGCCTGCGTCACCTGGACCTGTTCGCGGTCTCCCACGTGATCGCGCATTCGGCGCCGCTCAAGCGCGATCTCGCCGCGACCGCCGGCTGGACGCGGGCCGTCAGCGCCGACGACTACGAGGTGTTCGCCCGCGACGGGGGCCCGGCGCCGTTCGTGGAGGCGTTACCGGCGCACCCGCTCGTGCTGCGCGACCGGGCCTGGAAGGAGCGCGCGATCGAGTGGTTCGCGCAGCCGCACCTGCTGAGCACACCGATCGTCTTCCCGCGCTCCGACGCGGCCCTGCCGGCGGAGGCGGGGCCGGAGATCTCGCTGGCGCAGTTCGCCGCGCTGCTCGCGAACGGCCGCCGCGATCCCGCCGAGCCGCTGACGTGGAGCCTGCTCGGGCCGTTCCCGCACAAGGCGACGCTCGCGGTGCCGCTCGACTGGAACCCGCTCGGGCGTGACGAGGCGACGCTGCGCCCCGGCCCGGGGGCGCTGGCCGGCCGCGCCTGGCGCCCGGTGCTGCGCTCGGGTGCGATCGCGCTGGACGCGCTGCTCAACCCGTCGTTGCAGGTCCTCGCCTACGCCCACGTGGCGGTTCACGCCCGGGAAGCAGGACTGGCCGAGTTGCAGATCGTCGTCGACGACGACGCGCTCGCGTTCTGGAACGGCCGCGAAGTCGCTCGCCTCGGCCGCCACGATCTGCCGCAACCGGCGCGGGTCGGGGTCAGGCTCGAGACCGGGCGCAACGACCTCGTGCTGAAGATCTCGCAGCGAGGGGGCGGCGCCTCCTTCGGCGCGCGCATCGTCGGACCCGACGGGGCGCCGGTGCCCGGCCTCGAGCCCGGTGCGCCGCTCGGTGGCGATCGGTTGCCGCCGGTGCCCGTGGTGCGTGCCGCGCGGACGGACTGCACGGTCGAGGTGCGCCGCTTCGACGACGAGGAGGTGCGTTTCGGCACCGACTGCCCGGGCCAGCCTCACCTCGTGAAGCAGTCGCACTTCCCGAACTGGACGGCGACCGGGGCCGACGGCCCGTTGCTGACGACGCCACACTTCCAGCTCGTCTATCCTCGCAGCGGGGAAGTGGTGTTGCACTACGGATCGACGGGCGCCGACGTCGCAGGCCGCGCGCTGTCCGGGCTGGGTCTCGCGCTGCTGCTGGCCTGGCCGCGAGTCGCGCGGCGGGCGGGGCTCCAGTGAGCCTCGCCACCTCGCTCTTCAAGTGGACCGACCGCGTCGGCGGCGGCCTCGCGGTGCGCGCGCTGGGCCTGGCCCACCACCACCTGCGGCCGGGTCCACCTTTCGTCGACATCGACCCGCGCGCCGTGCGCCGCGTGCTGCTGGTCCGGCCCGGCGGCATCGGCGACCTGCTGCTGCTGCTGCCGGCGGTGCAGCGGCTGCGGACGGCGCTGCCGGGCGTGGAGCTGACGCTGATCGCGCAGCGCCGCAACGCCTCGCTCGCGGAGCTGTCGGGCGCGTTCGACCACGTGGCCTGCTTCGACGGCTCGCCGGCGACGTTCGCACGCGCCCTGCGGCGCGGCCACGACGTGGCGATCGACAGCGAGCAGTTCCACTACTCGTCGGCGGCGTTCGCCTTCCTGTCCGGGGCCCGGGCCCGGATCGGCTTCAAGATCAACCCCGCCCGCAACGAGCTCTACACCCACCTCGTCGACTACCCGATGGACCTCCACGAGTCCGTCGCCTTCGCTCGCCTGGTCGAGCCGCTGTGTGGCGCGGCCGACGCGGCCGGCCCGGTGCCGACGCTCGCGGGCGTGCTCGACCGCGGCCGGCTGCCGGAGCGGGTCGACGGCGTGCCCGCGGCGGCGGGCCGGGTGGTCGTGTTCCCCTACGGCGGCGGCCGCGGCAAGGAGTGGCCGACGCCGCGCTGGACGGAGGTGGTGCGTCGGCTGCGCGCGGCCGGTCACGAGGTGGCGCTGGTCGGCGGGAGCGACGCGCGGCCGCGGGCCGAGGCGGTGCTCGCCGGGCTCGGCGGCGACGGCGCATCCGTGCTCGACCTGGTCGGCCGGCTGTCGCTGCGCGACACCGCGGCGGTCGTGGCGCAGGCCCGGCTGTACGTGGGCTGCGACACCGGCGTGACCCACGTCGCGCAGGCGCTGGGCGTGCGCTGCGTCGTGTTGTTCGGCGCGTCGGACGAGCGCAAGTGGGGGCCGCCACCCGAGCTGGGCCAGGCCGTCAGCGAGCCGGTGCCGTGCCGGCCCTGCGCGATCTTCGGTTACGTGAAGCGCTGCCGCACGATCGATTGCATGAACCGCATCGCCGTCGACCGCGTCTGGCGCGCGGTGGAGGCCGAACTCGCGGCCTCCGCTCAGTAGGCCGGCAGCTTCTCCCCGAGTTCGGCGAGGCGCGGCGCCGCTGCGTCGCGGCCCGAGAGCAACGGCTCCGCGGCCGGCCACGCGATGCCGATCGCGGGGTCGTCCCAGCGCACCACGACCTCGTGCTCCGGCGCGTAGTAGTCGGTGCACTTGTACTCGACGTGGATGCGCTCGGAGAGCACGCAGAAGCCGTGGGCGAAGCCGGGCGGGATCCAGAGCTGACGCAGGTTGTCGCCCGAGAGCACGGTGCCGAACCAGCGACCGAAGGTGGGGGAGCCGCGGCGGATGTCGACTGCGACGTCGAACATCTCGCCGTCGACGGCGCGCACCAGCTTGCCCTGGGCGCGCGGGGCGAGCTGGGCGTGGAGCCCGCGCAGCGTGCCGCGCACCGAGTGGGAGAGGTTGTCCTGCACGAACGGGCCCGTCACGCCGGCCTCGGCGTAGCGCGCCTGGTGGTGGGTCTCGAGGAAGTAGCCGCGGGTGTCGCGGTGCACGTCGGGCTCGATCAGCAGCAGGCCGGGCAGCGGCGTGACGTGGACCTTCACCGCGCCGCGCGCTCCTCGACCAGCCGGATCAGGTAGCGGCCGTACTCGTTCTTCGCCATCGGCTGGGCCAGCTTCAGCACCTGCTCCGCGTCGATGTAGCCCATGTGCAGGGCGACCTCCTCGGGGCAGGCCACCTTCAGGCCCTGCCGGGTCTCGATCGCCTGGATGAAGGTCGAGGCCTGCAGCAGGGACTCGTGGGTGCCGGTGTCGAGCCAGGCGGTGCCGCGGCCGAGCACCTCGACGTGCAGCTCGCCCAGGCGCAGGTAGGCGAGGTTGACGTCGGTGATCTCGAACTCGCCGCGCGGCGACGGCTTCAGGCCGGCGGCGATGTCGAGCACGCGGTTGTCGTAGAAGTAGAGGCCGGTGACCGCGAAGTGGGACTTCGGCTGCATCGGCTTCTCCTCGAGACCCTCGGCGCGGCCGTCGGGGCCGAACCAGACGACGCCGTAGCGCTCGGGGTCGGCCACCCGGTATGCGAACACCGTGGCGCCCTTCTCGCGCTGACCGGCGGCGGCCAGCGCCTCCGCGAAGCCGGAGCCGTAGAAGACGTTGTCGCCGAGGGCGAGGGCGACGGAGTCGGTGCCGACGAACTCGCGGCCGATGACGAAGGCCTGGGCCAGGCCGTCGGGCCGCGGCTGCTCGGCGTACTCGATGCGCAGGCCCCAGTCGGAGCCGTCCTGGAGCAGCCGCCGGAAGCCCGGCAGGTCCTCCGGCGTCGAGATCACCAGCACCTCGCGGATGCCCGCCAGCATCAGCGTGGTCAGCGGGTAGTACACCATCGGCTTGTCGTAGATCGGCACCAGCTGCTTGCTGACCGCCCGGGTCAGCGGGTACAGCCGGGTGCCGGAGCCGCCCGCGAGGATGATGCCCTTCACGCTTTCGCTCCCGCGTCGAGGCCGAGTCGCTCGCGGCGGTAGCGGCCGCTCTGCACGGCCTCGCACCACTCCGAGTTGTCGAGGTACCAGCCCACGGTCTGGTCGAGGCCCGCCTCGAACGGGTAGCGCGGCGCGAAGCCGAGGCTCCTGCGGGCGTGCGTCGAGTCGATCGCGTAGCGCCGGTCGTGACCCGGGCGGTCCTTCACGAACGTCTTCAGTTCGAGGTACGAGCCCTTGCCGGCCGCCCGCAGCGCCGCATTGTCGCGGGCGGGCCGCGCCGCCTCGAGCGCGGCGCAGAGGGCGTCGACCACCTGCAGGTTGGTGCGCTCGCTGTCGGCGCCGAGGTTGTAGCGGCCGCCCGGGACCCCGCGCTCGAGCGCCAGCAGCACGCCGTCGCAGTGGTCCTCGACGTGGATCCAGTCGCGCACGTTGCCGCCGTCGCCGTAGATCGGCAGCGGCTTGCCCTCGAGCGCCGTCAGGATCATCAGCGGGATCAGCTTCTCGGGGAACTGGTAGGGGCCGTAGTTGTTCGAGCAGTTGGTGAGCAGCGTGGGCAACCCGTAGGTCTCGTGCCACGCGCGCACGAGGTGGTCGGCAGCGGCCTTGGACGCCGCGTACGGCGAATTCGGGGCGTAGGTGCTGTCCTCGGTGAAGCGACCCTCGGCCCCCAGCGAACCGTACACCTCGTCGGTCGAGACGTGGAGGAAGCGGAAGTGCTCGCGCGCCTCGCCGGCCCGCGCCGTCCACTGGCCGCGGGCGGCCTCGAGCAGCTCGAACGTGCCGTTGACGTTGGTGCGGACGAAGGCCCCGGGCCCGTCGATCGAGCGGTCGACGTGCGACTCGGCCGCGAAGTTGACCACGGCGTCGGGCCGGTGGGCCGCGAACGCGGCCCGCACGGCCTCGCGGTCCGCGATGTCCGCCGCGACGAACGTGAACCGGCCGCTCTGCTCCAGCCCCTTCAGGCTGAGCAGGTTGCCGGCATAGGTCAGGGCGTCGAGCACGACCACCCGGTGCTGCGGCCGCTGCGCGAGCAGGCGCCGCACGAAGTTCGAGCCGATGAAGCCGGCGCCGCCGGTAACGAGGATCGTGGCCATTTCGGGCGACAAGTCTAACCGCGGACGGGGGGCTCCCCGGAGGCGGTATGCTTCGGCTCTCCGATGTCCCGCAGCACGCGCGCATGAGCGAAGACGCGATCACGCTCTCCCTGGAGGCACTCGACGCGGCGTGCCGCGACTACGTGCTGCTCGATCGCGGCCTCAACCTCGTCCACGCCGGCCCGGGCCTCGCCGGCCGCCTGGCCGCCTCGCCGGGGCTGGCGCTGGGCGACCGCGTCGAGCTGACGGGCTGGGACTCCGGCGTGGACCTGCTGCTCGATGCGCGCGACGGGCTGCCGCCGATCGCGGTCCGCGCGGTCTCGCTGCCGGACGGCAGCCTGCTGCTGCTGGCCACGGCGGAGGAGGCGGAGGAGGACGCGGACCTGCTGGCCACGCTCGAGGAGGACGAGGCGGCCGCGGCCCCGGCCGCGGAAGTGGCCGCCGGCGGCGCCAGTGTCGTCGAGGCGCTGTTCCGCGCTCACGAGGAGCGCGACACGTTCGTCGCCCTGGTGGAGGGCAGCTCCGAGCTGGTCGCGCTGGCGAGCCTCGACGGTCGTCTGAGCTTCGTCAATGACGCCGGTCGGCGCCGGCTCGGCCTCGGCAACCCCGAGGATGTCGCGCGGCTCTCCATCGGCGACCTGTTCACGCCCGACAGCCGGGTGCAACTCGCCGGGGTGGTGATCCCGACGGTGTTCGGCCGCGGTCGCTGGGAGGGCGACCTGCAACTGCGCCACGCCTGGACGCGAGCGGCGATCGAGGCCGAGGCGACGCTGTTCCTGCTGCGGAAGGGCACCGGCGGTGAGCCGGCCGCGCTGGCGGCGGTCGTGCGCGACGTCTCGGAACAGAAGCGGGTCGAGGAGGAACGGCGCAGGTACGCCCGCGACCTGAAGCGCACCAAGGAGGAGTTCGAGTCGAACGCGACGTACCTCGCGCAGCTCGTCGACGAGCTGGCCGAGGCCAAGGGCAAGGCCGAGGAGGCCGCTCGCGCCCGCAGCGCCTTCCTGGCCGTGATGAGCCACGAGATCCGCACCCCGATGAACGGGGTGATCGGGATGACGGGGCTGCTGCTCTCCACCTCGCTGACGCCGGAGCAGCGCGACTACGTCGAGACGATCCGCCAGAGCGGCGACGCGCTGCTGACCATCATCAACGACATCCTCGACTTCTCGAAGATCGAGTCCGGCAAGCTCGAGCTCGAGCACCAGCCGTTCGAGCTGCGGGCGTGCGTCGAGGACACCCTCGAGCTGCTCGCCACGTCGGCCGCCGAGAAGGGCCTGGAGATGGCCTACGACCTCGGCCTCGACGCGCCGGAGGCGATCGTCGGCGACGCGGCGCGGCTGCGCCAGGTGCTCGTCAACCTGGTCTCCAACGCGGTCAAGTTCACGGCCCACGGCGAGGTCCAGGTCAGCGTCGCGGCGCGCCCGCTGGGCGCCAACCGCCACGAGCTGACGTTCGCGGTGCGCGACACCGGCATCGGCATCGCCGAGGACCGGCTGTCGCGGCTGTTCCAGTCCTTCACCCAGGCGGATGCCACCACCTCGCGCAAGTACGGCGGGACGGGCCTCGGCCTCGCCATCTGCAAGCGGCTGGTCGACCTGATGGGCGGCCGGTTGTGGGTCGAGAGCGGCGTCGGCCGCGGGACCATCTTCTCCTTCACGCTGCAGGCCGAGAGCGTGCCGCAGGCGCCGGGCTTGCGCCGCGACGAGCACCTCGCGGGCAAGCGGTTGCTGATCGCGGAGCCGGGCCGGCTGACCGCGCGGCTGGCGGCGCGGCTCGCCGAGGCCTACGGCATGGAATGGACCGTCGCCGGGGCGCCCGCCGACGCCGTCGAGTGGGTGCGCGAGCGACGGCCGTTCGACGTGTGCCTGGTCGGGCTGGAGCGGGCCGGCAGTGAACTGCCCGCCCTCGTCGGTGAGCTGGCCGCGCTGCGCCCGGACCTGCCCGTCGTGCTGCTGACGCCGCTCGACACCCGGGCCGAGGCGCGGCTGCTGGGCCGGGCCCCGACCGTGAGCGGCCTGCTGAGCCGGCCGTTGCGAGCGGCGCCTCTGCTGCGGGCGCTGCGGGCGGCGGTCGGGCGCCCGCTCGAGGAGCCCGTGCCGTCCCACGCGGCGGCCGAGCCGCTGGGCCATCCGCTGCGCATCCTGGTGGCCGAGGACAACCCGGTGAACCAGAAGGTCGCGGTCCGCTTCCTCGAGCGGCTGGGCCAGCGCGCCGACCTGGCGGCCAACGGCCTGGAGGTGCTGCAGGCGCTGGAGCGCCAGCCCTACGACCTCGTGTTCATGGACGTGCAGATGCCCGAGATGGACGGTCTGACCGCGGCCCGCCGCGTGCGCCAGCGTTTCGGCGACGAAGGCCCGCGGATCGTCGCGCTGACCGCGAGCGCGCTCGAGGGCGACCGCGAGGCGTGCCTCGAGGCGGGCATGGACGGCCACATCGGCAAGCCGCTGATGATCGAAGAACTGCGCGCCGCGCTGGAGCGTTTCGGGCCGCCGCGGAGCCCCGGCAGCCCCAGCAACGAGGGCCTGCCCGCGCCGCCGCCGCCGGTGGTCGCGTCGCGCAGCCGGGTCGCCGAGCGCTTCGCTCAACTCGACGACCTCGGCGGGGACGGGTTCGCCGCGGACCTGGCCGACCGCTTCCTCCAGGACCTGCCGGCGCGCCTGGCTCGAATCGAAGAACTGGCGGCCGGTGCGGATGTCGCCGGTCTGGGTCACGCCGCCCACGCACTGCGAGGGGCGGCCGGGAACCTGGGCGGGCACGATCTCGCGGCGGCGTGCTCGACGGTCGAGCAGGCGGCACGCCACCAGGCGGTCGACCTGGCCGGGCTGAAGCGACTCCAGGCCGAGGCCGTGCGGCTCCGTAAGGAGATCGAGCAGCAGGTCGCCGGCCGGGGTGCAGCCGGGGTTCGAGCTTGACACCGAAAGTCAGGCTGGGTGAGACTTTCGGTGTTCGCAACTCAAGTTTCACTTTGAATGGGGAGGGACTCGTGCAGGCTCGGCTCGGACTCGCTCTGCTGATCCTCCTCGGCGTCGGCTGCACCACGATCTACGAGGAGCTGCCGACTCAGGCTTCGAGCAACGTCTCGAGCCCGACGCCGGTCTCGGTGCCGATCGTCGTCACGCCGACGACGCTGCCGACTCCGGGGCCGACGCCGGCTCCGACGGCGGCCCCGCAGCCCACACCCACGCCGTCGTCAGGGCCGACGCCGACGCCCAGCCCGGGCTCGACCCCGCGCCCGGCGCCCACACCGACGCCTTCGAGCAACGGCTCGATCCATCACGTGCGGGTCGGCTTCTTCGGCTTCAGTTGTCCCGCGGGCGTGACCCAGCCGCGCAACGGCCTGGGTGAACTGCCTGTCGGTTGCCGCGGCTTCGTCACGGCCACCCCCAAGGACAGCGCGGGCAACGACGTGCCGGAGGCGGTCCACGGCACCAGTTGCGACTGGCAGCTGGTCTCGGGACACGGCAGCGTCGAGGTCAGCAACTCCGGCGTGACCGTGTTCAACAAGGACCTGAAGGGTGTGGCGCAGGGCTCCTTCCAGTTGTGCGCGACCGTGCGCGGCGTGAGGGGCTGCCTCAACGGCACGGTGACGCCGGGGCTGTAGGTCAGGCGCCTCCCAGGTCCTCGGCCAGCGCGCGGCGCTGCTCGTCCGTCAGCGTCGCCTCGTGCGGGTAGCCCGCGTGGTCGCTGCCGATCGCGACCGGGGCCTTGCTGCCGGTCGCGAAGCGGATGTACTGCACTGAAGACAGCCGCTCGTCGCCCACCTGGCGGCGGTCGTAGCTGACCATCACCTTCGAGCCATCCTCGAGCCGCGCGTAGACGTGCTCCATCAGGTCGCGCCAGGCGACCAGCTTCTCCGCGCGCTGCGCCGCGTCGTCGATCTCGATCAGCAGCGTGGCGCCGAGTTCGCCGGGGCCGCCGAGCAACTCGTTGTAGGTCTCGAGCTCGTGCTGGATCTCGGCCTCCTTGACGAGCCGCTCGACCCGCACCATCTCCAGGACCTGGTAGCGGACCGTGTCGCGGTTCTCGAACAGGAAGGTCATGTGCGGGCCGACGTGGACCCGGCGCGGGGCCTTCACCTTGAGCACGGCCTCGCGGATCTGTTCGCGCTGCTCGCCGTAGGTGACGTAGTCGAGGATCTCCTCGCGGCGGACGGGCTGGATCGCGTTCACGACTGCTCCTCCTTCTTCTTCTCGTTCTCGGCCGGCTTCGGCGTGACTTTCTCCGCGAACCCGTCCGGCTCGTAGGCGCGGCGCAGGATCGTCATCGGGTGCAGCGGCTTCTTGCCGGCGTGCTGCTCGAACTGGATCGCGGCCAGCGGGCAGTCGGTCGACCACTCCTTGGCCTCGCTGGCGCCCTTCATGCCGTCGAAGGCCTTCTTGCCGATCCGCTGCGACGGCTCGAAACCCTCGACCTTCATCGCGTAGGTGCCGTCGTGGCCGCAGCACTCCATCACCATCGCCGGCTTGACGCCCGGGATCTTGCGCATCAGGTCGCGGCCCTTGAAGCCGACGCCCTGGGCCCGCAGGTGGCAGGGCGCGTGGTAGGCCACGGTGCCGCCGGGGGTCGACTTGAAGTCGGTGTTGAAGCGCTCCTGGTCGCGGATCGACCACAGGAACTCCGACGGGTCCATCGTCGCCGCGGCCAGCTTCTTCGCGCGCTCCTTGTCCTCGGGCGCGACCAGCTCCGGGTACTCGCGGCGCAGCATCATCGAGCAGGTGGGGTTGATCGCCAGCACCTTCTGCCCGGCCTCGACGTGCGGCATCAGCATGTCGAGGTTCTTCTTCGCCTGCGCGCGCAGGCCGTCGAGGTCGCCGTGCTCCCACTTCGGCATGCCGCAGCAGGCGAGGCCCTTCCTGCAGTCGACCTTCACGCCGTTCTTCTCGAGCACCGTGACCGTGTCCTGGCCGACCTCGGGCTCGTTGTTGTTGACGTAGCAGGTCTCGAACAGCACGACCTCGCCCGTCGGCTTGTCGACGTTGCGGCCCGTCTTGTCCGCCCAGTCCTCGAACGTCTCGGAGGCGAAGTCGGGCAACTGCTTGTCGCGGTGGATGCCGAGCAGCTTCTCGAAGAAGAAGCGGTGCACGGAGTTGCGGTTCATCACGTTGGCCATGCCGAACGACAGCCGGGCCATCTGCGCGGCCAGGTCGGGATTGCCCAGCACCTTCTCCCGCAGCGGCACGCCCTCGACCTTGACCCGCTGCGCCTGGTAGCGGTGGACGAGCCTGGGGAAGTCGAGCTGGAACTCGTGGTTCTCGCGCGGCGTGTACGGGCACTGGACCTCGCACAGCTTGCACTGGAAGCACTGGTCCATCACCCGCTGCGTCTCGCCGGGCAGGACCTTCTTCACGTCCCCGTCGTACTTCTTGTCGAGCAGCTCGAACAGGATCGGGAAGCTGTCGCAGTACTTGAAGCACATGCGGCAGCCGTGACAGACCTCGAAGACGCGGGTGATTTCCTTCTGCAGCGCCCCGGCGTCCCAGTACTTCGGCTCCGAGGGGTCGTAGGTCAGACCGTCGGTCGGCTTGTAGGAGATGTTGTGGGGTTCGCTCATGGAGTCCTGCCTGGCGCGTGGCGCGCGGATGAAGAGCGGGGTCGGCTGAAGGGAACGGCCTCGGGGCACGGGGGCACGGCATGCGGGACCGGCGCCGGAACCATTCCGGCGCCGGAACCCGCTGGAACCTGCTAGCTGATGGAATCCAGCAGCTTCTGGAAGCGGCCGGCGTGCGACTTCTCGGCCTTGGCCAGCGTCTCGAACCAGTCCGCGATCTCGGAGAAGCCCTCCTCGCGGGCGCTCTTCGCCATGCCCGGGTACATGTCGGTGTACTCGTGGGTCTCGCCGGCGACCGAGGCCTTCAGGTTGGTCGCAGTGTCGCCCATCGGCAGGCCCGTCGCCGGGTCACCGACCACCTTCAGGTAATCGAGGTGGCCGTGCGCGTGACCCGTCTCGCCATCGGCCGTCTCGCGGAAGTTGCCGGCGATCTCCGGGTAGCCCTCGATGTCCGCCACCTTGGCGAAGTAGAGGTAGCGGCGGTTCGCCTGCGACTCGCCCGCAAATGCGTCCTTCAGGTTCTGGTGCGTCTTGGTGCCCGCAAGCTTCGACATCGGTGTTCGACTCCTTGACTGTTAAAGGTCCTGCTTCACTGTTCCTGGCGCCGGCAGCCGGCGCACGATCCCAGCACTTCGACCCGCACCGCCCGCGCCAGGAAGCCGCCGAGGTCGACCGGCAGGATCGGGGCGAGGGTGGGGTCCTCGTGGTCTTCGATGCGTCCACACGCGGTGCAGACGAGGTGATGGTGCGGCGTGCGGTTGGCGTCGTAGCGGCGCCCCTCGGACAGCGGGGTGACGCGCTCGACGAGACCGGCTCCCTCCAGCGCGTCCAGCGTCTTGTAGACGGTGGCGAGCGAGATCGACGACAGCTCCCCGCGAACCTGGCGAAACACCGCCTCGGGGCCCGGATGCTCGTGGGAGATCAGGAGCGCCTTGAGCACGGCCAGACGCTGGGGGGTGGCCTTGAGACCCGCCTCCCGGCACGCCTGGGCCAGTCGGTCTCCGTCGTGTGCGTGGGTCCGTAGATCCATGAGCTGGAAACTACAGCAGTTGAGAATGATTCTCAACTAGGAAAACGTGAAAACTGGTTATCCATCCTTCTTCATCTGCTCGACCATGAACTCGATCTCGTCGTCGGCCGTCGTGGCGAGCAGCAGGCAGGTGCCCGCCCCCCTGTGGCCGCCACCGCCGAAACCCGCCATCAACTGGCCGACGTTGGTGCGGCTGGTGCGGTTGAAGATCGAGCGTCCGACCGCCACCGCCACCTGTTCCGAGGTCGGCCCCGGGTGGACGCGCACGGAGATGTTGGCCTGCGGGAACAGCGTGTAGACGATGAAGCGGTTGCCCACGGGCTGGGGCGAGAGGCCGCGGAAGTCGGTGACCACGACGTTGCCGTCGAGCCGCGAGCGGTCCTTCGTCAGCTGGCGGAACTGCTCGTCGGCGGCCCGCATCACCAGCACCCGCTCCTTGACCTCGGGCAGCGCCAGGATTTCTTCGATCGACTTCGTCTTCAGCGCCTCGAGCAGCAGGAAGAAGTACTCGCGGTAGCCGCGCAGGCCGGTACGCGGGTCGAGGGTGAAGCCGAGCATCACGTAGTCGCGCGGGTCCAGCACGTCCTCGAGATCGAGGTGGGCGGAGTCGAAGCGGTCGGTCTCGGCCAGCAACCGCATGTGGCGCTTGATGTCCGGGTTCGCGCACATGTAGTACTCGAACACCACCCGCGCGGCGGACGGCGAGAGCCCGTAGCGGCCCTCGAAGCGGTCGGGCGGCTTGTCGCCGACCTGGGTCAGCTGGTGGTGGTCGAACCACTTGCCGCAGCCCTCCGCGTAGGGGAGGTTGGCGAGGATGTCGTCCTCGCCGATGTGGATGCGCTTCTGGGTGATGTCCTGCGGGTGGACGAGGTCGATCTCCTCGACCTCTTCGCAGCTCGTGATGAGAACGGCGCAGGTCAGGCCGTCCAGATCGCCGCGGGTGACCAGTCGCACGGTGTCCTCCTTTCCGGGGGCACCGGGATGATGGCACGGCCGAGGGGTGCCTCGTACGGGGCAGCCGCACTAGACTCGACCGCGATGGTCAGTGCCACATCGGACGCCGCCGACGGGCTCGCGCGTTTCTTCGACCGCCATCGCCGGCTGCTGGTGATCACCGGGGCCGGCTGCAGCGAAGGCTCCGGCATCCCCGCCTATCGCGACCACGACGGCGCCTGGAAGAGCCGGCCTCCGGTGCGCTTCCACGACTTCGTCAGCCAGCCGCGCGCCCGCGCCCGCTACTGGGCGCGCAGCGCGGTGGGCTGGCCGCGCGTCGCCGCCGCCGAGCCGGGTGCAACCCATCGTGCACTGTCCGCACTGGTCGCCGCCGGCCGGCCGCTGCGGATCGTGACCCAGAACGTCGACGGCCTGCACCAGAAGGCCGGCTCGCGCGACGTGGTCGACCTGCACGGCCGCCTCGACCGCGTGGTGTGCCTCGAGTGCGATCGCCATCTCGCCCGCGCCGACGTGCAGCAGTTGTTGCTGGCCTGGAACCCGTGGCTCGCGACCGCGGCGGCGCCCGCTGCTCCCGACGGCGACGCGCGGCTCGAGCACGGCTTCGACGACCTGCGCGTGCCCAGCTGCCCCGGCTGCGGCGGACTGCTCAAGCCCGACGTGGTCTTCTTCGGCGAGAACGTGCCGGCACCGCGCGGCGCGCAGGCGATCGCGCTGGCGCGGGAGTGCGACGCGGTGCTGGTCGTCGGCTCGTCGCTGATGGTGTACTCGGGCTTCCGCCTGTGCCTCGCCGCGCGCGAAGCGGGGCGCCCGGTGGCCGCCGTGAACGTCGGGCGCACGCGCGCCGACGACCTGCTCGTCGAGAAGTGGCGGGCGGACTGCGGAGCGTTGCTCGGCGCAGCGACTGCGCAGGTGCTGGCAAAAGACTCCGCCCATGCGGGATTCGTGCCCGGGGTCTGGTAGAATCGCAAAAGTGAGACGAGCAGAATCGACCGTGGAAGGGTGGTCCCGGCCTGCGCCAGCGGCCGCCCCGACCGCACCCGAGGATCCGTTCAACAACTGGTTCGCGGCCCTCGAGGCCCGTCACCGCGCCAGCCTCAGCTTCCAGGAAGTCCGTCGCTCCCTGCAGG
The DNA here is from genome assembly GCA_023701125.1 of Vicinamibacteria bacterium. Lineage (GTDB taxonomy): Bacteria > Acidobacteriota > Vicinamibacteria > Fen-336 > Fen-336 > WYBL01. The sequence goes on along the minus strand of JAMPXO010000067.1, from coordinate 6,357 downwards.
CGCTGTCCTCCGTCTACGTCGAGCGCCGGTCGAAGCTCGTGGACGGCGGCGCCCTGGACGGGGCCGGCAAGCGGGCCGCCTTCGCGCTCTACTACGGCGCTCGCCACTTCCTGCTCGTGCGCGAGGTCGTGCGGGCCCTCGGCGCGACCAAGCCCACCCTGCCGCGCGTCGCCGACCTCGGTTGCGGCACCGGCGTGGCCGGCGTGGCGTGGGCGCTGGAGATGGCACCGCGGCCCGAGATCCTCTCGGTCGACCGCAGCCGCTGGGCGCTGTCCGAGACGCGGTGGACGCTGGCCCAGCTCGGTCTGCGCGGCCGCGCGATGCCGGGCGACGTCGGCGACACCAAGGTCGCCCCGGGCGCCTGCGGCATCGTGCTCGCGTTCTCGCTCAACGAGCTCGAGGACCCCGTCCGCGACGCGCTGTTGCCGCGCCTGCTCGAGAGCGCCAAGGCTGGCGCCCGCGTGCTGGTGCTGGAGCCGCTCGCCAAGAAGGCCGCCCCGTGGTGGCCGACGTGGGCCAAGGCCGTCAAGGCCGCCGGCGGTCGCGACGACGAGTGGAAGTTCCGCCCCCAGATGCCCGAGACGCTGGAACTGCTCGGCAAGGCGGCGGGCCTCGAGTCGCGCGAGCTGACCGCTCGCACCCTGTACATCGCTCCCGCCGCCGCCAAGCGCTGACCTCGCGCCAGGCGGCGCGCCCTGACCGACGGACCCGCCATGGGACCGGCGACGGGTACACCCCGTCGCCGGAGCTCGACGTCCACCCGATGGAGGCTCGACGCGTGAAGAAGCTCGTCGCCGTCGTTGTGTGCCTGGGCCTGTGGCCGCTGGCGGCCGCCGCCACCGAACCTTCGTTCGCGCTCGAGTCGCGGGCGCTGCCCGCGATCACCGCCGATGCGTTGGCCGTACCGGTGTTCGCAGGCGAGGAGGAGCCGGCGCTGCTGCGCTCCGCTGCGCCCGCGCTGGCCACGGCGTTGCGCACGGCGCGCGAGCAGGGGAGCTGGCCCGAGAAGGCAGGTGACGCACTGGTGCTGCCGGCCCCGGCCGGACTCGCGGCCCGCTCGCTCCTGATCGTCGCCGCCGGTCCCCGTGCGAGCTGGGGCGCCGAGCCGCTGCGGCGGGTGGCGGGCGTCGCCGTGCGGCGCACCCCGCCGCGCGCCCGCTCGCTCGCCTTGTGGCTGCCGGGGGGAGAGCTCCCGCCCGCCGCGTCGGTGTCCGCTGCGGTCGAAGGTGGGCTGGTCGGCAGCTTCGATCCGGGCCTGCACAAGACGGCGCCCGAGCGCCGCGACCTGGCGCTGGTCAAGCTCGCCGGCACCACCGGCCCGGCCAACGAAGCGGCCGCGGCGCTGGAGCGCGGGCTGTGGCTGGGCCGCGCCCAGAACCAGGCCCGGCGCCTGGCGGTCGAGCCCGCCAACAAGATGACCCCCGAGCTGCTGGCGCGCCACGCGCAGGAGGTGGCGCGCGAGTCCGGCCTGCAAGTCGAGGTGTTCGCTGGCGCGGACCTCGAGCGGTTGAACCTGGGCGGCACGATCGCGGTCGGCAAGGGCAGCGCCAACGCGCCCCGCTTCATCGTCCTGCGCTACGTGCCGGCACAGCCGTCGACGGTCCGGCTCGCGCTGGCCGGCAAGGGCGTCTGCTTCGACTCCGGCGGCATCTCGCTGAAGGACGGCGAGGGCATGTACCGGATGAAGGGCGACATGGCGGGCGCCGCCGCGGTGATCTCGGCGATGGGCGCCATCGCGCGGCTGAAGCCGCAGGTCGAGGTGATCGGCGTCGTGCCCGCGATCGAGAACATGCCCTCGGGCACCGCCCAGAAGCCCGGCGACGTGTTCGTCGGCCCGGCGGGGAAGAGCGTCGAGGTGATGAGCACGGACGCCGAGGGGCGGCTGATCCTGTCCGACGCGCTCGGCTACGCCGTCGCCCAGGGCGCCACCCACCTCGTCGACGTGGCGACGCTCACCGGCAGCGTCGTGCGCGCGCTGGGCTCGGGCTACACGGGCGCGTTCGCCACGGACGAGGCGCTCTACTCCGCCGTCCAGCGCGCCGCCGACCGCGCGGGCGAGCCGATCTGGCGACTGCCGCTCGACGACGACTTCACGCGCCGGGTCCGCACCAGCCTGGTCGCCGACCTGGTCGAGGGCGAAGGCACCGGCGGCGGCGCTTCGATCGGCGCGGCCTTCCTGCGCGAGTTCACGGCCGGCCGCCCGTACGTCCACCTCGACATCGCCGGCACGTCGTGGCCCGAGTCGCGGCCGTGGCGCGCCGACGGCCCCACCGGCGTGGCGACCCGCACCCTCGCCCTGCTGGCGCTGGCGCTCTCGGAAACACCCGCGCGCTGAGCCCGCGGCCGTGCCCGGCCTGCTACCCTTCGGCCCACGACGATCGCGAGGGAACCCGATGGCCGAGGAGTCATGCTGAACGCGCCGCGGACCGTGGGCGAGGCCGTGCTGCAGGCGGCCGAACGCTGGAGCACCCGCCCGGCGCACCACCTTCGCTCGCCGCAGGGCTGGCGCGCGATCACCTGGGGCGAGTACGGTCGCGACGTGCGCCGCGCCGCCCGCGCCTTCATCGCCGCCGGCGTGGAGAAGGACGAAGGCGTCGTCATCCGCGGGGCCAATCGCCCCGAGTGGTACGTGGCCGCGCTGGGCGCGGCGCTGGCGGGCGCTCGCCCCGCGGGCATCTACGCCACCTCGACCCGCGAGCAGACCCGCTACGTCACCGCCCACTGCGACGCCCGGGTCGCCGTGCTGGTGTCGCCGCGCGACCTCGACGCGGTGGCACCGGGACCCGACCTGCCGCGGCTCGCGCATCGCGTGCTGCTCGACGGGGCCGACGGGTTCCAGCCCCGGGGTGAACCCGGGGCTGGTCCCATGGGGGCTCCGTCGCGAACGGAGCTCCTCCGCCCCCAAACCCCCGACGGCGCCATGTCCTGGCAGGACTTCCTGCAGAGCGGCGACGCCGTGCCGGAGTCGGCCCTCGAGGCCCGCCTCGCGGCCCAGGCCGAGCACGACGTCGCCGCGCTGATCTACACGTCGGGCACGACGGGACAGCCGAAGGCGGTGATGATCACCCACGCCAACGCGCTGTGGGTCGGGCGCGAGGTCGTGCGCCACGCCCGGCTGGGCAGCGACGACCGGCTGGTGTCCTACCTGCCGCTGTCCCACATCGCGGAGCAGGCCAACTCGTTGTACGCCCCGCTGGTCTCCGGCGCGCAGGTCCACTTCGTCGAGGCGATGGAGGCGCTGCCCGAGGCGCTGCGCGAGGTGCGGCCCACGATGTTCCTGGGCGTGCCGCGGGTGTACGAGAAGATGCAGGCGGCGATGCTGGCCGCCGGCGCCAACGCCCCCGCGCTGCGGCGCCGGCTGGTGGCGTGGGCGCGCTCGGTGGGTGCCGCCCACGGCCCCGCGATCGCCTGCGGGGCGCCCGCGCCGTTCGCCTGGCGCCTGGCGGACAAGCTCGTGTACTCGAAGGTGCGCGAGCGGCTCGGCTTCGACCAGGTCAAGCTGATGGCCGTGTCCGCGGCGCCGATGCCGCGCGAGACGCTCGAGTACTTCATGAGCCTCGGCGTGCTGATCACCGAGATCTACGGCGCCAGCGAGGTCAGCGGGCCAGCCACGGTGTCGATGCCGCCGCGCTACCGGCTGGGCACGGTCGGGCTGCCGATCGTCGGCACCGAGGCGAAGCTGGCCGACGACGGCGAGATCCTGCTGCGCGGCCCCAACGTGTTCCGCGGCTACCTCAAGGACGAGGCGGCCACCGCGGAGGTGCTCGACGCCGACGGCTGGTACCACACCGGCGACGTGGGCCGGGTCGACGCCGACGGCTACTTCTCGGTCACCGACCGCAAGAAGGAGTTGCTGATCACGTCGGGGGGCAAGAACATCGCGCCGGCCCCGATCGAAGCCCGCCTCAAGCAGATCCCCGGCATCGGCCAGGCCGTCGCCCTCGGCGATCGCCGGCCCTACGTCGCCGCGCTGCTGGCGCTCGACCCGCAGCGGCTGCCGGCGGCGCTGGCCGCCGCGGGCTGCCCGGACATCGACGCGGCGCAGGCGGCCGTCTCGCCGCTGTTCCGCGCGTTCGTGGAGCGCGAGGTGGAGCGGGTCAACACCGACCTCGCCCGCTTCGAGAGCGTGCGCCGGTTCGTGCTGCTGCCCGCGGAGTTCAGCGTCGAGGGCGGCGAGCTGACGCCGACGCTGAAGCTGCGCCGCAAGCCGATCGCCGAGAAATACGCGGGGCAGATCGAAGCGCTCTACTCGTGAGCGCGACGCTGGCGCTGGTCGCGCTGTCCGGGCTCGCGGCGGGCGCGGCCCACGTGGTCACCGGCATCGATCACCTGGCCGCGCTGTTGCCGCTCTCGGTCGGCCGCCGCTTCCACGCCCTGCGCGCCGGCGTGCGCTGGGGCCTCGGCCACAGCGGCGGGGTGCTGGTGGTCGGCGCGCTGGCCCTCGCGCTGGAGGGCAGCTTCGACGTCGAGGCCCTGTCGCACCGCGCCGAGGCCGTGGTCGGCCTGGTGCTGGTGGTGATCGGCGGGCAGGCGATTCGCGCTGCGCTGCGGCTGAAGGTCCACGTCCACCCCCATGCCCACGAAGGCGAGCCCCATGCCCACCTGCACGCCCACCTGGGCGAAGCGCCCGCGGCGGCGGCCGACCACCCGCACCCGCATCGCCACGAGCACACGGCGTTCGTGGCGGGCACGCTCCACGGCTTCGCCGGCACGGCCCACCTGCTCGGGGTACTGCCTGCTGTCGCGCTGCCGGGGCTGGGCCCGGCGGCGCTGTACCTGCTGGCCTTCGCCGTGGGAACGATCCTGGCAATGGCCGCCTTCGCGGCGCTGGTCGGCGAGGCCAGCGCGCGGGCCGCGCAGGACCGACCGGTCGCCGCGCGCGGGCTGCTGCTGGCGGCCGGCCTGGCCACGACCGCGGTGGGTGGCGTGTGGGCCGCGCTGGCCCTGGCCGGGCCTATTTCTTGGTGACCGTCTCTTCCTTCAGGATCAACTTCGCGAACAGGAACACCAGCAGGGCGACGATCAGGAAGTCGAGGCCCGCTCCGATCACCTTGCCGTAGAGCACGCCGCCGGCCGACAGCTTGCGGATGTCGTCGACCTGTGCCGCCTGCAGCGCGGGCCTGAGCAACAGCGGCATCACGAGGTCGTTGACGACGGCGGTGACCAACTCGTTGAGCTTGCCGCCGAGGATCACGGCGATCGCCAGGCCGACCACTCCGTACTCCTTGAGGAACGCCGCGAACTGCTTGACCACAAGCCCTCCTTGCGGGAATCGGTGGGAGTATTCGGCGCGATCGCCGGCCCGTCAACCGCAGCCGCACTTGCAGTACTCTTGCCCGAGGAGGCAAGACATGAATCGCACGCGTGCACTCGTGATCCTGGGGCTGGCCGCGGTCCCGCTGTGCGCCGACACCCTGGTGCTGCGCGGGGGGCGTCGGATCGAGGGCGAGTTGGTGGGCTTCCGCTCCGGACGCATCGAGTTCGAGGACTACCGCGGGCGCATCGAGCGCTACGACCGCGAGGACGTGCAGCGCATCGAGTTCGACCAGGACGACCGCGAGGAGGTCGGCGGCGGCTGGGGAAGCGGCAACAGCGGCCGGCCCAGCGGCATGCGCGAGCGCTCGGTGTCCGTGACCGCGTCCGAGGCCTGGACCGACACCGGGATCGACGTGCGGCGTGGGCAGAGCCTGTATTTCGATGCCTCCGGCAGGGTGTCGTGGGGCAAGGACCGCAAGGACGGGCCGAGCGGCGAGGGCGGCAACCACTACAACGCCGGCCGCCCGATCCCGAGCCGGCCCGGCGGAGCGCTGGTGGGCCGCATCGGCCGCGACGCCTTCTTCATCGGCGGCGAGAAGGGGCCGATCGACGTCCGCGGCAGCGGCCGGCTGTACCTGGGCGTCAACGACGACTTCCTGCAGGACAACAGCGGCAGCTTCCGCGTCATCGTCTATTACTGAGCCGCCAGGGAGGCAAGGCCGTGAGGATCGCGATCGGATCGGACCACGCCGGTTTCGAGCTGAAGCAGTTGCTGGCCGCCGATCTCGCCCGCTGGGGGCACGTGGTCGACGACCTCGGCACGGACTCCACGGTGCCCTGCGACTACCCGGACTTCGCCGCGGCGGTGTCGCAGGCCGTGGTGGCGGGCCGCGCCGAGCGCGGCGTCGTGTTGTGCGGCAGCGGCGTCGGCGCCGCGATCGCGGCCAACAAGGTCTTCGGCGCTCGTGCGGGCCTGTGCCACGACACCTACTCGGGCCACCAGTGCGTCGAGCACGACGACGTCAACGTGCTGGTGATGGGCGCGCGGGTGATCGGCGCTGCCGTCGCCCAGGAAGTGCTGCGCGCCTTCCTCGACGCGCG